>JAFQKD010000197.1 GCA_017397075.1 Oscillospiraceae bacterium | reverse complement strand
ATTCCCCCGAAGATGTTCTTGCCGCAAGGGACAAGATCCTCCGCTGCTGCAGGGCGGAGATCGAATTTCTTGCAAAGCTCCCCACAGTGGCGGAAGCGGAAAACTTCGTTTTTGTTCACGGCGGTCTCCGTGAAAAATCCGTGGCGGACAACGCCGCAAAAACTGTCCGTGAGCTGACAAAGTACGACGCCTTCATGGAAAACACACCCTACACCTTCGATAAATATCTCATCGTGGGTCACTGGCCCGTGAATCTCTATAACCACTCCATTCAGCAGCTGAACCCTGTGGTGAACCGGGAAAAGCACATCATCTCCATTGACGGCGGCTGCGGCACAAAGCGAAGAGAAGAGCAGCTGAATATGCTCGTGCTTCCCGATGGCGGATGCGATGTGGAGGACATTGTATTTCTCCGGGAAGAAAAGTTCCCCGTCATCCGTGCTTTGGAAAATCAGTCCCCCAGCGAAGACTCCCTTCACATCAACTGGACGACCCGGGATGTGAATATCCTGCAGCCGGGTGAGGAGTTTACGTACGTCGAACATATCGCCAGCGGCAGAAAGCTCACCGTCCCCACAAGCCGCATCTACGGCGAAAACAAGTGCAACGATTATACCGATTATCTGCTTCCGGTGAAGGCGGGCGATGCGCTTTCTCTTCTTGAGGTGACCTCCGGAGGCGTCATTGCCAAGCAAAACGGCATTGTCGGCTGGTATCTGGGAAAGTACGAAGAGGGATAAGAAGCAAAGCAACCAAAATCGAACCGGGAGGTTCTCCATGTACGATACGCTGATCTCAACATCCTCGTTAAGGGCTGTGCCGTGGCACAACAGCTGCCGTGATACCTATTTTTTCGGAAACTCCGTGGTTGGTGCTTCCGGAACGCCTGAGGGGGAGTGGACATTTCTCATCGGTCCGGATTACACCTCGCCGAATTATCTGCGCAGGGAAGTCATCAGTCTTGTTTTTGAGGGCGCAGAATACCCCCTCGCTTTTCAAATGAAGCGGCTGCGCGGTTCCGGTGTTTTTTTCGGCACCGCTGAGGCAATGGGTTTCCGCATTGCCCTCTGGGACTATGCCCCCTTTGAACGGCAGGAGGTTTTGCGCCATATTCATGTTGCAGATCTCTCCGGTGCGGAACGGAAAGCCGCTCTTCTTGCCCGCATAACCCCTCACGAGGCGGAAACAGATCTTCTGCCCGATGGGATCTGCATCCGTAAGGATACATCCCGCTACTGCTTCGGAAACCGGGAGACCTTGAACTGGGCGCTGCGCTGCTGCGATATCCGCTGGACGGAAACTGCCGCCCTTTCTTCCGACGGAGAAAGCTTCCTGCTGACTGCCGTCCCCAGTGCAGACGGCACCTGCACCCTTGTGCACCGCTGCTTTTATGAAAATGACTCCGTTTCCCTGCTGCCTGACCCCCGCACGCTTCTGCAGGACACGCTGCAAGGCTGGGCAGACTGGCTCTCTCTCGGAACGCTGCCCTCCGCGCCCACCCAACGGGACAGTGATGCGCTGGAATCTCTGCTGCTGTGCGTGAAAATGCAGCAGAACCGTGGCGGCGGTGCCATTGCGGGTATCCGAAAATATGCCAATTCCTACATCCGCGACACCCATGGCTGTATGCGGATGCTGCTTGCCGCCGGTCACACGGAAGAAACCGCCGCGCTCCTGCGCAACATCCACAGCCGCTGGACCATTGCCGGCTACATCCCCAACTGGTGGTCCATGGGCTCTGACAGTTTTATCGGCGGCTCCTTCCATAATGATGCCGCGGAAATTACCGCCTATTATCTCTTCATGGCGCGGGATTATCTGGCCTGCACAGGGAACACGGCACTTATCACAGCGATCCTGCCCTCGCTCCGCTGGGCTGCGGAAGCACAGCTCAGCTGGCTTTGCAGTCATGACTACACCATGGATTTTAACGGCGATGAAACAGAGCAGTACTGCTGCAATGCAGACGGAGAGGAATACGGCGGTTTTCCCAATCCGTCCTACGGCTGGGATCACAGCAAACGCTCCTTTTCTTCCACGGTGGCGGCGCTCTGTTCTCTGGAATGGTATGCCGCACTGACCGGGGAGGATCTGTCCCGCGAGCTTTCTGCACTGCGGGAGAAAATTCAGGAGGTGTTTTACGATCCTGCCCGCGGCATTCATCTCTGGAACGCAGAACCCTCCGCAAACGGCTGGCAGCGAAGTCCGATCCGGATGACAAACTATCAGCTTTTCCCCCTGTGGATCGGTGCAAAGCTCCCCGAAAGCAGCGAAAAGACAGATGCCCTTTCCCTCATGGATACCGTCCGCCCGGACGGTCTTCTGCCCAACAGTCCGGATGTACCCACCGGCTTCTGCGGGCATACCGCAGCGCTATTCCTTTACGACATGGTATGCCTCAACGAGCCGGAGGCTGCGCTCCGCACTGCCCGCGGAATTCTGGATTCCCCCCTGCTTTCCATGTACGGCACAGTTTCCGAATT
>JAFQKD010000016.1 GCA_017397075.1 Oscillospiraceae bacterium | reverse complement strand
GACCCCGCTCGAATGGGCATACACAGTCGATGCCGATTTCCGCGAAGTCCTCAATGGTTTCAATGGATTTTCCGTGGAAATGGACGTGGAGCAGCTTTCCACGGCTGTGAAGATGGTCGGCAACAGCTTTGATGTAAGGCTTATCCCATTTCCGCCACATGTGAGGACCGATAAGAGAGTTGCAGGAGCTGGAACAGCCGATGAAGTAGGACTCGAAGGGGGTCTTCTCGATGAGGATATCCATCATGCGAAGCTGGCTTGCGGTGTATTTTTCCAGAAGCGCCTGCAGGATCTTTTCGTCCTCATCGGCGAAAAAGCTTACCGCTTCCTCAAAGCCTGCAATGCCCTCGATAAAATCGAAGAAAGGTGTACCCGTCCAGACCTCGCAGAGATAGCTGTCCCCAACGGTTTTCCAGACCTCGTTCATGCCGGAAACATCGTATTCCGCCTCAGAGGAAAGGAGCATCTCCGCGGCATCACGAACGGAATCCTCGTCAGCAAGGAACTTTTTTACCCATGAGGGCTCTTTCCTGTCAAACACGGAGACGGTGGAAAAGGTCTTTCCGTGCCATGTGTGCACCGTTTCCGCTTCCAGCTGACCGCTGGGAAGACGGCGTGTTTTTTCTGTGGTTTTGCGGTCATGCCATTTGACCGAGGGGAAGGCAATACCCCAGCCGTCTGTGCCGTATTTCTGAAACGCGGCAAGAAGGCCCATGGGAAGAAGGCCCTCCCGCTCAAAGGTTTCCATATCCACCCCAAGGGTTTTTGCGCCGATGTAGTTCCAGAATTCCGGTGCAACGGGGATGCGGTCTGTTTTGCGTCCTTTGTACGCCCGCAGCATTCTTTCTTTGGGAGTCATTCGATCACCTCCGCGTTTGAGGTCATCATAGCATAGGGAAACGGGATATGCAACGGGGAAACTATGTACGCGGGCAGTGCCCGCGTTTACGCCCGTTCTCCGTGGATTTCCCGTTCCCTGAACAGCAGGGAGATACACCATACGGCGGCAAGACCCACCAAAGTATAGATCACCCGGCTGACTGCGGAGGTCTGACCGCCGCAGATAAAGGCAACAAGGTCAAAACGGAAAATGCCGATGAGACCCCAGTTAAGTCCCCCGATAATGGAGAGTACAAGCGCGATTCTGTCCATAAGCATTTGGATCGCCTCCTTTGCGCTCTGTCATTTTGCCCCGGGTATCTGCGGATATGCGTATGAAGCCTTGAAAAAAACGGAAAAATGTGTATAATCATACACATAAATCTGCGGGTATACTGATGTATGCCGGAACGGAGAATACAGTTATGAAATATGTGCTTGTTATCGGCGACGGTATGGCGGATAATCCCGTGCCGGAGCTGGACGGAAAAACCCCTCTTGAGGCGGCAAAAAAGCCGCTGATGGATGACCTTGCGGGAAGAGGGATGCTCGGTTCTGTGAAAAACGTGCCGGAAGGACTTCCTGCAGGCAGCGATACGGCAATTCTTTCCATTTTTGGCTGTGACCCGAATTACTGCTATACCGGGCGCGCACCCCTTGAGGTTGCGGCAGAGGGCATTGCCCTGCAGCCGGGTGACGCGGCTTACCGCTGTAATATGGTGACCTTTGAGGATGGGGATATGCCTATGGAGGAGAAGAAGATCCTCTCCCACAGCGCAGGCTCCATCGAAGGGGAGGACAGCATTGCCATCGTTACCGCCCTGTTCGAGGACGAGGAATTTGCCGCTGCTGCCAAAAAAGCACGGCTCACCATTCACAAATCACCCAATTTCCGCCATTTTGTGGTGCAGAGTGCTGCGGATAACGACGGTCTTGTGCTGATCCCGCCTCACGATCATCTGGGGGAGGCTCTGGGACGGCATCTGCCCTCCGGCTGTGAAAATGCAGAGGTGCTGAAGGAGCTCATGATCCTTGCGCATAAAAAGCTGGATCATCACCCCCTGAATGAAGAGCGCCGTGCAAAGGGAAAAATGCCCGCAAACGGCATCTGGTTCTGGGCACAGGGGACTGCAGTGGCGCTGCCCGATTTCCCGGAAAAGTACGGCCATACCGGAAGTGTGATTTCCGCAGTGCCTCTCTGTCAGGGGATCGCGCGGCTTACAGGGCTCAAAGCGGTCACCGTTCCCGGTGCAACGGGAGAGCTGGACACCAATTACGCCGGCAAGGCAGAAGCTGCCCTCAGGGTGCTGGAGACGGAGGATTTCGTTGCCGTGCATCTGGAAGCTCCCGATGAGTGTACCCATAACGGCGACCTTCCCGGAAAGCTTCAGGCCATCGCCAATCTGGATCATCTGATCCTGGAGCCCATCGTGGATGCGCTTGAGGAAAAGGGAGAGGACTTCCGCCTTCTGGTGCTTTCCGACCACAAGACCCTGACATCCACGCGGGGGCATGACGGAGATCCTGTGCCCTTCATGCTGTATGACAGCCGCTTTGACCTCCACAACGGCATGCGCTACACCGAAGCCTTCGGCGAAAAAGGCGCGAAAGTGGAAGCCGGAACTGCCCTTATGGGACTTCTCTTCGGCAAATGACGGGGCGCACAAAGGAAAGAGCCTGGGCAAAGCTGAACCTTTGTCTGGATGTGACGGGGATCCTTCCCGGGGGATATCATGCGCTGCGCAGCGTGATGCAGAGCGTGTCCCTGTGCGATGATCTCACCGTCAGCGTTTCCCCGGGAGAGGGAAATATTCGCGTGGGAACAAACCGCGCCTATCTTCCCACGGGGGAAAAGAACCTTGCGGGGAAGGCTGCGGCGGTGTTTCGCGATGCGGCAGGACTTGCGGACGTGGATTTCGCCATTGAGATCCGCAAGCATATCCCTGTCTGCGCAGGTATGGGCGGCGGGAGCTCCGATGCTGCGGCTGTTCTCAGAGCGCTGAACCGGCTGTGCGGTACGGGAATGGACACAAAAACATTATGTAAACTTGGCGAGAGCATCGGCAGCGATGTGCCCTACTGTGTGCTTGGGGGAACCGCTCTTGCGGAGGGCAGGGGAGAGATCCTCACTGCGCTTCCCAATATGCCGGAATGCTTTGTGGTGATCTGCAAGCCGAAATTCCCCGTTTCCACACCGGAGATGTTTGCAAGGATCGACAGCGCGGCAGAGCTTCCCCACCCGGATACGGACAGACTTGTGGATGCGGTGAAGGCGGGAGATCTTTATGGGGCTGCCGCATCAATGGGGAATGTGTTTGAGACTGTGCTTCCCAAAGGACAGCGGGAGATCGCCTCCATCAAGGGCGTTCTGCGCAGCAGCGGTGCCATCGGTTCCGTCATGTCCGGAAGCGGTCCTACCGTGTTTGGTCTCTTCCCCGAACGGGAAGGTGCGGAGGCGGCCTGCTTTGTTCTGCGCCAGCGATACAGAGAGACATATTTTGCCCGAATCCCAAAAAGTTGGGATGAAATGGAATAAGACCGAAGAAAAATGCCGATACTGTAAGCAGTACACAGTATCGGCATTTTTGGAGGTATATATGGAGCTTCAGCGAAAGGTAGCGGCGCTTTCCGTTCTGGTGGCGCTGGCAACAACACTTGCCTGGTGCGCTGTCACGGCATGGCAGCAGCAGGCGCTTGCAAATGAACTGATCCGCCTTCGGGTGGTGGCAAATTCCGATGAACCGGAGGATCAGGCGGCAAAGCTGCTTGTGCGGGATGCGGTTCTGGAAGCGGCAGACGGCATTCTGGACGCCGATGACCGTACCCGTGCGGCGGAAATTCTGGAGGAGAATCTGGATGTGCTGGGGGAAGCTGCGGTTTCCGCTCTGCGGGAAGCGGGGAAAGGAGACAGCGTGAAGACCTATCTTGCCGCGGAATCCGCAGGCACCCGCAGGTACGGCACGTTTACCCTTCCTGCAGGGGAGTATCTTACCCTGCGGGTGGATATCGGAGATGCTGAGGGGCAGAACTGGTGGTGCGTGGTTTTCCCGCCCCTCTGTCAGGCTGCGGCAGAGGATTTTGCGGCAGAAACGGGACTTTCCGATTCGGAGGCGGTCTTTCTGCAGGGCGGGGAGGAGGAATATGTGTTCCGCTTCCGCACACTGGAGCTGTTGGAGCAGTTTCGTCTCTGGCTGCAGAGACGCACATAACGAAACACCCCGAAGCAGATGCTTCGGGGTGTTTTGCACTGCGGCTTGCAATTCGGAAGAAAAGATTATACAATGAACCGAAAAGGGGAACCGAAAAGGGAGGTGATCGCATGGTCTGCCGTGCTGCGGTATGCGATGACTGCAGGAAGGACGCCGAATATGTTCTGCAGCTTCTGGATGAGTGGAAGACGAAACGGGGAGAGATCCTTACTGCGGAGGTATTTTCCGGAGGAGAACAGTTCCTGTTCCGGTATGCGGAGGATAAAAACTGGGATATCCTGCTTCTGGATATCGAAATGGGCGCTATGGACGGTATCACGCTTGCAAAAACCGTGCGGCGGGATAATGAAGCGGTGCAGATCATCTTCCTTACCGGGTATTCCGATTACATCGCCGAGGGGTATGAGGTGGCGGCGCTGCATTATCTCATGAAGCCTTTGGCACGGGAAAAATTCTTCTCTGTACTGGATCGTGCGGTGGAAAAACGGAAACAGCAGGATCGGTGTCTGAATCTGGAACTTTCCGGGGAAATGGTGCGGATCCCTTTTTATGAGATCCGCTATCTTGAGGTGCTGCGCAATTATGTGACCGTTCATGCAGCAGAGGATTACACCGTAAAGCGCTCTCTCGGGGAGTTTGAAGCCATGCTGGATGAGCGCTTCAGCCGTGTCGGGCGAAGCATGATTCTGAATCTGACATGCATCCGCAGTGTAACAAAAACAGAAGTGCGCCTTTCCGACGGTACGGTGCTGCCTCTGCCAAGAGGTGCATATGAGCCGCTGAACCGGGCGATCATCCAGCATACGTGAGGAGGTGCGGAAATGTCGCTCTTTGGGAAACTGATCGACAAGCGTATTGCCGCCTATCAGCGGGAGCTTGTGGACACCCACTACCGGGAAGTGGAAAACATGTACAGACAGGTCCGTGGATGGAGGCATGATTACCGCAATCATATCCAGACCATGAAGGTCCTTGCAGCAGACGGAGATATGGAGGGACTCAAGGCATATCTGGATATGCT
>JAFQKD010000196.1 GCA_017397075.1 Oscillospiraceae bacterium | reverse complement strand
GGTTATGGGGACAGGTATCCGTCTCCGCAAGGAACACATCGATCTTCCCCCGGAGCGTTTCCCGCTGCATGGCTGCGCGGGCGGCATTTTTGGTGAAAAATCTGGCACCTGCCGCACCGTAGGCACCGTTATTGAACCGGGCGATCCGGGGATTCCCCTTCCCGGCAAAGGCATCCGCAATATCCTCGGTGAACTCGCAGTAGTTTGCGGCAATGGAGACTGCTCCCTGAATGGTGGGATCCACGCTGTCGATCCCTTCCCGCATAGCCTTCACCGCAGAAACTATACCGTCCCGCTGGGTATCCAGATAGATCTGCCGGTACCGTTCATCCTCCGGCTTACCGGAGAAAATGCGGCCGATCAGATCCTCCCGGGTCATGTTCGTCCCTGCCCGGCGGTTGAATTCCGCCATATGCAGCGGACATGCGCAGCCCTTGATCCCGGTACGGTACACCAGACCCACATCATCGTCGATCATGATCACCGAGGGCTTATGCCCCGCAAGCTCCCGCATCTGCTCACGGATATAGTTATGGAAGCCCTTGTCATAGGGGCAGACCGTGGGGGTAAAGGTCGTTCCCACGAGCTGGGTCTTGTCATAGGGCTTGTACACATCATGCTCCGTACCCGCCACAAGGCTGACCACCTGCTGAAAGGGATGCTTTTCCGTAGGCGGATAAATATGCCCCAGAGTGGACTGCACAAGAACACCGTGGCGCGCCCCGGCAGCATCCAGCCGCTCCCTGAACCGATCGTACACCCGGCACTGGCTCTTCGCCTTTTCCATAGGCGGGGTCCCCTCCGGGGTATAGTAGTGTATGAGCATGGCGCAGTCGGAGATCCCCCGTTTCTGCTGCATAATGAGATCATCACAAATTTCCTCAAGATATGCTTCTTCCATCGGAGTAATGGAAAGATTCCACATACATTGCACCTTCCTTCCCTGTGTCTATGATAGGACTGTGTGCAGAAAATGTAAATATCCGTTTTCCCTGAAAAAGATATCCGCATTTTATATTTCCGTGTTTTTATGCCGTGCAGTGCGCCTTTTTGCCCGAAATTACCGCTTTTTTCCCCTTGCGGCAGACTTGGACCCATGGCAAAATACTACTGTCCGATCAACCACCGAAAGGGGAATTTTCTTGATACTCTACGATGTAAAACTGAACGGCTTTGTGAATCCCGTCGGCTACTTGTTTGAAGAGCTTGTCTGCTCATGGAAGGTTGCCGAATCTGTCGGCACCCGGCAGACCAACGCAAAAATTGAAGTCGCCTCCGAACCGGATTTCCTCTCTCCCATCCTTGTTCGGGAGGGCAGTGAGCTTTGCAGCAACGGCGAGCCGATTTCTCTGCAGCTTACGCCGCGAACCCGCTATTACTGGCGCGTCACCGTCACCTCCGACGCAGAAGAGACCGCCGTCAGCGACATCTGCTTTTTCGAGACAGCGAAAATGGACGAGCCGTGGGAAGGCAAATGGATCGGCATGCAGGAAAACGAGCCGGATCACCCCGTATTTCTCAGGCAGTTTTCCTGTGCAAAACCCGTAAAGCAGGCAAGGCTCTATATCTGCGGGCTGGGTCTGTTTGAAGCATATCTCAACGGGAGCCGCGCCGGAAATGACATGCTCGCCCCGTTTATCAACGACTATTACACCCATGTGCAGTACTGCACCTATGACGTGACAGATGCCGTCAGCCGGGAAAACACGCTGAAAGTCTGGCTGGCAAACGGCTGGTTCAAGGGCCGATACGGCGTTACGGGAACAAGAAGCCTGTGGGGAAAGGAATTTGCCCTCCTTGCCGAGCTCCACATCACCTACAACGACGGCACGGAGGAGACCGTTTCCACCGATGACACCTGGGAATACGAGGGCAGTATTTACGAGGAGACCGACATTTACGACGGTGAGATCCAGAACCATCTCCGTTGGCAGCAGCAGGAAAATCCACGGCGAAAGGCCCGTTGTATCCCCGCTCCGGCAAAGCTTGTGGAGCGGTACTCTCTGCCGCTGCATCCCATGGAGCGTCTTGCCGTAAAAGAACTGATCCACACCCCTGCCGGGGAAACCGTTCTGGACTTCGGACAGAACTTTGCAGGTTTCGTGGAATGCACCCAGCCCATCCCCCGAGGTGTGACCATGACGCTGGAATGCGGTGAAGTGCTGCAAAAGGGGAATTTCTATCACGACAATTACAAAGGCGCAAAATCCCGGTTTGTCTACGTTTCCGACGGCGAAAACCGGCTGATCTATCCCCATTTCACGTTTTTCGGCTTCCGCTACATCCGGGTCACAGGTCTCGAAAACGTAGATCCCTCCTGCTTCACCGGGCGTCCCCTGCATTCCGAGCTTCCGCGCATCGGGTATCTTGAAACCTCCCATGCAGGACTGAACCGGCTGTACGAAAACACGGTTTGGGGCCTGAAGTCCAACAGTGTGGATCAGGGTACCGACTGCCCCCAGCGGGATGAGCGGCTCATGTGGCTGGGTGATGTGCTGAATACCAGCTGGCTTGCCAGCTACCACATGGATATGCGCGCGTTCTACCGTAAGGTTCTGCGGGACACACGCACCGATCAGCTGCGGAACAACGGCATGGTAGGCTTCTATATTCCCAACGACCAGCCCGGCATCACCTCCTCCCCCGGAGCCGACGTGGCAACACTGCTGCCCATGAATCTCTACAACTATTACGGCAGCAAGGAGGTTCTGCGGCTGCAGTATCCTCTGATGCGGGATTGGGTGGAATACATCCGCAAACGGGATGAAGCCCGGGGCGCAAAGTATCTCTATGATTTCGACCAGCAGCTTGGCGACTGGGTTGCTCTTGACGGTGCCCATGAGCAGAGCGTATACGGCAGAACGGACGAATATTATATTTCCTCCATGTACTGGTACAAATCCGCCGCGCTGACAGCGGAAGCCGCCGGTATTCTCGGCTACACTGCCGATGCCGAAACCTATACCGCTCTTGCCGGGCGCATCCGCGAGGCCATTTTGCAGGAGTACTTCACTCCCTCGGGAAGGCTTTCCGTGGACACACAGAGCGGGTATCTCATCTCCCTGCTCTTTGGCGTATATCGGGAAAAAGAGCCCGTGCTGAACGCATTCCGTCACCGGATGCTCCGGGATTGCTGGCGTATCAAGAGCGGTTTGGGCCTTGCATTTCTTCTTGGCCCGGTTCTGGCAGAAAACGGCATGGTGGACGAAATGTATGACCTTCTGTTCTTTGAAGGCTTCCCCGGCTGGCTGTATTCCGTGAATCTCGGCGCCACTACCCTTTGGGAGCGCTGGAACTCCCTCCTGCCTGACGGCACGGTCAGCGGCACCTCCATGAATTCCATGAACCACACTGCCATCGGCTCAATCGTGGAATTCTTCTACCGTTACACCGCCGGAATTTACCCCCTTGAGCCCGGTTTCCGCAAGATCCGCCTTGCGCCCAAGCCCAACTGGCGGCTGCACCATACCCGCTGCAGCTACGATTCCGCCAGCGGCAAATACACCTCCTGCTGGCGCTTTAACGAGGACGGCAGCTTTACGCTGGAAGCAGATATCCCCTTCGGCTGCACAGCCGTAGTGGAGCTTCCCGACTGCGAAACGCCGCCCTTTGAAGTCACCACCGGAAAATACGTGTGGACCTATCGCCCGAAGCGTGACCATTTCCACCCCTATGACGAGCACACCCGCATTGAGGTTCTCTCCCACGATCCCAACGCCATGGAAGTTCTGCGGCAGTATCTGCCCAAGAAGTATGACTCGGTGCTGACGGATAACATTGAAGAAATGGCCTGCACTATGCAGGACGAGCTGGACAAAGCCGCCGCCATGGATATTCCTGCTCAAGCACGGGCGAGGATGCAGGAGACAGCACTTCTGGACATGCTGTTTATCCGGCCGGAAGAAGTTAAAAAAGCCATTGAAGCCATCAAAACCGTAAAGGTCGAGCCGTAAAAATCCCCGGCAGAAAACGCTTCTGTTGACGGTGGGGCGCTGTCGAGCGCTTGCGCGAGACTGGGGGAGAGAAATAGCTTTATCATTTTCTCTCCCTCCGTCTTTTGCTTCGCAAAATCCACCTCCCTCGTCAGAGGGAGGCTCCCGTTACGGCGGGACTACTCATAAGCGCAGCCTTTTTTAACCATGGGCATAGCCCTTGGTTTTCGTTAGGCTGAGCGATATTATACGAACCCGCCTGAGCGCGCGTCTGATCCGCTCAGCCTGCCCCTTATTCATTGATGGGCGCCAGCCCATCTGCTTCATAAAAGATTGTCTGAGCGAACCATCCATCCCGCTCAGGTCGCAGATTTCCGAGC
>JAFQKD010000195.1 GCA_017397075.1 Oscillospiraceae bacterium | reverse complement strand
GCTGCTCACGGGACTTGTGAATCCGCAGGTAGTGCGAACTGCCGAAATGCTGGACATCACCTGTGTGGTGCTGGTGCGGGGCAAGGCTCCCACCGAAGCCATGATCGAGCTTGCCAATGAGCGCGGGCTTACCATGCTGGGCGCCTCTCACCGGATGTTCCGTGCCTGCGGCATTCTTTACAACGCAGGTCTTCGCGATGAGGAGATGCTCTGATGGAACCGTTGACGCTGCAATTCCCGGTCTCTACTGAGGATTTTTCCCAGGCAGGACTGGCTTCCAGCGCCGTAAAGCGGACGCTGAAGGATCTCGGCTTTCCGAACTCGGTGATCCGGCGCATGGCCATCGCCATGTACGAAGCGGAGATCAACATGGTGATCCACGCAAACGGCGGCATGATCACCGTCACCATCACCCCTGAGGTCATCACGGCTGTATTTGCCGATGTGGGCCCGGGGATCCCGAATATTGACCTTGCTCTGACAGAAGGCTGGAGCACTGCATCGGAATCCGTGCGGGATCTCGGTTTCGGCGCAGGCATGGGTCTGCCGAATATTCAGAAGTACACGGATCGTCTGGACATTCAGACGGAGGTGGGCAAAGGCACCACGGTTACCATTGAGATCAACGTCGCCTGACCCTGTTTTCCGCCTCTGTCCGGGAAGAGAGGTATTCTATGGACAGCAGTAAGATGATACATTCCGTCACGTTGGACAAGGAAAAGTGCGTAGGCTGTACCACCTGCGTCAAGCGTTGCCCGACAAACGCCATCCGCGTGCGTGACAAAAAGGCCACCATCATCAAGGAGCGCTGCATCGACTGCGGTGAGTGCATCCGGGTCTGTGAGCATCATGCCAAAAAGGCGGTTGCCGATCCGCTGACCATCATCCAGAACTACAGATTCTCCATTGCTTTGCCGGCGCCCTCCCTCTATGGGCAGTTTTCCGGTATACGGGACCGCAATGTGCTCCTCACGGCGCTCAAGCGCATCGGATTTGATGATGTTTTTGAGGTCTCCGCAGCTGCCGAGGCTGTTTCCGCAGCCACCCGTAAGGAATTGCAGCGGGATGACCTTCCCCGTCCGGTGATCAGCACTGCCTGCCCCACTGTGCTGCGGATCATCCGGGTACGTTTCCCCTCCCTTCTGCCGAACCTTCTGCCCTACCGTCCGCCCATGGAGCTTGCCGCCCGCTGGGCGCGGGCAAGAGCCGTGAAGCAGACGGGACTGAAGCCGGAGGAAATCGGCTGCTTCTTCATTTCCCCCTGCCCTGCAAAGGCCACCAGCGCAAAAATGCCCATCGGCACTGTCAAGAGCGCCGTAAGCGGCGTTATCTCCATTGCCGATGTGTACACCAAGATGATGCCTTTGGTGAAAAAGATCACCGAGCCTGAACAGCTTGCCATGTCCGGTGTCCCCGGCGTCAGCTGGGCGGTCTCCGGCGGTGAGTCCATGGGTATCGGCGATACCAACTATCTGGCAGCTGACGGCATGGAAAATGTGATCCGCATTCTGGAAGCACTGGAAGACGAGCAGCTGGAAAATGTGCATTTTGTGGAACTGAACGCCTGTGTGGGCGGCTGCGTAGGCGGTGCTCTCACTGTGGAAAACCCCTATATTGCAAAGGCACGGCTCGATCGTCTTATCCGGCAGGCTGCGCCCGTCCTTCCTCCCGACGATCTCCCGGATTGGGATCTGCGCTGGGATGAGGCCGTGGAATACGCCCCGGTGATGCAGCTTGGCGAAAGCGTGGCCGCCGCCATGTCGAAGCTTGGCCAGATCCGGGAGCTGGAGACGCATTTCCCCGGTATGGACTGCGGCGCCTGCGGTGCTCCCTCCTGCCATGCACTGGCAGAGGATATCGTCGGCGGCTTCTCTACGGAAGATCAGTGTATTTTTGTCATCCGGGAAAAGCTGCAGAAGCTCATCGAAGAGCAGCATAAGGCCGCAAAGGAGGATCAGGAATGACCGTACAGGATATTCTGAAGCTGCCGGGGATCACCCCCGTGCATCTTGAGGCAGACCGTGAGATCGAGAATGTGTTCTGCTGCGACCTTCTCAGTGTGGCCATGGCACGCGCACCGGAAAGCTGTGCATGGGTCACCGTGATCGGCAATCACAACGCTGTTGCCGTGGCGACCCTTGCCGACGCCTCCTGCATCGTTCTTGCGGAAGGCTATGAATTTGACGAAGCGGCCATCGAGGCTGCAAGGGGCCGTCTCACCCTGCTGAAAAGCAGCCGTCCGATCTTTGAGACCGCCCGCGACATCGGTGCCGGGTCATGATCCGGGCGGATCTTCACATCCATTCCTGCCTTTCTCCCTGCGGTGATGATGAGATGACCCCCTTTGACCTTGTGGGACTTGCAAAGCTCAACGGTCTGGATCTCATCGCGCTGACGGATCACAACTCCGCAAAAAACTGCCGTGCTG
This sequence comes from Oscillospiraceae bacterium, assembly GCA_017397075.1. GTDB lineage: Bacteria > Bacillota > Clostridia > Oscillospirales > Oscillospiraceae > RGIG1893. The sequence continues at coordinate 25,869 of JAFQKD010000195.1, read as the reverse complement.
CTGCAGCAGCGGCAGCGGAGTATGAGATGGGTTTTATCCCGGGGATCGAAGTGAATACCAGCGAAGATATACACTGCGTTTGTGTGTTTCCCGGTCTGGATGAGGCGGAAGCGTTCGGTGAGGAGATTTACGCCACCATGCCCCCCATCAAAAACGAACCTGCCATTTTCGGAAACCAGATCTGGTATGAGCCCGACGGAACCCCCCACGAGGAGGAACGGTTGCTTCTTTCCGCCTGCGGGTACTCCATTCTGGATCTGCCGGAGCTTTGCGCGAAATACGGCGGCATCTGCTGGCCCGCCCATGTTGACCGCGAGACAAACGGTATGCTTGCCGCCCTCGGTACATGGCCGCCGGATCTGCTTGTCCGCGCAGCGGAGATCCGGTTTATCATGCCGCCGGAGGTTCCCGACGGACTGCACATCATTCAGTCCTCGGATGCCCACCGACCGGAGGATCTTCCGGAAGAGGGGTATCCGCTGCGCCTGAACGAACCTACCTTTGAAGCCCTGAAGGCCTGGATCGAAACATAATTTCCGCTCCCGGAGATGTGCTTTTTTGCACTTCTCTGGGAGTTTTTTGTTCTGTCATCCAAAAGCTTCTTGCCCCCATGTTTTCCTTCTGCTATACTTTTTGCATCTTGACAGCAAGGAGAATCTCCGATGAACGAAACCGGCTGGATCCTCGGCATCGATACCGGCGGCACCTATACGGACGCCGTGCTTTTCGATCCCGATTCTCATACCGTTGTGTGCAGCGCAAAATCCCCCACCACCCATGCCCGTCTTTCCGAGGGCATCCTTTCCGCCATCCGAAAGCTCCCTCAGGAGGGGCTTGCAAAAACTGTCCGCGTTTCCCTTTCCACCACCCTTGCCACCAACGCCTGTGTGGAGGGGCGGCACGGTCCTGTTACACTGTGCATTGCCGGCGGCAGCCGCAAGGTGATTTTTGAGCGCTGGCAGGAATTCGGTTTTCCTCCTCCGGAGGAGATCGTTTTTGTGCCCGGCGATGTGAAGCTTGACGGCTCTGTGGAGGGTCTCCCCTCCGTGAAAGAGCTGGAAACGCTTCTGCGCGACCGTGTGCGTCCCGGTGACTGCGTTGCGGTGGCGGGTATGCTCTCCAACCGAAACCCCGTGTGTGAATATGCCGTTGCGGAGGCCGCAAAGCATCTGGGCGCCTATGCGGTATGCAGCCGGGATGTCGCTCCCCGGGAGATGAACTATCTCAAGCGGGCATCCACCGCCCTGCTTAACGGCAGGCTCATTCCCGTCATCGGGGAATTCCTCAGGGAAATGCGCTACTCTCTGGACAAAATGGGCATCACCGCCCCGGTCTACATCGTCCGCAGCGACGGCGGTCTCATGAGCGAGGCTTTTGCCGCGGAACATCCTGTGGAAACTCTGCTTTGCGGTCCTTCCGCAAGCGTTTCCGGCGTGCTTGCACTGACAGAAGGTCTGGAAAACGCCGTGGTCGCCGATATCGGCGGTACCACCACCGACCTTGCGCTCATCCGAAACGGAAAAGTTATCCGCACGGAAAACGGCGCCAGCATCGGCGGCTATCAGCTAAGCGTCGGCTCTGCCTGCATGGAGACCATCGGTCTCGGCGGCGATACAAGGCTGTATCTGGACAGCCACGGTGTTCTCTGTCTCGATCAGAAGCGTGCTGTTCCCATGTGCGTGCTTGCCTCCCGTTACGGGGACAGGATCCTCAAAGATCTTGAAGCGCTGGAGGACTCCCCCTATCAGGGAATTCGCCGCACTTACGAATTTTTTGAGCTTGTGCACATGCCGGATGAGGATCGCGTCACCGCAGAGGAATATGCGGTCTGCCGCTTCCTGCAGGAAGGTCCCCGCCCCTTCTCTGTGATCGCAGAGGCTGTCGGCAGAGACATTTACACCCTGCACATTGAGCATCTGGAAGAGACCGGCGCTGTTCTCCGCTGCGGCTTTACGCTGACGGATGCCATGCATATCACAGGCAGTTTTTCCGCCTTTGATGTGAGAGGTTCCCGCATGGCAGCCAAATACTTTACCCGTATTCTTGAAATCGATGAAGAGGAGCTGAGCCGCCGCGCCGTTTCCCTTGCCCACCATCGGCTCTATCGTGCTGCCGTGCATCTGTGCATCAGGCAGGAGAGCCCCGAGCTGGAACTTGACGGCGGTGTGGATGCCCTTATCGCCAGAGCATTTACCCAGCCCAAGGGCCTTATGCAGCCAGCGTTTTCCATGAACGCCGCCCTTGTGGGGGCAGGCGCTCCCGCTGCCATTTTCCTCGGCGGTGCAGCAGAACCCCTGGGCGCTCCCGCCATCCTTCCGCCCCATGCGGAGGTGGCCAATGCCGTGGGCGCCGCCGCAAGCGTGATCCATGCGGAGTTCACCGTGGAGATCCGCACGGAAAACAGTCCCGAGGGCGTTGCGTTTCTGGTCCTCGGCGGTGAAAGCATCCGCGTGTATGAGGAATATGCCCCCGCTTTGGCAGAAGCCGAAAAGCAGGCGCGGGAAGGTGCGCTGAATCTTGCCCGGCAGCGGGGACTTCTGGGTGAGCTCATTGTGGAAGTCGGCTCTCACCGGAATCTCTCCACCGCCGCAACCCAGGACGGGGATGTGACCGTGGATCTGGGAGGCACGGTCACAGCAACGGCAAAAAGCGCCGGTGCGTAAACAAAACGGACAGATCATCCGATCTGTCCGTTTTGCTTTAGCCAGTCTTCAAAAAGTGCCTTGAGCCGCGCTTCATCCCGAATGCAGTCCCGCAGCGCAGCAAGCTGAGATACGGTCTTCTTCGCCCCAAGCTGCAGCGTAAGATACCCGTCTTCGCTGTATTTTTCCGCAAGATGCGCTTTGAGACGCGCAAACTGTTCTTCTTCGGTAAGTCCCGGATAATTTGCCGCGCCGAAATCCAGCGTCCGCCGCACCACAGTTTCCGGTTCAAGACAGCGGTCCGCATCGCAGAGCAGTCTGCCGTAAAGGCTTCTCGGCGGCGTTTCCCCCGATGCCCGGTGATCTTCCACCGCCTGCGCCATGATCTCCCGCTGCTTTGCGGAAAACCATTTTTTCAGCATTTCATCCTCCCGAAGAAGCTTTGCGGAGGTGAGATGGTGGGTCTTTCGCCCCTGCGTCATTCCCAGATCATGGTACACCGCCATGCAGTACACCATGGAGGGATCCAGATCATACTCTGCCGCAAGCTCCATGGCATTTTCGGTCACTTCCCGCACATGGGCACCGTCATGTCCCTTATCAAAGCCGTCGTACAAAGGCAGAAGCGTTTCCTCCGCATACCGAACAAGCTCCGGCTCCGCCTTCAGCAGGATGCTTCGGTTTTCGGCAAACCACGCTCTCACATTTTCCCCGTCCTGCCCGATCCTGCAGAACAGCGCTTCCTTGCTTTCAAACCGCATTTCCGGTCTCAGTCTTGCAAAAAGCTCCGTGCGAATGGTTTTCCCATACAGATCTTCGGAAAAGTCCAGAATATGGGTCTCCAGCGTCACCGCATTTCCATCGGAGACCGTAGGTCTCGTGCCGATGTTCGCAGCGCCGAAATATGCCCTGCCGTCAGGGAGGATCACCCGTGCGGCATAAACCCCCTTCGCAGGAACGGCAACCTCCCCGGGAAAAACCTGATTTGCCGTAGGATATCCCATGGTATGCCCAAGCCGATAGCCGTGCTCCACAGGCGCCGTCAGCACATGGGGATGCCCCAGAAGCGATACCGCCTCTTCCATTTCTCCCCCGGTGACAAGTCCCCGGATCATCCGGGAGCTGATGGCTTCTCCCCCCGCCTCAACGGCAGGCAGGATCGTGCAGCCGATCCGAAGCTCCGCGCACTGGGTTTTCAGCGTTTCGGCATTTCCCGCTCCGCGGTAGCCATAGGTGAAATCGTACCCCGCAACAAGATGCACCGCACCGAAGCGCTGCACCAGCATTTCCACAAAGTCCTTCGGCTCCATGCGCATAAGCGCCTCATCGAAGGTGAGGACAAGCATTTCCTCCACGCCGCAAAGCCGCTGCATGAGCATTCTGCGGTCTTCCAGCGAATTCAAAAGCAGATTGCTCTTGCCCGCTACATTTCCCGCGAACGTAAGCGCCGCAGGACGGCAGTCTTCTCTCTCTCCAAGACGCACCGTTTCCCGAAGAAGCGCCCTGTGCCCCCGATGGACTCCGTCAAAGAAGCCGAGCGCAATGATCCGCCCGTTCAATTCTGCACCTCAAAAAAATTCTTTTCTCCCCGCATGATGCCGCTTTCGCAGATCCCCACCATAAGGAAGTCTCCTTTGGGTCCGTATACCCGATACCGCCCGTCGGCGCAGGAAAGTCTGAACTGTGCCCCTGTGCGGATTTTCCCCTCCTGCTTTTCCGTCACGGTGACGGAGGGCAGGTCGGCAAAGAGCCTGTCCACCGGGAGAATGAGTTCTTCCAGCGTTCCCGCTTCCGCAGCGGCGATCAGCTCTTCCATAGTGTGGGCATCCTCAAGGGTGAAGCGTCCCGCTCTTGTGCGCCGCAGAGAGGAAAGCGCCGCCCCGCAGGAAAGCCGCTGCCCCATATCATGGACCAGCGTGCGGATATATGTGCCCTTGGAGCAAACCACCCGCAGGGAAAAATCTCCGTCTTCTTCCCCCAGAAGCTCAAGGGCATGGATGGTGATGGGTCTTGCTTCCCGTTCCAGCTCCACACCTCTGCGGGCAAGCTCATAAAGCTTCTTCCCGCCAACCTTTACGGCAGAATACATGGGAGGAAGCTGCAGGATCTCTCCGGTGAATTCCGGGATCACGGCAAGAAGCGTATCTTTGTTAAGGCTTTCGCCCCGTGTTTCCAGCACCGTGCCGGTAATATCCTGGGTATCGGTAACGATCCCCGGGCGCATACCTGCGATATATTCCTTATCCGCGGACTCACAAAGGCTCACAGCCCGGGTCGCCCGTCCCACAAACACCGGGAGCACCCCCGTTGCCATGGGATCCAGCGTCCCGCCGTGACCGATGCGCCGCTCACGGAGAAGCCCCCGGAGCTTTCCCACCACATCATGGCTGGTCCACTCCATAGGCTTATCCACAACGATAACTCCGTTTACTGCCATTCTTCCAGCATCGCGGCAACGATCCGCGCCTCCGCTTCTTCCAGAGTGCATTCCATGGAGCAGCCGGAGGCCATCACATGACCGCCGCCGCCGAATTTCGCGCAGACTTTGGACGCATCCGGGTTTCCGTTCGTCCGCACGGATGCCTTCACCATGCCGCCGGCCATTTCCCGAAGCGTCACGGAGGCTTCCACCCCCGCAAGCTTTCCCGCAAGAGAGGCAAGGTCATCCATATCCTCTTCCGCAGCCCCCGCCTCTTCCAGCATTTTGAGGGACACCGCCGCCACATTCAGGGTGCCGTCTCTGTACTGGCGCATGGTGGTATAGACCATGCCCTCAAGGGTGAGTCTCCCCCGGGAAAAGGTGCGGAAAAGCTTCTTGTTCAGCGCCACATGGTCTGCCCCAAGCTCAATAAGCTCCGCCGCTGCACGGAGGGTATCTGCCGTGGTATTGCGGTACTGGAATGCGCCGCAATCGGTGGAAACCGCCGCATACAGAGCATCCGCCACGTCTCCGTCAATGGGAGCATTCATTGCCTTCAAAATCTCCAGAACGGCTTCGCCGCAGGATGCCTTGTGGGCCATAAGGCAGGTCTCCCCCGCAAAACCGGGGTTTGAGCCGTGATGGTCGATGCAGTATTCGGGTCTACCCGTGTATCCGTTGGGGTACATCCGCACATCTGCCACGTCCACTGCCACCGTAACATCAGGCACATACCCTTCCGGAGCAAAAAGGGGCTCCGCAAAAGGCAGATAGGTCTTTGTGATCTGGGGATTTCGGTAAAGGTACGCGCTCTTCCCCAACGCACGAAGGCCCCGGCAGAAAGCCGAGGCGCTTCCCACGGTGTCACCGTCGGGATTTCTGTGTGTCAGGATCAGATACCGGTCACAGGCAAGAAATGCCTTTGCAGCTTCACTGACCGTCATCATCTTCCGTATCCTCTTTGATGTCCAGACCTGCAAGGATCTGGTTGATGTGGGCGCCGTGCTCGATGGAATGATCCACCTCAAACACGAGTTCCGGGATATTGCGGATGCGAAGCCGCATGGCAAGCTCATGACGGAGCCACCCGGAGGCGGACTTCAGTCCCTTTTTCAGTTCTTTTTCGCTTTCCAGTCCCAGCACGCTGAGATAGACCTTGCAGAATTTCAGGTCTCCGGTAGCTTCACAGGCAGTCACCGTAACAAGTCCCTGCTGTACCCGGGGGTCCTTCACACTGCGCAGAAGCTCGGACAGGGCAAGACGGATATCTTCATTGATTCTCTGCAGTTTGTTGGATGCCATTTGTTTCCCTCACATTCGAAACATGACGCCCCCGCCCCGCAGATGCGAGTGGCGGGGGCGCGCTTTTCATCAGATCTTGATCTGCTCCATGTGGTAGGCTTCGATCACGTCGCCTTCCTTAATGTCGTTGAATTTCTCCACGGAGAGACCGCATTCGTAGTTGGTGGCAACTTCCTTCACGTCGTCCTTGAAGCGGCGGAGAGAAGCAAGCTCGCCGTCATGGATAATGACGCCGTCACGCAGCACACGAACCTTGCAGCCGCGGGTGATCTTGCCTTCCATGACATAGCAGCCGCAGACAGTGCCCACGCTGGAAACATGGTACACCTGACGCACTTCCACACGTCCCAGATCCACAGCCTTGAACTTGGGTGCCAGCATACCCTTCATGGCAGCCTCAATCTCGTTGATACAGTCGTAGATGACGCGATAGGTACGGATGTCCACTTCCTCACGGGTGGCATTTGCCAAAGCGGAACTGTCGGGACGGACATTGAAGCCCACGATGATGGCATCGGAAGTGGATGCCAGCATAACGTCGGATTCGTTGATGGCACCTACGCCGGAGTGGATCACGTTCACCTGCACTTCTTCGTTGCCGATCTTCATGAGGGAAGCCTTGACCGCTTCCGCAGAACCCTGCACGTCAGCCTTCACGATGATGTTCAGGTTCTTGCGGGTACCCACATTGATCTGGTCGAAGAGATTCTCCAGAGTGACCTTGTGACCGCCGGTGGCTGCCTTCTTCATATCTTCCTTGCGCTGCTCGGCAAGCTCTCTTGCCATACGCTCATCGGCAACGGCATTGAACACGTCGCCGGCGGAGGGCACTTCGGACATGCCGGTGATCTCCACGGGGACGGAAGGGCCTGCTTCGTTTACGCGCTCGCCCTTGTCGTTGGTCATGACGCGGACACGGCCGACAGCGGTGCCGGCAATGATGATGTCGCCGGTGCGGAGCGTACCGTTCTGCACGAGAACGGTCATGATGGGACCGCGGCCCTTATCGAGACGGGCTTCCACAACAGTACCCTTTGCTGCGCGGTTGGGGTTTGCCTTCAGCTCGCGCATTTCGGCGGTAAGGGCGACCATCTCCAGAAGGTTTTCGATGCCCATGCCGGTCTTTGCGGAGATGGGGCAGATAATGGTGTCGCCGCCCCAGTTTTCGTCCACCAGATCGTACTTGGTCAGCTCCATACGGATCTGCTCGGGGTTTGCGCCGATCACATCCATCTTGTTGATGGCAACGATGATGGGGATCCCCGCAGCCTTTGCATGGTTGATGGATTCCACGGTCTGCGGCATGATGCCGTCATCCGCAGCAACGATCAGAATGGCAATATCGGTAACCATGGCACCGCGGGCACGCATGGCGGTAAATGCCTCGTGACCCGGAGTATCCAGGAAGGTGATGGGCTTTCCGTTCACCTGCACACGGTAAGCACCGATGTGCTGGGTGATGCCGCCGGCCTCGCCTGCGGCAACGTTTGCCTGACGGACGCGGTCCAGAAGGGAGGTCTTGCCGTGGTCGACATGCCCCATGACCACAACAACGGGAGCGCGCTCGACGAGTTCTTCCTCCTGGTCCTCATGGTCGTCAATCAGCCGCTCCTCGATGGTCACAATGACCTCATGCTCCACCTTGCAGCCAAGCTCCATGGCAACAAGCGCTGCGGTATCGTAATCGATGACATCGGAAAGGGAGGCAAGAACGCCCATTTTCACCAGTCTCCGGACGACTTCGGCACCGTTCTTCTTCATGCGGGTGGCAAGCTCACCGACAGAGATCTCATCGGGGATCTGAACCTTGGTGGGAGCCTTCTTGGCGATCTCACGCTGCAGCTGAGCGATGCGGTCCCGCTCCTCCTGACGGCGCTTTGCGCTGGAGGCCATGGTCTGGTTCTGCTTGTTTTTGTTGCCCTTGGCGGGGAACTTTTCCTTCCCCCGCTTCATGCCTGCGGCACGGTCGGGCACCAGAGTATCCAGATGCTCATCGTACTTTGCAATATTGATGGTAACACCGGAGGTATCAATAACACGCTTTTCGGGCACACCGCGGGAGACCCGCTCCTTCTGCGGCTGCTGAGGCTGCGGCTGAGGCTGGTTCTGCGTTTTCTGCTGCACGGGAGCCTGAGCCTGCTGGGGACGGGGCTGATTCTGGGTCTGCTGAGGCTTCTGGGGCTGAGCCTGCTTCTGGGGTGCGGCAGGCTTCTCCGCTGCAGGCACGGGAGCCGCCTTAGGCTCCTCCTTCACGGGCACAGCGTAAAGCTCTTCCACGCTCTGCACCTGATGATCCTGCGTGAGACGTTCAAAGATGACATTCAGCTCACGATCCTCCAGGATCTGCATATGGTTTTTGGGTGCCTCAAAATATTTCGTCATGATCTCGCCGATCACCTTGGAGGTGGTCTTGAAATCCTTTGCTACCTCGTGGATTCTGTATTTCTGCATCATTGCCATAGAACGTCCTCCTCTACCTGTTTGTTTCCCGCCTGCGTCCCGGCTTTTTCTGACTCATCCGCTTTTCCGCTTCAGCCTGTGCCTTCAGCGAAAGCGCCGTCTCTCCGTAACGTTCGGTATTCTCCCCCGCAAGAGATCCCGCGAGGGCAGCGGCAAGTCCCGTATCCGTGATGGCTGCCATGGCCGGCCCTGTAAGTCCCAGAGCATGGCCAAGCTCCCCCTTGGAAACTTCCAGCACCATAACCGGTGCCTTGGCGGTGAAGCTGAACCCCTCCGCACGTTTTGCCGCATTCTGCGATGCATCGGCTGCCAAAAGGATAAGCCGGACTTTGCCGCCTCTGGCTGCCTTTCCCACAGCTTCTTCTCCGATCTCTACCTTGCCCGCCCTGCGGGCAAGCCCTAAAATACGCAGATCAGCCGTTCTTACTTCCCTCCATCTGTGCTTCCAAAGCGGCATAAAGCGTTTCCGGCACGGAAACCTCCAGTGCCCGCTCCAGCGCTTTGGACTTCACCGCCTTCTTCAGGCAAGCCGTATCGGGACAAACGTATGCGCCCCGTCCGTTCATCTTTCCACGAAAATCCACCGTCAATTCCCCTTCCGGAGGACGAACCACACGGATGAGTTCCTGCTTCGGCTTCATTTCCCGGCAGCCGATGCACTGCCGCATGGGAATCTTCTTCGCTGCCACAGCCGCCGCTCCTTTCTGTGTTTAAGCCTTGCTTTCGGGCTTGATGTCGATTTTGTAGCCGGTAAGACGGGCAGCCAGACGCACATTCTGACCTTCCTTACCGATTGCCAGAGACAGCTGGGTATCCGGCACCACCACCTGACAGCTCTTGCCCTCAGGCAGAACGGTGACGGAAGTCACGGTTGCCGGGGAAAGCGCCGCAGCAACATACTCCGCGGGATCCTCGCTGAATTTCACAATATCGATCTTCTCGCCCTTGAGCTCGTTCACGATGGCAGCAACACGGCCGCCCTTGGGACCGACACAGGCGCCCACAGGCTCCACGGCGGGATCCTTGGCGTAAACCGCGATCTTGGTGCGGCTGCCTGCCTCACGGGAGATGCTGCGGATCTCCACGGTGCCGTCGAAGATCTCGGGCACTTCCAGTTCAAACAGGCGCTTGACCAGACCGGGATGGGTCCGGGAGATGAGCACCTGAGGACCGTTGGTGGCCTTGCGGACTTCCACAACATAAACCTTCACCTTGTCGCCTTCCCGCAGGACTTCCCCGGGAATGCGCTCACCGGCAGGCAGCATAGCCTCGGTGAAATCGGCGCTGGAGTTGATCTTAATGAGGGAATTTCCGGTGCGCAGATCCACGCGGTATACTGTACCGGTAAGGATCTCGTGCTCCTTGGAGGTAAAGACCTCGTAAACGATGCTGCGCTCAGCCTCACGGATACCCTGAATGATGACCTGCTTTGCAGCCTGAGCGGCAATACGGCCGAACTTCTTGGGCTCAACGGGCACATTCAGCACATCGCCCACCTGTGCGGCACGGCGAAGCTTTTTTGCCTCTTCCAGCGTCAGCTGAACGGCAGGCTCCTCGATCTCTTCGCAGACGGTCTTCTGAATGTACACGCCGATCTTCTTCTGCTCCTTGTTCACATCCACGAACAGCGCATCGGCGGCAGCCGGATTGTCCTTCTTCAGGGCAGCCAGCAGCGCCTGATGGATCCTGTCGATCATATAATCCTGGGGGATCCCCTTTTCTCTTTCCAGATCAGCAATGGCAGCAAAAAATTCTGCGTTCATCTTTCCACTCCTTCTTTATTCCAGCACAAGCCGCACACCGGCGACTTCGTTTTTCAGCAGCGTTATGGTCTCATCCCCGCAAAGCAGGGTGACATCCCCGTTTTCGTACCCCTTCAGCGTTCCCTGCAGGGTCTTTTTGCCCTCACGGGGCTTGTAAAGACGGATCTCCACCTTACTCTCCATGAACCGCGCGAAATGCTCCGGCTTTTTCAGGGGGCGCTCCGCTCCGGCGGAGGACACCTCAAAGGTGTAGCTGTCCGGGATAGGATCTGCTTCATCCAGCGCAGGATCCAGAGCCTTGCTCATGGCTTCACAGTCGCTGATGAAAACGCCCTCACCGGGTCTGTCAATGTACACGCGAAGATAATTTGTCCCGGCCTCGCGGACATATTCCACATCCCAAAGCTCCAGTCCAAGTCCTTCTGCCAGCGGCTCTGCAAGAGCCCATACAGCTTCCGTAATTCTGCTCACGTTTCTGCCTCCAGATCATTTTAAGAACCTATTTTTGTGCAAAAAGAAGAGTGGGCATGCCCACTCCACACAACACAAAACCGATCCTCGTACAAGAACAGTTATAGTATATCACCGAACATATTGGATTGCAAGAGTTATTTCCGTGGAAATGCTGCTTTTCCGGGTCTCTTTTTTGTACAATTCCCCGAATTCAGCAAGACGCGCAGGCTGCACCGTATCGAAGCAGCCTGCGCCGTATACTCATTTTCCTTTCAGCGGAGGATCAGAGGGATGACCGCCGCAAAGCTTCTCCATCATTCTGGGCACAGCGTCCCGGGAGGTCTTCCAGCCTGCATCGTGATTGCGGTAATCGTGCTTGGTGATGAACCAGTCCAGATCCGCCTTCACCCGTTCCATGTTCTTCTCCATGATGCCGAACACCGTGGGATAGAACCAGTCGGCAAGGGAATCGGGCAGCTTCTTTTCCGCATACTCCAGAACATCCCCGAAATGGTCAAGGCAGAAGCCCTTGCTCTCCTCCACCACGGGACGGAAATCCTTGTCCTTCAGCATATAGAAGAAGGTCTCCATATACCGGTCATAGGAATCTGCCACACGGTTGCACAGGAAGCACTTTTTCTTCCTGTTTCGCAGCCACAGAGAAAATTCAGAGGGACCTTCCGGTGCTTTTTCCTCCCCGGCCTCTTTTTTGCGGATGCCGAAAAGCCCCCGGCGCACCGGCTTATAGGCAGCTGCCTTTGCCTTGTACTCCTCCCAGAGCTTTTCCTGATGGGTCTGCAGAATGAGGGCATCCCCAAGGAAGTTGCCGTAATCGTACATGGCCTTCAGATGCCGTCTGCAGAAGCCTGCCTTATCCGTAAGAGCGCGGGTATCCCGCTGCATATAGGAGGAGGACGGGCCTACCACAAATTCCATGCTCCGTCTTTCCAGCTCCCGCATGGCAAAGCAGAAGGGGCATTCGTCCCCGGATTTGAAGGCTTCCAGAATGGGATAGGTATCCAGCTGCGCTCTCAGCATAGCGTAAACTCCTCATCCAGAATTTCACCCTCCGCCACGATGTTCGTGGGGCCGGTGAGATAAATACCGGTGATATCTTCTCCGTCCCGGATCAGATCCACATAGAGATCGCCGCCGGGCATACGGATGCGGACATGATTGCCGCTGACAAGCCCCCGCATGGCAAGCAGGGCGGTAATGGAGCCTGCCCCCGTACCGCAGGCAAGGGTAAAGTCCTCAACCCCCCGCTCAAAGGTGGCAGCCAGCACATCGTCCTCACCGACAACGCGAACGAAGCTTGCGTTTGCCCCCTTGGGGAAGACGCTGCCGTGACGGATGGCGCTTCCCAGCTGACGCAGTCCCCCGCAGGCTTCGGGACCGGCGTAGCCGTCGTACACCAGAACCGCATGGGGAAGTCCGGGGTTCCCCAGCTCCGCATAGGCAGTATCCCACACTTCGCCAAGGGCAGTCACGGGACGGTGCGCTTCCAGCACAGTGGGGTCGTTAAGGCGGATACGGTACTCTCTGCGGGAAATCCGTTCCCCCACCACCATACCTGCCGTGGTCTCCACGCGGACGGCATTCCCCTTGGCAAGACCTTTTTCAAAGCCGTAGCGGGCAATGCACCTTGCACCGTTGCCGCACATTTCGCCCAGACTTCCGTCCAGATTATAAAAGCGCATGGAAAAGTCCCCGTCTCCACTGGGTTTATCCACAAACATCATGCCGTCGGCACCGATGGAGGTCCGTCTTGCGCAAAGCCGCTTTGCCGCAAGAGGCATCTGCTCCGCAGTCAGCTTCTCCGCAGTATTATCGATAATGATAAAGTCGTTGCCGGCGCCCTGCATTTTCGTAAAGCGCATATGCACCGCTCCTTTGCTTCGTATTTGCTTTATTTTATCATGCCGCGCACCGCGGCGCAAGGTCATTCCTGCCGTATACCCTCCATCCCCCCGGAAAGCTTTCCCCTCGGGGATACGCCGAACTGCTTTTTATATGCCCGGGCAAAGGCGGAATAATCCCTGCAGCCGCAGGCAAAGCAGGCTTCCGTGGCAGGTGTGCCCGATGCGATCAGATCCTGCGCCAGCATAAGCCGTTTTGCAAGGATATACGCATGGAGAGTGACCCCGTTTTCCTGCCGGAAGCGGTGCATGAGATGGTAGCGGCTGATGAAAAACCGTCTGGACAAGGCCTCCACAGAAAGATCCTCGGCAAGATTTTCCCCGATATAGCGCAAAAGCTCCGCATTTTTCTCGTTTCGCGGTTCTGTCCCGGGGGAGAGAAGCTTTTTCTCCCGTCCGGCTCTGGCAAGACAGATGAGAAGCTGCATGAGGATCGTGCGGCAGAGCAGTGCGCTTCCGTACCCATCTGCGTCAAAGGCAGCCTGCTGGGCATTTTTGAGGATGGCGGCGATTTTCCCCGCTTCATTCTCCGCAGGGCGCAGCACATGACCGCTTTGAAGGAACTGCTCGGAAAAGCAAAGCTCCAGATCGCATTCCGCCGTACTTTCCCGACGGAGAAATTCCGGGGACAGGTAGAGGATGCAGCGGTCGTATTCTCCACCCTGCCCCACAACGGGTCTGTGCAGCGCACCTCTGGGCACGGTCACAAAGTCTCCCGGCTCCATGGCGCATTCCCGCCCCTCCACCACGTACTTCACATCCCCGCTGTAAAGGAACATGAGCTTGTGAAAATCGTGATAGTGGTACTCCACCTCCGGCGGGATCCTGTCCCGCAGGCGAAAAAGCCTGTAATCCTCATGGAGATAGCCCCGTCTTTTTTCTTCCTGCAGTTCCGTCATTCAGGCACCTCCCCGCACACGGCAGGATTTGCTTTCATCATAGCACATTTTGCGTATTTTGTACAGGCTACTGCGTGTATACTGTACTCATGAGGCGGAAGATCCGTCTGAATCTCAACGAGAGGAGTCAGGGAAAATGACAAAGAAGACCTTCTGGCAGAATTACCGCTTCCCGATTTTGCTTCTGAGCGCCATCGTGCTCGGCTGCATCACGGGACTTATCTGGGGTCCCGGCGCCACGGCCATCCAGTTTCTGGGCGACATCTTCATCAATCTCATGTTCTGCATCGTGGTACCTCTGGTCTTTGTCTCCATCTCCAGCGCCATCGCCAATATGGCAAGCAAAAAGCGTCTCGGCAAAATTCTCCTGACCACCATCGCGACCTTTGTTGTCACCGGCATCCTCTGCGCCGTCATCATGATCATCGTCTCCCGCGTTTTTGATCCTCTGGTGGTGGGGAATGTGGCTTACGAAGCTACCGACCCCGGTGAAGGCAAAAGCACAGGCGAGCTCATCACCGGCTTTTTCACCGTGAATGATTTCTCCGCACTCTTCAGCCGCAGCGCCATGCTGCCGCTCATCGTGGCAGCCATCCTCTTCGGCTTCGGTGTAAGCCACTGCGGCGGTCCCGAATCCAGAGTGGGTCAGCTGCTCACCAATCTTTCCGATGTGCTGCTGCGGGTGGTGCAGCTCATCATGTACATTGCCCCCATCGGCCTTTTTGCCTACTTTGCCTCCATTGTGGGCCAGTTCGGTGCAAACCTCATCGAAGGCTTCGGCAAGGTGCTCGTGATCTACTATCCCCTGTGCTTCCTCTATATGTTCACCGCCTTCCCCATTTATGCAAGATTCGGCGGAGGCAAGGGTGCTGTGAAGGTGATGTTCAGGCATCTTCTCCGCCCTGCGGTGACCGCGCTCGGCACCTGCTCCTCCGTTGCCACCATCCCCGCAAACATTGAAGCTGCGGAAGACACCGGCATATCCAAGGACGTGACAGACATCGTGCTCCCCATGGGCGCCACCATGCACATGGACGGCACCTGCTTCTCCGGGGTCATGAAGATCGCCTTCCTTTTCTCCTTCTTCGGTATGGAATTTACCGGCATCGGCACATGGGCGCTTGCCATCGCCGTGGCGGTATTCTCCGGTGTTGCCATGAGCGGCGTTCCCGGAGGCGGCTTTATCGGTGAGCTTATCATCTGCTCCCTCTTCTTCCCCAACGACATGGCTGTGGCCTATCCCATTCTCGTGGTCATCGGCACCATCATCGACCCTCCCGCCACCATGATCAACGCCGCCGGGGACTACGTGGTCTCCTTCATCGTGTCCCGGTTTGTGGACGGCAAAGACTGGCTGCAAAAGAAGCTGAAGGCATCCAACTGAATCGCCTTTTCGGGCTGCCGTGGAAACACGGCAGCCTTTTTCTGTCTCTTTCGCGAAAAATACTTGCTACCGGAGGGCAAACGGGATATAATACAGGGTACTATATTTATAAAACAGAAAGGAGCGGCCATGCTGGAGAGTATCAACATGACGCTGGCATTTCCGGCCATAGCCGGACTCTTTCTTCTGCTTTTCTTTGCCTATTATCTCACGGTGCTCCGTCCCCGCAAGGGCACGCTGGAATGGATCGGTCTGGAGGAAAAGGAACCCCTCCGCTTCTCCCTGAAGCGCCACCCCGTCACAAAGGGCGATGCCCTGCCCATCCTGCTCATCACCGCCGTCTATGCGGTCACTGCGTTTCTGAATCTGGGCGACACCAAAGGCATTTCCAGCTTCCATCGGTTTGAGACCGCCGGGGATTCCGCCACGATCGTGCTTGCGGAAGACCGTCAGCTCGGGTCTGTGACCTATTTCACGGGACTTTGGGCAGGGGATTACAAGCTGGAGGTCTCCTCCGACGGAAAAGCATGGTATGTGCAGACCGATGCGGAAAACGGCTTTGCCATGCCTCAGGAGTATTCCAATCTCTTTAAATGGCGCACCGCTTTCCTTCTTCCTCAGGATGCACCGGTAAAGTACCTGCGCATTACCGCCCAGCAGGGCCCGCTGGAGCTTGGCGAGGTCGCGGTTTATGACAGTCTCGGCACCAAGGTCAGCTGGTACGAGCTTTCCTGCGAGGATGCCCCGGCGCTTGTGGACGAGCAGGAGCTTGTCCCCCCAAAGGAGTCCTATCTCAACAGTGCCTATTTTGACGAGATCTACCATGTGCGCACCGCCTATGAGCATCTGGAGAATGTCTACCCCTATGAGATCTCCCATCCCCCGCTGGGAAAGCTTATCATCGCGCTGGGCATTACACTTTTCGGCTTCAACCCCTTCGGCTGGCGCTTTATGGGCACTCTCTTCGGCACGCTGATGCTGCCGGTGATGTACTGCTTCATCAAAAACCTCTTCGGCAAGCGTTCCGCCGCTGTCTGCGGCACACTGCTTCTGGCCTTTGACTTCATGCACTTCACCCAGACCCGTATCGCCACCATTGACAGCTACGGCGTTTTCTTCATTCTCACCATGTACTGGTTCTTCTACCGATACCTTACCGTGCCGAAGGATGCGCCCTTCCGCAAATCTGTGCTGCCCCTGTTTTTCAGCGGTCTTTTCTTCGGACTCGGCGCCGCAAGCAAGTGGATCGTCCTTTACGGCGGAGCAGGTCTTGCCGTTTTGTGGCTTCTCAATGTGATCTTCCGGATGGTGGATGCCGTGCGGGAAAATCAGATAAGCAAATTCGGCTTCTGGCTCATGAAGACTGTCGCCGTCTGCATTCCCTTCTTTTTGGTGATCCCCGGCGTGATCTATTATCTCTCCTACATCCCCTACGGCCTTGCCTCCGGTCTCTCCCTTCGTGAGGGCATGCTCTGGAGCAAGCATTACTGGAGCATTTTTCTGGAAAATCAGCAGTTCATGTTCGGCTATCACAGCCAGCTCGTTTCCACCCACCCCTACTCTTCCTTCTGGTATCAGTGGATCTCGGACGCCCGTCCCATCCTCTACTACCGCAGCTATTCCGAGGATTACCTGGCCAAATCCGCCATCAGCTCCTTTGGAAATCCCCTTGTCTGGTGGGGCGGTCTTCTTGCCATGCTGTGCATGCTCCACCGCACCATCGCCCGCCGGGACGGCAAAGCGCTGTTTATCCTGCTCGGGTATCTTGCCCAGCTTCTCCCGTGGGTGTTCATCTCCCGCATCGTGTTTATTTACCACTACTTCCCCAGCACCGTCTTTTTGATCCTTGCTGTTTCCTATGTGTTCTCCACCGTATGGGAACGTGGTTCAAAGGGCGCGGTCATCGCCTATACTGCGGCGGCAGGCGGTCTCTTCGCCGCATTTTATCCCTCGATCTCCGGCGCACAGGTATCCGTTCAGTACACGGAAAACTTCCTACGCTGGCTGCCCAATTCCTGGCCTCTTTAAGAACGGAATTTATGATTCAGGAGGAATCTTTATATGAAAATTGCACTTGGTTGTGATCACGGCGGCTATGAGCTGATGCAGGAAGTCAAGAAGCATCTTGAAGGTCTCGGCATCGAGTACGCCGATTTCGGCACCTACGGTCTGGAAAGCTGCCACTACCCTGTTTTCGGCGAGGCTGCTGCCCGCGCCGTCCAGAAGGGCGAATGTGAGCTCGGCATCGTCATCTGCACCACAGGCATCGGCATCTCCATCACTGCAAATAAGGTGCACGGCATCCGCTGTGCTCTTTGCGCAGATACTTTCTCCGCAGAGATGACCCGCCGCCACAATGACGCCAACATGCTTGCCATGGGCGCTGCCGTTGTGGGCAAGGGGCTTGCACTCAAGATCGTGGATGCTTTCCTGGGCGCCCAGTTCGAGGGTGGCCGTCATGCTACCCGCGTGGGCATGATCGGCGAAGTGGAAGCAAAGGGCTGAGGAGGACGGAACATTGGCCCGTGACAAGCGGATCTACCGCAGCTTCCGTCCCGGAAAGCTTGTGGTGCGCCTGATTCTGATCCTCATTGCCGCAGCGATCGCTCTGTCTGTCATTGTCTATTTCTGGTTCAAAAGCTACATCGTCTATACGGACGACGGTTTGTATCTGGATATTCCGTGGCTCTATGATGTCCGCGGTGTTCCCGATGCGGAGCCTTCCGATACGGTGACTGCAGCTCCTGCGCCGCCTTCAGATGCTCCGTCGGACGATGCCGCCCCATCTCCCACCATGGAGATCCATGGCATTCCCGAAACTGCCGCCACCGGAACGCCGGAGAGCGGACAAACCTCAGCAGCACCGTAAATCTGCAGCAAAAAGCTGTGCGGAAGAAATTCCGCACAGCTTTTTTGTCGGCTGTATTCTCTTATTCCCAGCTTTTCCAGACTTCCGGGCAGTAGCCAACAGTTGCCTGCTTTCCGTTTCGCACAACGGGGGTGCGGATCAGCCGCGGATCTTCAAAAAGCTTTTCCAGTTTCGCATCGTCAAAGGCAAGGTACCGCAGAACCTCTGCTCCCGGCGCCTTGTCGTCGATGAGGTTTTCCAGCCCCACCGCTTTGGCAACGCTCTTCAGCTCACCCATGCTCATGCCGTAGCGCAGAATGTCCACATCCTGAAACTTTACCCGGCGTTCCTTAAAGTACCGCTGAGCCTTTTTCGTGTCAAAACACTTGGATTTTCCAAAAATCTGAATATTCATACTTCCATAATCACCGGCAGAATCATGGGATTCCGCTTTGTTGCCTTATACAGATAATCGCTGAGTCTCTGCTTTACCACGCTCTTGATGTTTGCCGTATCCCGGATGCCCTGACGTTCGCAATCCTCCAGCGCCTCAAGGGTAACGGTCTTGAGCTCAGCCAGCTGCTTTTCCGATTCCTTCACATAGATAAAGCCCCGGGTAATGATATCCGGTCCGGAAACGATGGAATTGTCCTCCCCGGAAAGGGTCATGACCACCATGAGCATTCCGTCCTGAGCAAGGTGCTTTCTGTCCCGCAGCACTACGGTGCCTACATCGCCGACACTTGTCCCCTCCACAAAGACCCGTCCGGCAGGTACGGAGCCGTTGAGCTTAATGGACTTGGGAGAGACCTCGATGACCTTGCCGATATCGGAAATGATGCAGTTCTTTGCAGGAATACCCATCTCCTCCGCCACACGCTTGTGGAGGCAGAGATGCCTGTATTCCCCGTGAAGCGGCACAAAGAATCTGGGCTTCACCAGTCCCATGATGAGCTTCAGCTCGTCCTGACAGGCGTGACCCGTTACATGCAGATCGCTGGAACGGTCATAGATCACATCGGCACCCTTACGGAAAAGCTCGTTGACCACATGGCTTACGGTTTTTTCATTTCCGGGGATGGCGGAGGCGGAGATGATGACACGGTCACCCGCACCGATCTCCACCTGACGGTGGCCGGAAATGGCCATACGGTAAAGCGCGCTCATGGGTTCGCCCTGACTGCCGGTACTGATGATGACGATTTTGTCCTTGGGCAGGTTCTTGATCTGGTTCAGATCCACAAGGGTACCCTCGGGGATCTCCATATACCCAAGATCCGCAGCAAGACTCATGGTCTTTTCCATGCTGCGTCCCGTAACGGCCACCTTTCTGCCGTACTTCACTGCACAGTTGATGACCTGCTGCACACGGTGAACATTTGAGGCAAAGGTGGTCACCACGATACGCTTGTCGCAATCCTTGAAGAGCGCTTCAATATTCTGCCCCACCTTGCGCTCACTGATGGTGTGTCCCTGCCGCTCCACATTGGTGGAATCCATGAGCAGGGCAAGAACGCCTTTCTTCCCCAGCTCACCGAACCGGGTAAGATCGATCATGCCGCCCTCGATGGGGGTGGTATCGATCTTGAAGTCGCCGGTATGGATCACCATGCCCACAGGGGTCTTGATGGCCATGGCCACCGCATCGGGGATGGAGTGGTTCACATGGATGAACTCGATCTTAAAGCAGCCCAGCTTGAAGCTGTCCCCCGCATCCACGGTGTAAAGCTCCGCCTTGTCGGCAATGCCGAACTCCTCCAGCTTCAGGTGGATGAGTCCCGCAGTGAGACGGGTCGCAAACACGGGGATCCGCATCTCCCGCAGGAGATAGGGAATGCCGCCGATATGATCCTCATGGCCGTGGGTCACCAGAAGACCTACGATCTTCTCCTTGTTTTTCACAAGGTAGGTGAAATCCGGGATGACCATATCCACGCCGTACATATCATCGTCGGGGAAACCCATACCGCAGTCCACCAGCAGGATCTCTCCGCCGTATTCGTAAGCTGTCAGGTTTTTGCCGATCTCATTGAGACCGCCAAGGGAAATAATTTTCAGTTTTTCTGCCATATACTACTCCTTTCACAAATTTTCATGGCTCGATTATGTACGCACGAAAAGAAGAGACCCCGGAATATCCGCCCCGGCAAGCATACCTTCTTGCCGTCCAACGGAACATCGCGTCCCTTTTTCCTGCGTATTTGGGGATTGCCTTCTATCTTTCAGTACCGAAACCGGTACAAATGGCCAAATTCATTTTGCCCTGAACAGCTTTATTTTACACCGTTCAGGGCGGCATGTCAAATTTCCGTCCGTCCCTCAAGGGCACGGGTAAGTGTCGCATCGTCTGCAAATTCCAGATTCCCGCCCACGGGAACGCCGGAGGCAAGTCTTGTCACCGCGACACCAAAAGGCTTTAACAGCCTTGCAATATACTTTGCGGTAGTTTCCCCTTCCGTATCGGGGTTGGTTGCCATGATGACCTCCTTCACCTCTCCGGAAGCCACACGATCCACAAGCTCGGAAATACGAAGATCGTCCGGGCCAACATGAGCAAGGGGGGAGATCACGCCGTGGAGCACATGATAGCGCCCCTGAAACTCTCTTGTCCGCTCAATGGAATACACATCCCGGGAATCTGCGACCACGCAGATCACGGAAGCGTCTCTTGCGGGATTTGCACAGATACGGCAAAGCTCCCCGTCCGTCAGATTCTGACACACAGGGCAGAAGTGAATGCTCTTTCTTGCGCCGAGGATCGCGGAAGCAAAATCCTCCGCCTCGCCTTCCGGCAGGGAAAGCACATGAAAGGCAAGCCGCTGGGCGCTCTTGAAGCCGATGCCGGGCAAAGACGCAAACCGGTCGATCAGCGCTTCCAGCGCCGCGGGATATACATTCATCCCCGCAGCTCCCCGATGCGCTTTGCACGGTCCGGTGCCTTAAAGACGTCGCTGCCTGCCACAAGCACATTTGCGCCCGCTGCCACGCAGACCTTTGCGGTATCGGGATTGATGCCGCCGTCCACTTCCACATCGCAGTCATAGCCGTATTCGGAGATCATCTTCCGCACAGCAGTGACCTTATCCATCATGTCCGCCATAAAGCTCTGACCGCCGAAGCCGGGCTCCACAGTCATCACGAGCACCATATCGCACAGGTGCAGATAGGGGCGCACCGCCTCTGCAGGGGTCTTGGGCTTCAGGGCAAGACCTGCTTTCTTTCCCTTGGCGCGGATCTCTTCAAGGGCGGCAAACACATCCTGAGGCTCATCCGCCTCAAGATGGAACACCACGATATCGGCACCGGCATCACAGAACTGCCCCACATACTTGTGCGGCTTTGTGATCATGAGATGCACATCCAGAACCATATCGGTGGCCTTCCGCACGGAAGAAAGCACGGGAAGACCGATGGAAATATTGGGAACGAACACGCCGTCCATCACATCAAAATGCACGTAATCCGCAGCGGCAATGGATTCGATATCCGCGCCGAGCTTTGCAAAATCAGAGGACAGGATGGAGGGAGAGATCTTGATCATTGTATGAAGCTCCTTATCGGTAATACTTGCACCGTACGCAGCATCACCACGGGTACCTTTCCCGCATAGGATAAGTCAGCGATGGGGGCGCCCGTCGCTTTCAGATAGGGGCTGCTGCACGGTGTATCGGGCGGCAGCCCCATTGTGTAGAGAGGCGCGTACCCGTACATACTATATATTAGCTTTCCCTCCTAACCCTGTCAAGTCAAATATTGACTGGGGGGTTCTGTTGATATAAAATATTGGTATCCTATCCGAAGGAAATGAGGCTCTATGAACCGCAAAGCTCCCCTGTATACCGCCGCTTGCTTCTCTGCTGCGGGCTTTTGGGCGGTGTACTGTCTTTGTATGCCGCTCTACAACCTTCTGCACTGGTGCATTCTGATCATCGGTGCTCTTGTCGCAGGGATCATCGGCGGATATATCGCAAAAAAGCGTCTTCCGCCCGAACCTGTTTCCACGGGAAACGCGGCGCTGGACAGCCTTATCCGCGAGGGTGCGGAAACCCACGCCTTCATGCTCCGCACCGCAGAGGGGATCTCCTCCCCCAAAGCAAAAGACGCTGTCATGAAGCTTGCCTCTCTCACAAAGCAGATCTTTGATGATCTTCTCCGCGATCCCGGGGATGAACGCCCGGTGCGCCGCTTTGCGGGCTATTTTCTCCCTGCGGCAAAAAAGCTCCTGCGGACCTACAGCGAGCTTCAGCACGCTCCCGGTGAACACGCCCAAACCACGTGCCGCCGCATAGAAGGCGCCCTTTCCGCCATGATCCCCGCATGGCAGAAGCAGCTTGACGCCCTCTTCGCAAACGAAGCGCTGGATATTGAAACGGACATCTCCGTGCTGGAAACCATGCTGAAACGGGAAGGGCTTTCAGCCCCCGACCTTGAACCGGATACAGAATCTAAAGAAGGAGTGCAGTAAAATGGATGAAATGCAGATGAATTTTGTACCCACACTGACTCTCGGCGATACGGAGTCTGCCCCCCAGCCTGCGCTGCAGGCCGCAGCACAGACCATTCCTCAGCCCGCAGCGGAAACTCCCGCTCAGGCTTTGGAAAAGGAACTGGCAAAGCTCACCCCCGAGGAGCAGAAGATCGTTACCGATTTTGCAGAGAAGATCGACATCACCGACACCAATGCCGTCCTGCAGTACGGTGCGGTCGCCCAGAAGCACATCTCCGACTTTTCCGATACCACACTGCAGAGTGTCCGCGGAAAGGATATGGGCGAGGTGGGCAATATGCTCTCGGGCCTTGTTGTGGAGCTGAAGGATTTCGGCGGTGAGGATGCGCCCAAGACCAAATTCGGACTGCGCCGCCGCATTGCCGGCATGAAGGCGGGATACGACAAGGTGGAAAAGACCATTGACGGTATTGTGGAGACTCTGCAGGGCCATCAGATCACCCTGCTGAAGGATGTTGCCATGCTGGACAAGATGTACATCATGAACCAGAACTACTTCAAGGAACTGACCATGTACATCCTTGCCGGCAAGAAAAAGCTGCTGCAGTGCCGCGAGGAAGTGCTCCCCACTCTGCAGAAGAAGGCTGCGGAGACCGGTCTTCCCGAGGATGCACAGGCAGCCAACGACTATGCCAATATGCTGAACCGTTTTGACAAGAAGCTCTATGATCTGCAGCTGACCCGTCTTGTCTGCATCCAGATGGCGCCCCAGATCCGTCTTCTGCAGAACAACGACAGCCTCATGATCGAGAAGATCCAGTCTTCTATCGTAAACACCATCCCCCTGTGGAAGAGCCAGATGGTGCTGTCTCTTGGGCTTGCCCATTCCCAGCAGGCCATGCGCGCCCAGCAGGATGTGACCAATCTCACCAATGAGCTTCTGCGGAAAAACGCAGAGCAGCTCAAAATGGGCACCGTGGAAGTGGCCCGCGAATCCGAACGGGGCATCGTGGATCTGGAGACCCTGCAGCAGACCAATATCTCCCTTATCGAGACTCTGGAGGAGGTCCGGGTCATTCAGGAGGAGGGCTATCAGAAGCGCCGCGCTGCGGAAGCTGAGCTTTCCCGCATTGAAGGCGAGCTGAAGCAGAAGCTTCTGGAGTTCAAAAAGTAATGGCAAAACGGTTATCCCGCCCGGCATCTGCCCTCATCGTGCTGCTTGCGGTGATTCTGCTTTTCTCCCTTTTGGGCGTGAACCGCAGTGTTGCCGCGCAAAGCCGCAGGGTGCGCCGCAGCTTTACGGAAGGCGTATATCTGGAAACCGAGGGGTATATGTCTTCATCCCTGTACAGCCATCTGAAGAGCATCACCGATGACGTCACGGGTGTCTGCGCCGTCACTTCCGGAATGGATCCCCTTGAAACGGAAAGGGAAGCTTTGCAAAATGCAAAGCGGGCGCTTACAGATGCTCTGCAGGCGGAAGACATTCCCCTTGCAGCAGAAAGCTATTCTGCCCTGTGCCATGCGGCAGATGAAATGGAAAACGCACTTTCCTCCCTTCCCCTTTCGGAACGGGACACAGAATCTCTCGATGCCTATTTTGACGGCATTCACGGTGCACAGGCTGCCGTCGCTGCAAATCCCTACAACGCCCTTGTTTCCGACTTTGAAACCCGGGTGCTGGATGCTTTCCCCACCCGATACCTCAGGCCGCTGATCTTCTGCGATCTGCCGGCAGCATTTGAATAAAAGGAATTGCACATGAAAAAAGCACTTTTCACTCTCATTTTGGTCCTTTCCATGCTCGCACTGCCCCTTCCCGCTTTTGCCATGGTGGAGCAGAGCGAAAGCTTCTATGTTGCGGACGAAGCGGATGTTCTCTCCCCCGATGCGGAGGAGACCGTCATTGCCCTCAACGGCGAGCTGGAATATTTCTGCAGCGGCGCCCAGTTTGTGGTGGTCACCACGGAATATCTGGACGGTATGTATGCCGATGAATACGCAGCAGAGCTGTTCTACGCATGGGGCATCGGCAGCGCCGAAGAAAATAACGGCATGCTCCTGCTTCTTGCTCCCGGCGAAAACAAGGGCTGGCTTTCCGTGGGTGCGGGACTTACCGCAAGCTTCACGGATGACCTTGCGGGTAAGTACATGGACGATTACCTCTGGGCGGATTTTGACGCAGGACGGTATGAAGAGGGCGTCCTCTCCATCACAGAAGCCATTGCCGAGTGGTACGCGGAGTATTACGGCGTCAGCTTCATCTATGACGGCATCAGCGTCGGCAGCAGCACTCCCGCAGAGATCCCGGAGCCTGCCCCCATCACGCCGGGAGCTTCTTCCGCAAACGCAGGCGTCATCACCGGCATCGGCGGTCTCATCGGCGGTATTTTCTCCGTGATCTTCAGCATTTTCCGGGCAATTCCTGTATTTCTCATTCTGTTTATCCTCATTGTGATCCTTGCGGCGGACCGCTCGCGCTACCGCGCATATTACCGCTGGCGCGGCATCCCCATGCCCAGATACCGCTTCTGGTATCTCTTCGGCGGCCCCCACAGAGGCTGGCGCATGCCGCCTCCACCGCCTCCCGGAAGACACGGCGTACATTATCCGGGAAGCCGCCCGCCCAGACCCGGAATGCATCACCCCGGCTCCTTCGGCGGCCCGAGGCCGGGAAGTTCCTTCCATTCCAGACCCGGCGGCAGCGGCTTTTCCTCCCGTCCCTCGTCTCACCGTCCCGGCGGCTTCGGCGGCGGCGGAAGACCCGGCGGAGGCAGCGGCTTCAGCCGCTCGGGCGGCAGCAGAGCCGGCGGCGGACGCTCCCGTGGCGGCGGCGGAAGACGATGAAAGGAGACTGAACCATGGATACCTTTACGATCTTTTATGTGATCCTGCTTGCCCTGCCGCTTCTGGGCATCGCAGTTTTCTCTGTTTACACCACGATCCGCCTGATCCGTCAGGGGAACAAGTACAAGCACCGCCACCGCAGGAAATAACCCATCTAAAGAAGAGGTGTCATTATGCTCACCGCTGAAAACGCAAAATATTATCTGGATGGAAAAGAATTCAAGATCATTTCCGGTTCCATCCATTATTTCCGCGTTATGCCGGAATACTGGCGCGACAGGCTCTTAAAGCTGAAAGCGGCGGGTTTCAACACCGTGGAGACCTATGTCTGCTGGAATATGCACGAAAAGCAGAAGGGTGTTTTCGATTTTTCCGGTATTCTCGATCTGGAGAGCTTCCTGAAGCTTGCAGGAGAGCTTGGGCTTTATGCCATCGTCCGCCCCTCTCCCTACATCTGCGCGGAATGGGATCTCGGCGGACTTCCCG
>JAFQKD010000194.1 GCA_017397075.1 Oscillospiraceae bacterium | reverse complement strand
GAAGCCGTAATTGCCGCTCTGGAGCACAGAGAGGTTCGCCCTGTTCCCTGGTCTGTGAGCCTCACCCTGCCCGAGCAGGATATTCTTTGCGAGTATTACAAGCTCTCTCCCGCAGCACTGCAGGAGAAGATCGGAAGCTTCATCACCTCCTGCGACGTCGTCTCTGCCGCCATGGAAGATGTGGGAAACGAGCGTTTCCGTGACTATTTCGGTGTCGTCTGGAACCGCAGCGGTCCCGATAAAGACATCGGTGTTGTGGAAGGCGCTGTGATCCCCGAACCTGAAACAGAAAGCATCATTCTCCCCCCGGTACCTGAAGAGGAGATCCGCCGTGATCTTTCCGCATTCTGCGAAAAGCCTTCCGATACCTTCCGTATCGCAAACTTCGGTTTTTCCCTCTTTGAGCGGTTCTGGACACTCCGAGGCGGCCTTGAATATGCACTGATGGATTTCGTGGCAGACCCGGAATTCACGAAGGATCTTTTCGACGCCATCACCGATTTTAACCTCCGCTGCCTCGATATCATTCTGGAATACCCGGTGGATGCCGTTCTCTTCGGGGATGACTGGGGGCAACAGAAGGGGCTCATCATGGGTCCTGCCCATTGGCGAAACTTCATCCGCCCCTGTCTTTCCGCCATGTACGCCAAGGTCCGCACCGCAGGCAAATATGTGCTTCAGCATTCCTGCGGTGACATTTCCGAGGTATATCCGGATCTCATCGAGATCGGTCTCAACGCTCACCAGACCTTCCAGCCGGAGATTTTCGATGTGGATGCCATGAAGGCGCAGTATGGCGGGAAGCTTACCTTCTGGGGCGCTGTCAGCACCCAGCGGCTTTTGCCTTTCGCCTCCCCTGAGGAGGTCACGGAAGAGACAAAGCATCTCATCTCTCTTCTCGGCACAAACGGCGGTTACATTGCCGCACCCACCCATGCCGTTCCTTACGATGTTCCCGCGGAAAACTTTGACGCCATGCTGAAGGTTTTCCACGATCAACCGATGAAATAAGGAGATGTTACTATGCGTATCATGACCTATAACATTCAGCACGGCAGAGATTATCACACTCCCGACAGGGATAACATTCTGCTTTCCCAGACCGCGGATGTGATCCGGGAACTTGATCCCGTGTTCTGTACGCTCAATGAGGTGCGGAACGAAGGAGCGCTTCCCGGCTACACCGATCAGGCAAAAGCCATCGGCGATGCCCTTGGCTGGCAGCATTACTTTGCCGAGGCCATCCGCTTTGACGGCGAAAATCCCTACGGCAATGCCATTGTTTCCAAATACCCCATCACGGAAGCGGAGACCATTCTCATTCCCGATCCTGCGGAGAAAAAGTACGACGGGTATTATGAGACCCGCTGCGTTCTCAAAGCGGTTCTGGACATTGACGGAAAGCCCTTTACCGTGTTTGCCGCCCACTTCGGTCTCAATCCCGATGAAGCGGAAAACGCGGTGAATACCGTCCTTTCCGAGACCCGCAAGTGCAAAACGCCCTTTGCGCTGCAGGGTGATTTCAATCTCCAGCCTGACAGTCCTCTCCTTCGCCCCCTCTTTGAGGAGCTTGTGGATACTGCCTGTGCAGGCTTCGGCCCAATGTTTACCTTCTCCTCCGATGATCCTTTCGAGAAGATCGACTACATTTTCGTCTCCAAAGATGTGAATGTACTTTCCGCAGATGCCCCCGCCATCATCGCTTCCGATCACACACCTTACGTCGCAGATATTGACTTCTAAGGAGGTTCTCCATGTATCAGCTTCCCGGTATCCCGGATAAGTGGAAATGGTTTCCCGAGGCACGGTACGGCCTTTTCCTGCACTGGGGACCTTATGCAGCACTTGGCAGAGGGGAACAGATCCTCTTCCGTGAGCACATGGATCCCGCAGCCTATGAGGAAGCCGCCTGCAAATGGAACCCGAAAAGGTTCGATGCAAAAAAGTGGGCAAAGCTTGCAAAAAGCTTCGGCATGAAATATGCCTGTCTAACCACACGGCATCATGACGGCTACTGCCTTTGGGATTCCCGATACACCGATTACACCAGTATGCGCCAGGCGCCGAAGCGGGATTTTGTCCGTGAATATGCGGATGCGTTCCGCACAGAAGGTCTGAAGATCGGTCTGTACTACAGCTGGCTCGACTGGCGCGTACCTGCCTATTTTGACGGACCGGATAAGGATCCGGACGGCTGGGCAGAAATGAAGAAGTATATTTACGGCCAGCTGGAAGAGCTGCTCACCGGTTACGGAAAGATCGATTATTTCTTCTTTGACGGCGCATGGCCCCGAAACCGGGACGAACTGGAAAGCGAAGCCATCCTCCGCCAGATGCGCATCTGGCAGCCGGACATTCTGGTGAACAACCGCCTCGGAATTTCCACCCACAAGGTAGGCGAAGAAGACCCCGGCAGCGATTGGGACCTTGGAGATTTCGGCACGCCGGAGCGTGAGATCCACGCAGAGCGCACAAGGCTTTGGGAAAGCTGCGATGTGACCACCCAGCGCTTCTGGGGTTACAGCGCAGGTGAGGACGCCAAAACGTCAAAACAGCTTCTGGATATCCTTTGCGAATGCGCGGAAAAGGGCGGAAACCTCCTGATGAACATCGGTCCTGACGGGGACGGTGAATTCCCGCCCCAGGTGGTGGCAAACCTTTCTGCCGTGGGCGATTGGCTCACGCGAAACGGCGAAGCCGTGTACGGCACGGATAACGGGGACTTCACCGAATTTTCCACCCACGGGAGAGAAACCTCCCGCGGAAACACGTTGTATCTCATCATCAAATTCTGGGACGGAAATCCCGAACTGCGGGTAAACGATCTTCTCACCGATGTGAAAGAGGCCGTCATCCTCGGCACCGACATCTCCCTTTCCGTCCGTCGGGAAGATCATGCGGTGATCCTTTCCGGGCTGCCCAAGGAAAAACCCGAAGCCCTTTTCCCGGTGATCCGTCTCACCTGTGACGGACCGATCCGCACAAATGAATGGGGCGTCAGCCGCAACTGGCAGGGTGACCCGGACCGTCTTGCCCGCTGGGCAGAAAAACGGGGCAATTCCGTCTGGGTACGAAAATAAGGAGACATTATGGAAGAACGTTATTTGAATCATGCCGGGGAACTCATTTCTTTCCTCCGCAAAAGCCCCACCGCCTATCAGGCTGTGGAAAACATTTCTTCTGCACTTGCCGCAGAGGGCTATCTGCCGCTGCAGGAATGCGATACATGGTCTCTTGTCCCCGGCGGGAAATACTATGTGACCCGAAACGGCACTGCCGTCATTGCCTTCCGCATCCCGGAAGATGGCGGCAAAAGCTTCCTCATCACCGCAAGCCACAGCGACTCCCCCACCTTTAAGCTGAAGCCCGAATTTGAAGCAGATGCCTTCGGCACCTATCTGCGGCTGAACACGGAAAAATACGGCGGCATGCTCCATCATACATGGGTGGACCGGCCTCTGTCTGTTGCGGGACGGGTCATTCTGAAAAAGGACGGCACCTTCACCGCAAAGCCTGTGGTTATTGACGAAGATCTCTGCGTGATCCCCAGCGTCGCCATCCACATGAACCGCAGCGCAAACGAAGGCTTAAAGCTGAATCCCGCAGGCGATCTTTTCCCGCTGCTTTCCTCTCTTCAGGGTAAGGGCGCGGTTTTGCGTCTTGCCGCGGAAGCAGCAGGAGCAAAGCCGGAAGATATCGCCGCCATGGATCTTTTCCTCTATGACCGTACCCCCGGTGTCATCTGGGGTCCCGAAAAGGAGTTTTTCTCCTCTTCCCGCATCGACGATCTTATGTGCGCATGGGCATCTGTCAAGGGACTTCTCTCTGCCGAAGGCGCCCATGCCGTACAGGTCTGCGCCGTGTTCGACAACGAAGAGACCGGAAGCGCCACAAAGCAGGGCGCGGGAAGCTTCCTCCTGCGGGATACTCTTTCCCGCATTGCGGAATCCCTCGGTCAGGATCTTCGGTGTATGCTTGCTTCTTCCTTTATGGTCTCTGCGGATAACGGTCACGCCCGCCATCCTGCCCATCCCGAGCTTTCCGACCCCCAGAATGCACCGAAGATGAACGGAGGTGTGGTCATCAAGGCCAATGCTTCCCAGAAATACACCACCGACGGTATGTCTTCCGCCCTGTTCGAGGAAATCTGCCGCCGTGCAGATGTACCTGTGCAGCGGTATTCCAACCGCAGCGACCTTCCCGGCGGCTCTACTCTGGGCAGCATCGCCGATACGCTGACGCCTATGGCGACCGTGGACATCGGTCTTGCCCAGCTTGCCATGCATTCCGCCTATGAAACCGCCGGTGTTATGGATGCAGCCTATCTTTGCGATGCCTGCAAGGCATTTTATGAGGCTGATCTGTCTTCTCCTGCCGACGGAGTATTTCAGCTGACCTGAGAAAAGAGGGATTCTCTATGTACAAAACTGCCGTACCCATTATGCTCAGCACCTTTCCCGACAGCGATCCTGAAGCCTTTGTGTCACAGGTCATCGAAGAGCTGAAACGGTGCGATGCTTCCATCGTCTATCTCTGCCCGTCTCAGCCGAAAAACACAGACGCACAGTGTGAAAAAATCAACCGTCTCGCACCGATGCTTCGTGCTGCCGGTTTTGAAGTCGGTGTCTGGATCTGTTCCATCGGGCATGTCAACTTTTCCGGTTACGGCTTCCGGCCGATGGTGGATCTGGACGGGGAGGAATCCCCCTATTTCACCTGCCCCACCGACGAAGGTTTCGCCTCCACCGTTTCTTCCTTCGCGGCGCAGTTTGCCGCCTGTGACATTGACGCGGTGATGTTTGATGACGATTTCCGCATCAACTT
>JAFQKD010000193.1 GCA_017397075.1 Oscillospiraceae bacterium | reverse complement strand
TAC
Organism: Oscillospiraceae bacterium; assembly: GCA_017397075.1. Classification (GTDB taxonomy): domain Bacteria; phylum Bacillota; class Clostridia; order Oscillospirales; family Oscillospiraceae; genus RGIG1893. Next base: position 4,316 of record JAFQKD010000193.1, on the reverse strand, counting down.
AGCAATACCTTTGTGGAGCAGCTTGCGCCGGACACGGTGCTGGTTTGCTACAATGACCAGACATATCCGGATAAAAACGGTGTGCCCACCAAGGCGTGCTTTGTCCGGACGATTACGATAAAGGAGGCTTAAACGATGCTGAATGTTGGACTTTCCACCTGCGGTTTTACCTTTACGGAAAACAACTTTGCTGCCCTTGCCGAGGCCGGTATCCGGAATGTGGAAATTTCCCGCCCCTGTGGGGAGTATCCGTATCTGGAGCACAAGGCCATCCGTGCCCTTGCAGACCGTCACGGGGTGAATCTCTGGTCCTATCATCTGCCCTTTGCGGGCACGGATACGCTGGATATTGCCTCCGCAGATGAAGAGCTCCGCCGCCGCACCGTAGAAACCCTTGCGGGCTACATCCGCAAGGGCGGGGACATCGGTGTGGATAAATTCGTGATCCATCCCGGCAGCGAGCCCAACAGCGAAGATGCCGAAGTGCGCGGGGAGCTGTTGAAGCACTGCATGGAATCCCTGAACACCCTTGCGGAGATCGCAGCGGAATACGGCGCTGTGATCGCGGTGGAGGATCTGCCCCGCAGCTGTCTCGGCCGCACGGCAGAGGAAATTCTGCAGCTGATTTCCGCAAACGATAAGCTGCGGGTCTGCTTCGATTCGAACCACCTGCTGATGGATGACAACCTGAACTTCCTCAAAAAGCTTGCCGGCAAGATCGTTACCGTCCATATTTCCGACTATGATTTTCTCAACGAGCGTCACTGGCTTCCCGGGGAGGGGAAGGTCGACTGGATGGCGCTGTATGAAGGCCTGAAGGCTTCCGGCTACGAGGGCGTCTGGCTCTATGAGATCGGGCAGAAGAAGCCGGCCTCCATTCTTGAAGGGCGGCGGCTGGAGTTTTCCGATTATGTCCGCAATGCCCGGGAGATCATGGAGGGAAGACCCATTACCGTGTTCCGCAAGCCAAAGACCTTTACGGGACTTTGGGAGTAACATGAGTGCAAAAACAGCCTGCCGCAGGGCAGGCTGTTTTTTGCTTATTTGTCTACGGTGGAAAGGCGGATGCCGCCGGAAATGCCGTTTGCGGGGGAATCGCCTTCGCAGGCCCTGAGCAGGGCACGGACTTCAAATTCCTGTTTGCCGCAGACCTTCAGCGGCACGGTAACGGAAGCCTCGGGCGCGGGGGATTCCTCGTGGAGCAAAATGCCGTCCGCATAGAACTCTGCTTTGCTGCACAGTACGGACTGAAGCACCAGCGCGGGAAGCTGTCCTTCCGGAAGGTTTTTCGGAAGGGTTACCGGAATGCGGAATTCCCGCCAGCCGCTTACGAAATCGTAGGGAGCGTATTTGTGGAAATCGCTTTCCAGTACAGCGGGGGTAAAGGTGTTCATGTCGGTATCGGAGATCGTGCGGGCGGGATCCGGCTTTTCCGCGCTGTCCTTCAGGGAGACGAGAACGCCGCTGATCTCCCGGTTGGGCTTAAAGAAGATGCAGGCAGGCGGGGTCTCTTCCTTCACGGTGAAGATCACTTCTGCGGAGGAAAGTCCCTCGCAGCTTGCGGTAAGCTTCAGGGTCTTGGCCCCCATATCCGCCATGACAAGTGCCTGACAGAGACCGTTAAAGAGCTTTCGGTAAGGCACATGGTCCGCGTCGTGGCTGTTGGGGTCGCCGTTGCCCACACCGGCAAGGATGCCGTCCCCCGTCACGGCAAAGCGGATAAGGCAGTCTGCTGTGGGGACCTCCACACCGTTTTTGTCTGTTACCGAAACACGCACGGGAACGGTGTCCTGCCCCCGGGAGGAGATCCATGTTCTGTCCGGGATCAGCTTTACGGCTGCGGGAGCACCTGCGGTTTTCACTTCGGCAAAGGCAGCGGGCACCCCGTTTTTGTAGCCTGTGGCGGAAAGTGTGCCGGGGACGAAGTCCACAAGCCATTCATTCTGCTTTGCGGGGTCTGAAGGCCGTCTGCCGAGGGATACGCCGTTGAGGAAAAGCTCCGCTTCATCGCAGTTTGTCACCGTCATGACCCGGACGGTCTCTCCGGGGGTGTGATTCCAGTGGGGGAAAAGATGCATCATGGGCGTATCGGTGAAAAAAGCCTGATGGCAGTAATAGGCTGTTTTGGCAAAGCCGCAGGTATCCATGATGCCGAAGAGGGAGGAACGGGTGGGCCAGCCGAAGGGACTCGGTTCTCCCCGGTAGTCAAAGCCGGTCCAGGTGAATGCCCCGGCAAAATAATCGTGGGAGAAAACGAAGGCCCAGTTTTCCCGGGTGGTGTTGCCCCAGGGGGCCTTTTCTTCGTCCCGGTCGCTGAGCAGATTGCGGTCTCTGTCGCTTGCTGCACAGCCGCGAACGGCAAAGGCGCTGTCATTTTCGCTGCCCATGAGAGGAAGCTCCGGATGGGCGGCGTGGATCTTTTCTGCCGTGGCAAGGTCGTAATTGAGACCGTACACATCCATTTCCGCTCCTGCGCCTGCTGCATGGAAGTTGTCGTTGATGGCACCGGTGAAAATACGGGTATCGTCCAGCTTTTTCACAAGGCTTTTGAGCCTTCTGTAAACGGCTGCGCCTTCCGCGCTGCTCTGAATCGTCTCTTCGTTAAACAGGGAATAGAAGATCACGCTGGGGTGGTTTCTGTCCCGGCGGATGAGCATTTCCAGATTTCGCATGGCATCCGGACGGGTTTCAAAGGTGCGGTTTTCGTCCATGACGATCATGCCCAGCTCATCGCAGGCATCCAGAAGCTCCCGCGCGGGAGGATTGTGGGCGCAGCGGTAGGCATTGCTCCCCATCTCTTTAAGCCTGCGGATGCGGTAATACTGGATGGAATCGGGCACGGCAACGCCAACGCCTGCGTGATCCTGATGATTGCAGGTGCCCTTCAGTTTGAGAGAGCGTCCGTTAAGGAAGAAACCTTTTTCCGCATCAATGCGGAAGGTGCGGAAACCTGTGCGGACGGTATCCTCGTCCATAACGCTGCCCTGTTCCAGAAGTTCCGTCTTTACGGTGTAAAGCTTGGGGTCGTCCACATCCCAGCGGATGGGGGCGGTAACGGGAAGTGAGAGGGTGAGGACAGCTTTGCCGTCGGCAGCGCATTCTGCGGCAGCCGTTTTTTCACTCACAAGGGTGTCGCCGTCCCAAAGGGAAACGCGCACATCGCACATGGTCTCGTCATACCCGGAATTTTCCAGCGTGACCTCCGTTTCCAGAGACCATTCGTCGGCAGCTTCATCCTGCAGCACAGGCTTTGCGAAAACGCCGTTATGGGCAATGTGCAGCGGGGACTTGAAATACAGGTACACATGGCGGTAGATACCGCCGCCTTCGTACCACCAGCCCTCGATATTGTCGCTCTTTGTGAGGACGGTGAGGGTGTTCACCCGGTCATAGTACAGTCGGTCGGTCACATCAATGGCAATTTCGCTGTAACCGGAGAAGCAGCGCTCCGCCACAGAGCCGTTGAGCCAGATGGTGGAGGAGGTGGCAATGCCGCCGAAGACCAGAAGTGCATGGCAGCCCTTATAGCGGCTGTCCACGGTAAAGGTCTTGCGGTACCAGCCGTCGCAAAGGACGTGGAATCCGTGGTTTCCGATACCCTCCGGCGTGGTGGGACTTTCCCGGATGTAGTCGTGGGGCAGGTTCACCTTTTCCCATGCGCTGTCGTCAAAGGCGCGCTTTGTCGCGGGGCCTGAGGCGTTGCCGGCCTTTGCCCGGGTATACACAGCGCTGTGGCGCGTATCCTCGGCAGCGGTATCCGTATCCCGGCGGAAACGCCAGTCGTAGTCCATGCAATAGACCATGCGGTTATGTTTCATCGGTAGCCTCCTGACGGTGTTTTTTCCAGTATAGCATATCCAACGGGCGAGGGAAAGCTTGCGGATTTTGTTTTCGTGTGGTACTATACCCAAATAGGTTTGCTGAGAGGTGTGCCATGAGTATTTTGTATAATACCCTTCATGTGGGGGCGGAAAAGCCCTTTACGGTGATCCATATGTCCGATACCCATCTCACATACGCGGATATGCGGGACGGGGAGCGGAAGGTGAAGCTTGCCGAGGAGCGTTCTCAAAGCTTTTTCCACGCCGAGGAAGTGCTGCAGAAGGCAAGTGCACTTTCCAAAGAGCTTGGCGTGCCCATTCTCCACACGGGAGATCTCATCGATTTTGTTTCCCTTGCCAATCTGGAACGGGTGAAGCAGTTTACCGATGAATACGACTGCTTCTTTGCTGCGGGAAACCATGAGTTCAGCCTCTACGTGGGCGAAGCATGGGAGGATGCGGATTACCGCAATCAGAGTCTTGCCAAGGTGCAGG
>JAFQKD010000015.1 GCA_017397075.1 Oscillospiraceae bacterium | reverse complement strand
TTTGCAAAGCCGCAGATATCCATGATGCCCCAGTGGCAGGTGATGCTGGGCCATGCGTGCGGCTGAGGCTCGCCGTAGGAATCCAGACCGCTCCATGCAAAAATCCCGGCGCAGAAGGGGTTTTCCTCCAGACTTTTCATGGTGTCCTGCATGGACATGGTGAAATCTGCCCACCAGTCTCCGTAGCTGTCGTAAACCTGCGCAGCGTTGTCGGTTTTATATTCGCCCCGCGTGGCAAAGGTCGGGCAGTTTTCCGTGCCGAGGAGCGCTTTGTCCGGGGTCCTTGCATGGTATTCGCCGTAGCATTCGTTATAGTAGTTGATGCCTACCACATCCATGGCATCGGCTGCGTTGCGGAGAGCAGAGACACCGCCGTTCATGGCTCCGGTAACGGCGCGGGTGTCATCCAGCCTGCGGATGCGGCTGCGCATGATTTTGGCCATGCGGTAGCCACGCTCCTCTGCCTGCCACGGTTCTTCGTTAAAGAGGCTGTAGAGGAACACGGATGGGTGGTTTCGGGAGACCTGCACCATGGCATCAAGCTCCCGCAGGGTATCTTCCGATGCGGAGAAATGGCGGTTTTCCACCATGACAAGCATACCAAGCCTGTCGCAGACCTCCAGAAACGCCTCAGACATGGCATGATGGGCGCAGCGGTAGGCATTGATGCCGTATTCTTTCAGCCGTAAGATGCGGTATTCCACAAGCTCCGGGGTCACTGCGGCGCCAACACCGCCGTGATCCTGATGGCAGCAGATGCCCTTGATGAGATATTTGGTGCCGTTAAGGTGCATACCGGAATCCTTTTCCCATTCGACGCTGCGGAAACCGATGGATGTGCTCCATGTGTCTGCAGGGACGCCGTCTTTCATGAGGGTACAGGTATAGCGGTAAAGAACGGGGGTCTCGGGGGTCCAGAGCAGTGGGGAAGCCATCGGGATGGAAACCTGAACGGAATTTTCGGCAGGCTGCTCGGTTTCGGCGATCACGGTGCCGTCGGGAGCTTCCAGACGGGAGAGAAGGGTGAAGCCTTCCGTGGGGCCGGAAATGCGGATATCCGCCGCGGCAGACCATGCGCCCTCGTGCATCTCGCTGCGAAGGAAAGAGCCGTAACCGTCAAGGAAGGTCTCGCCTCTCAATTCGATGCGTACCGGGCGGTAAAGCCCTGCGCCTTCGTAAGACCAGCCTTCCGGGAAGGAAGCATCCACGCGAAGCGCAATGAGGTTCTCGGCACCGGGGTTCAGATATGGGGAAACATCGCAGGAAAAGCGGTTGTAGCCGCTGAAATTCCGCCCGGCAATGACACCGTTCACATAGACGGCAGTTTCCCCAAGTACGCCTTCAAAAACGAGATTCGCGTTTTCAATGGGGTCTTCCGGGAGAGGAAAACGGAGATGATACCAGCCGCAGCCGCGGGTCTTGTGCCCGTTGGAGGAGGGGGCCTCCGGGTCGTAGGGGAGTGCGGCGCACCAGTCATGGGGAAGGGTTACCGCCTGCCAGTCGTTTTCCGTGAGGAAGGTATCGGCATTGCCGAGTCTGCCCCCGGCCTTGCAGGCGTTATAAATGTCGCTGTGGGTTTTACCGGCGAAGCGTTTTGCCTCACCGTAATGAAACATCCAACCCTGGGTAAGGGGAAGGTCATAGTTTTTCATCGGTGTGCTCCTTTATGTTACAGGTGGCTGCCCTCGTCTTCGGAAGCTGCCCCCTGTGTCATGGCGGCGTGGGTGTATCCGCTGTCGGATACAAGGTCGGCCTGCCACTGGTCATACATCCGCTTGTAAACCTCGTCGGGAATATCCGGGGTGCCCTTGGAGAAGGTGGGCAGCAGCTGATCGCCTGCCACCTTTGGATCGGTGCAGCGGGTATCGTTACGGTATTGATCCCGGACGGCCTTTTCCCGCATGTTGGGCACTTCCACAGGCGTGCCGCCCTGCAGCACGGAGAAGTAGGCGCACATGCCGGGAAGGAAGGAATCCAACGCCTCATACACATCGATGATGTCGGCATTTTCGTCGCCGAGGATCTTCTGCACAAAGTGGTACATGCAGTAGAAGTCGCTGCCGAAATGTCCGAAGTCCTTGGCAATATGGTCAAATTCCCGCTGGGGGAGATAGGTCCTGATGTTCTGCACCGGGGCGAACTCGTCGTATACATCACCGACATGGACATAGATCCGGTCGACCTCGCCGTTTTCCGCATCCTTACGGGCGGACTCCAGACGGCCGCGGCTGCCGTAAACGCAGTACCAGTCGTTGTTGCGGCTGAGACCGCCGTGGAGACTTTTCACGAGGCTGCCGTTTTCCAGCGTGACCATCTCCAGACCAAACTGACCGGCTTTGCTGCCCACGGCTCTGGCACCGGCTACGTGCTGTCCTTCAAAGCCTACCACGGACACGGGACGAAGGCCGGTGATGTGGATGATGGGGCCGAGAGAATGGGTGCAGTAGAAGTTGGAATACATATTGTTCCGCCAATGGTCTTCCTCGCCGTAGGTGATGCTGCCCCAGAAGGGTCTGCAGTTGTGGACGTATTCGCACTCGGCGTAGTCAAACTCACCGATCTCGCCTGCTTCGTAAAGCCGCTTCATCTCGTATGGCGCAGCCATATAGCAGTAGTTTTCCCCGTAGGCATAGATAAGGCCGCTTTCCTCCACCGCTTCAACCAGCTCTACGGCCTCCTTCATGGTCTGGCAGGGCAGACACTCGGAGAACACATGAAGTCCGGCTTTCAGGCAGCGGATGGCGAAGGGGGCGTGCTCGTTTGCGTAGTTTGCAAGCACCACCGCATCCATGTCATGACGGATGAAGTCCTCAAAATCCTTGTAGAAAGTCACATTTTCCGTTCCGGGCATGGCCTTCTGCTTTTCCAGAACATCATCATACTTGTCGCAGATGGCGACGACCTCCGCGTTGGCGGCGGCCTTGCAGTAGTTGATCATGCTGGTGCCGCGGTAACCGCCGAGAACACCGATGCGTACTTTTTTCATGTAGACGCTTCCTTTCTTAACTGATTATCGCGAACGCCTCAGCTTTCGCGCTTAATTCCTGTACGGTTGTTTTTCCACTTTCCGGTGGCAACAAAGACAAAGGCAATGATGATACCGACAAAAGTAGCGCCGGGGGCGGCAATGCCCACACCTGCAAGACCGAGAGCACCGCGGCTGAGGAACCAGGCAAGGGGGATACGTACAGCCACGGAGGATACAAGGCTTACCACGAAGGAATAGGTGGTGTGGCCTGCGGCGTTGATGAGTCCCGTGAAGCAGAACTGCAGGGGAACAAGGAGATAATCAAAGGCAAAGGCCCGAAGATAGTTTACGCCGTAGTCGATGACAGCTTCTTCATCGGTGAAGAGCTGCAGAATGCCTGCAGGGAAAAGCTGGCTCAGAGCAAAGACCAGAATGCCGAAGACCATGGCAATCATGATGCCGTCGGTCATGGATTTTCTGGCTCTGTCATGGTAGCCTGCCACGATGTTCTGGGCGGCGATGGCGGAAACGGAGGAGGACATGGCAACGGCGGGGAGAATGGCAAAGGAATTAAATTTGCCTGCAACACCCACTGCTGCGGATGCATCCACGCCGAAGCCGTTTACCAGCATGGTCATGAGCAGGAAGGAAAGATTCACCACGATGCTCTGCACGGAGGAGGGGATACCCAGCTTCAGAAGCAGGGCGACCTTGTCCTTTTTCACCGCAAAGGAACGGAGCTTAAAGTCAAACACAGAACCGGAACGGGAGAGATAGACCGCGGAGAAAATGAAGCTTGCACCCTGGGAGAGTACGGTAGCCCATGCGGCACCGGAAGCACCCATACCGATGACGCCAACGAAAAGCCAGTCCACAAAAATGTTGATGGCGCAGGCAATGGCAACAAAGAGAAGCGGGCGCTTGCTGTCCCCCATACCGCGCTGCACGGCGCTTACGGCATTGTAGCCGAAGACAAAAATGATGCCGCCCATACAGATCTGCAGATAGCGCCTTGCCTCGTCCATGGCTTCAGCAGGCGTCTGCAGCCAGCCGAGAATGGTATCTGCAAAAACGATGGACAAAACGGAAAACACCACTGCGCAGCCGAAAAGCAGGGTATACATGGTGCCGATGGTTTCGGAAACGTCCTTTTCCTTTCTGGCGCCGAAAAACTGGGCCACCAGAATGGTGCCGCCGACGGTGAGACCGGAGACGGCCATGGTGAGAATATGGGTGATCTGGCTGCCAATGTTGACGCCGGACATGGAAGCGGCATCGTTAAAGCGGCTGACAAACCACATATCCGCAACACCGTACAGGGCCTGCAGAAGGTTGGAAATGAGAAACGGGATGCAGAAACGGATCAGGGCACTGCGGATATTGCCGACGGTAAAATCTTCTTTCAGCTTTGCCAAGGTTGTTCACCTCATAAAATGTTGTCGATGATATTCATTCTATCCCCTGAAGCGCGATGTTGTCAACGGAAAACCCGTTGACGGCAGGTGACCGGAAAGGTATACTGAAGCCAAGAACACATAAAGGAGGACCGCAGATGCAGAAAAATGTGTGTCTGAACGGCTATTGGGATTTTCTGCCCCTTGAGAATACGGAGGACCGTGAATCTGCGCTGAAAAACGGCGAATGGATCACGGGGAAATACCTTGTTCCCTCCAGCTGGAGAAGCGACAGGGAGATGTTCGATATCTTCGGCTACCCGAAGGAGTGGACCGATGTGCATCATGGTGCGCTTCGCCGCAGGGTGGAGACGGACTATGTTCCGGGAACCCGTGTGTTTCTGAAGCTGGATGCCGTGGGACAGATGGCCACGATTTACGCAAACGGCATTGAGGTCGGGTTTACCGATGATATGTTCCTGCCTGTGGAGGCGGAGCTGACGAAGCTTCTTGTTCCCGGGAAAAACGAGGTGGAGATCCTTGTGGTCTGTGAGCCCCATCCCACCGTCACCCGTCCCGACGGCGTAACGAAGCTTCTTACCCCTGCGGGAACATGGTATGCCCATACCACCATGGGCATCTGGCAGGATGCATGGCTTGTGACCCGTCCGGAGACCTATCTTCTTGACCCCTTCGTGCTCACAAGCTTCCGGAAAAAGGAAATCTCCTTCACTGCGGAGCGTAACGGCAGCATTACCGGCTCCGTTACCGGTGAGGTGCTGGATAAAGACGGAAATACGGTTTTGGCCCTTTCGGAAAACGAAACGGTGAAATGGGAAGATCCCCGGCTCTGGATGCCGGATGATCCCTATCTCTATACCCTCCGCATGACCCTTACGGAGAACGGAAGGGTCATCGATACGCTGGAGCAGCGCTTCGGCTTCCGGGAGGTCTGGAACGTGAAGCACGCCCTGTATGTAAACGGCGTGCGGATAAATCTTCGGGGTGATGCGTGGCACTATCAGGGACTTGCCATGCAGAGACGGGAGTATGCGGATAACTGGTGCCGTTTTGCCAAGGAGCAGGGCATTAACTACATCCGTCCTCACGGCTTTTCCTATCCCCATTGCTTCTACGATGCCGCAGACGAAAGCGGTATGTTCATCATGGCGGAAAGCGCTGTGTACGGCTCGGGAAAGACCATGCAGGCAGACGATCCCAGATTCATCAAAGCCTGTGAGACTCATTTGCGCCGTTTTACCAGAGATTACCGCAACCACCCCTCCGTCATCATCTGGTCCATGCAGAACGAAATGCGCTGGGTGGACGGCAGAGAAGGCTACAAGCAGTATATTCCCATGCTTATGGAGCTTATGGCGAAGGAAGATCCCTCCGGGAGACTTGTCTCCTGTGACGGCGACAACCGCCTTCTCACCGAGGAAATGATGCAGGCGGTGAGCATGCATTACAATATTGACGGCCTTGTCAGCGACTGGAACAAGGAAAAGCCGCTTCTCTTCGGCGAGCAGGGGGCATTCCACTATGTCTCCCCCCAGAGCTCTTCCGCATTTCAGGGAGAGGCAGCGTATACCAGCTTCTGGAATGCCATGGAAGGCACCGCCCTGCGGGAAGCGCAGTTTTTGAACTATGCCCGCCGGGAAGAGGTCACAGGCGTTACACCTTTCAACTACTGCAACTATATGAATAAGGCAATGCCCTTTGCGGATACGCCCATTGACCCCGGCGACATTACTGCACCCGGTCCTCATCCCTCTCTCATCCGTGCATATTGCCTTACCCTCAATAACGGACAGATGGAGGGATATCCGGATTACATTCCCCAGCCTGCGCTCCGTGCCCTCAAACAGGCAACAAGGTCTGTCACGGTGCTTAATGAGGAGATGAACAGCCGCTTTGTGGCGGGAAAGACGGTTACCCGAAGCTTCCGCGCCTATAACGACAGCTATCATGACGAGACGGCCTCCCTTACCTGCATTGCGGAGACCGACAGCGGAAACGTGCTTGTCGCCAAAGAAGAAACGTATTTTGCTCCTGCGGGGTCAAACAAGCTTGTGACCTATACCCTCGATCTGCCGGAGAGCATCCGGCCTTACGGGGTGACGGTGTATTTCACCCTGCGTCACGGCGGGAAGATTGTTCTGGAAGATTCCTACCGCTATGAGGTGCAGCCGGCACCAAAATATCCTGCGGTGCGGAAAAATGTGGTGTGCCTCGGGGAAAACGGTTCCGTCCCTCAGTGGGCAGCGGGGGCTGTACAGTATGTCCGGAGTCTTGAAGAACTGGAAAAAATCACTGCGGACGTGCTCATCATCGGCGAGGACACACCCTATACCCAGACGGAGCTGCAGCCTGTGCTGGATATGCTGACGAAGAAAAAGCAGGTCGGCGCCATACTCATCCTGCGGCAGAGCGAGTTTGCACCGGGACAGCTGGTGCTGTCCAAGCGTCCCTTCTTTGCCGCCCATCCCACGGGAGAGCATCCCGTGCTTCAGGGACTTGCCGCGGAGGATCTGCGATTCTGGGGTCCCGGAAATGTGGAAGAGAACGAAGAAGGCTGGATGATCGAAAGCGGCTTTGATCTGCCCGCCGAGCCGGGCTACCGTGTCATTCTGGAATGCGGTCAGGGCGACTGGGGCTGGGGCGGCATGAACTGGTGCGCCCTTCTGGAAGGGGAGACAAACGGCGTTCCCGTGCTTCTCACCCAGATTCGTCTGGCGGATTTCGCGGAGGATCATCCTGCGGCGCAGAGACTGTACCGCAACTGCCTTGCCTATCTTGCAAAGGCGAAGGCTCCCATTTGTGCTGAGCCTGTGGTGATCCCGGCGCAGGAGCTTTCCGCTGCGGGCGTTTCCGCCCTGAATGCGGGAAAGACTGTTATCGTGACCAATGTTACCCCGGAGCAGAGCGGGCTGCTGGCTGCGCTTCTGGAGCGGCATGTGCAGGTGGTGGAGGATCCCGTGTATCAGGTGGAGCGGGTCGACCATCCGCTGATGCACGGCGTTTCCAACGCGCAGCTTACAGGTCTGGAAAAGGTCACCTATTCCGCAGCCTCTCTCCATAACGAGTATGCTGCCCTGTGCAGCATCGAGACGGAGGATGTGCAGTGGCTCCTTTCCTCTGTGGATGCTTCGTGGACGGAGCAGTTTGTTGACGGCTGGCAGGCGGAACCGGTGAAGGTTGCCTGCGCCACAAGGTATACCAATGCGGCCCATGCCCCCAGATGCTACGGCTTTACGGCTCCCGCAAGAGCGGGTACCCTGATCGTGCTGCAGCTTCGGCAGGACGGCTTTGAGAAATTCCGCCGCTGCGTGGAGACCGTTGCCATGAACGCGGGAATGCGCTATGAGACAGGGATGTTTACCACTGTGAAAAAGGAAGTGAGCTATTCCGTTCCCGAGTTTATGTGGCTTGGTGTGGAGCCGCTGTGGGATTATGAAGAGGCTGTGCGCTACCATGCGGACAAAAACTTCCTGCTCAACAACCTTGGCGAGGGCAGCTACGGCTGGATGTGCCGGGTGGGTGCGGATGGCGGCAATGCGGTTCTGGAAGGCTCTGCGGATAAGGGCGTATTTGTCACGGTGTTTATGGATTGCGCGCTGAACCATGACCCGGAAAAGCGCGACCCCGGCGAGATCCCCGATCCCTCTATCGTGCCGGATGTGACGGTGACCTGCAACGCGGCCTTCAATCTCTATGCAAACGGACGGAAGTTTGAAGGCTTCAAAACGGCGCCTGCAGAACCGGAGACCATCGTTCTTGAGGATGTGCTTCTGGAAAAGGGCATGAACCGGCTCTTCTTTGAGATATTCCCCACCGATAAGGATGTGGTGCTGGGCGCCGTGTTCCGGGATAAGCTCAATGCTTATCTCACCGATGCCAAGTACCGTCTGACTCTGGACTGATATACACAAGCGGGAGACACAGATTTTGTGTCTCCCGCTTTGCAATATCCGGGAAAAAGCGTATAATCAAAGCATCACACTCAGGAGGTGCAGATATGCAGACAAAGCTTTGCCTGAACGGTTACTGGGATTTTCTCCCCGTTTATGAGAACGATACTATGGAAAACGCCCTTGCGCGGGGGGAATGGATCAAAAACCGCTATCTTGTTCCGTCAAGCTGGAGAAGCGAACGGGAGATGTACAATATTTTCCGCTATCCCGAAAAGTGGGATGAAGCAAAGACGGGAGCCCTGCGCCGCAGGGTGCAGGTGACCCATAAGGCGGGGGAGCGGGTATTCCTGCGGTTTGACGCTGTGGGACAGACTTGCCGCATTCTGGCAAACGGAACGGATATCGGCGGTACGGAGGATATGTTCCTGCCTGTGGAGGCGGAAGTGACCGCCTTTCTGCGGGAAGGGGAAAACGATCTGGAAATTACCCTGCTTTGCGGCGAAATGCCAACGGTGACCCGTCCGGACGGGGTGGTGAAATGCCTTACCCCCTGCGGCACATGGTATGCCGGCCTTACCCGGGGCATCTGGCAGGATGCATGGCTCATCACAAAGCCGGAGACCTATCTTTCCGATCCCTTTGTGCTGACGAGCTTTCGGGAAAAGTGCATTTCTTTCTCCGTTGAGCAGAACGGAGCGCATCCCGGCACAGCCGTTGGCGAAGTGCTGGATGAGGAAGGAAACGTGGTTCTGACCCTTGCGGAGGGGGAAAAGGCACGATGGGAAAACCCCGGCCTCTGGATGCCCGATGATCCCCGCCTCTATACCATGCGGATAAAGCTCATGCGTGACGGCGCTGTCTGCGACGAGATCGAGCAGAAGTTCGGTTTCCGCGAGGTCTGGACGGAAAAGCACCTTCTGTATATAAACGGCGTGCGCGTAAACCTTCGGGGCGACAGCTGGCACTATCAGGGACTTGCCACCCAGAGACCGGAATTTGCCCGCAACTGGTGCCGCTTTGTGAAGGAGCAGGGCGTAAACTACATCCGTCCCCATGGCTTCAATTATCCCCAGTGCTTCTTTGATGCCGCCGATGAGGAAGGCGTTCTCATGATGGCGGAAAGCGCCATTTACGGATCCTTTAAGGCCATGCAGGCAGACGATCCCCGTTTTCTGGAGGCCTGCTGCAGACATCTCGGGCAGTTTGTCCGGGAATACCGCAACCATCCCTCCATCATCTTCTGGTCCATGCAGAACGAAATGCGCTGGGTGGACGGCCGAAACGGCTATAAGGAGGCCATCCCCGGTCTCATGGAGACCATGGCGAAGGAAGACCCCTCCGGGCGCATCATCTCCTGCGACGGCGATAACCGCCTGCTTACCGAGGAAATGATGCAGGCTGTCAGCATGCATTACAACATTGACGGCAGGATCACCGACTGGAACAAGGAAAAACCCCTGCTCTTCGGCGAGCACGGCTTTATGCACTGTCCCGCACCTCAGGGTAATGCAGCATACGGCGGGGAGAAGGTCTTCCGCGATTTGGAAGACACGGTAGATGCCGCATCTGCGCAGGAGGCAAATTTCCTCCGTTATGCCCGCAGAGAGGACGTCACCGGCGTCTCTCCCTACGATTACTGCAACTATCTTGTGAAGTATATGCCCTTTGAGGATGTGGAGGTTGACCCCGGCGATATTACCGCACCCGGTCCCCATCCCTGTGTGGTGAGGGCATTTTCCCTGAACATCAATAACGGCCAGCTTCCCGATTATCCCATGTATCTGCCCCAGAAAGGTCTGGAGACCCTGCGGAAGGCAAGCGAGCCATGCGCTGTGCTGCCCGAGGAGTACGACACGAGCTTCTTTGCCGGAGAAACGGTGGAGCGCAGCTTCTTCGTGTATAACGATACCTGTCATGACGAGACGGCGGTGCTCTCCTGCATTGCGGAGCGGGATAACGGAGGCATCCTTTTTGCAAAGGAAGAGACGTGGTTTGCGCCTGCAGGCTCCAAAAAGGCGGTGCGCTATGCGATAAAGCTTCCCGAAAGCAGGTTCCCCTATGGGGTGACGCTGCACTTTACTCTGCGCCATGGCGGGAAGGCTGTCATGGAAGTCGGCTACAGCTACCGTGCAGAGCCGAAAAATGTGATTCCTGCGGAAAAGGCAAAGGTGATCTGCCTTGGGGAAGCGGGGAGCGTGCCCTTCTGGGCAGCGGAGAACGTGACCTATGTGAAGAATCTTGAGGCGCTTTCCGAAGTGAAGGCGGATGTGCTGATGATCGGTGAGGATACGCCCTATACACAGGCGGAGCTGCAGCCTGTTTTGCAGAAGCTTACGGCGGAGAAAGCTGTGGGCGGCATCCTGATTCTGCGGCAGAGCGAATTTGCTCCGGGACAGCTTGTGCTTTCCAAGAGACCG
This sequence comes from Oscillospiraceae bacterium, assembly GCA_017397075.1. GTDB lineage: Bacteria > Bacillota > Clostridia > Oscillospirales > Oscillospiraceae > RGIG1893. The sequence continues at coordinate 802 of JAFQKD010000015.1, read as the reverse complement.
TTTTTCTCCGTTCATCCCACAGGGGAGCATCCTGTGCTGGAAAATGTTTCCGCAGAAGAACTTTTCTTCTGGGGCAGCGGAAACCCCGAAGAAGATAATGCAGACTGGATGGTGCAGAGCGGCTTTGACCTTCCCGAAGACAGTGGCTGGCGCATCCTTCTGGAATGTGCCCAGGGTGACTGGGGATGGGGCGGAATGCACTGGTGCGCCATGCTGGAAGGTGAGGCAAACGGTATTCCCGTTGTACTTACCCAGCTGCGGCTTTCCGAATATATGGATACCTGTCCTGCAGCGCGAAAGCTTTACGGAAACTGCCTGAAATACCTCGCAGGGAAAAAGACGGAGGAAAAGGAAGCGCCTGTGCTTTGCGATGGGAAGAAGCTCTCCTCCGTCGGTGCGGAAGCTCTCCGGGAGGGCAAGACGGTGATCGTTCTGAATGTGACTCCGCAGGACAGCAAAGGCCTTTCCGATCTTCTTGGGCAGCCTGTCACCGTGCGGGAAGATCCCTGCTATCAGCTTCTCTCCTGCAAACATCCGCTTATGCGGAACGTGTCCGATGCCCAGCTTTTCGGCATGGGAAAGGTAATGTATGCAAATGCGGCGGCAAAGAACCATGTGATTGCTGACTGCAGCATCGAATTCGGGGATGCCCAGTGGCTTCTCACCTCCTGCGATGCCCCATGGCGGGGACTTTTTGTGGAGGGAGTCGAGTCCGGCGCGATCAAGATCCCCTACATTACCCGCTGGGGACGGGAAAACCATCCCGCCAGATGCTACGGCTTTGCGGCAAAGGCGGGGAAAG
>JAFQKD010000192.1 GCA_017397075.1 Oscillospiraceae bacterium | reverse complement strand
GTAGTCGATCACATCGGTGGCCTCGGCATACCATTCGGTAACGTTTTTGGCAAAGTTTGCGTAGCCGATGGCGGGGTTGTGCCAGAAGAAGCCGTAGCCCAGAGAGGAGACAAGATAGGGTACGCTTGCCTGGGTGTTCCGCTGGGCAAGCTCCAGCTTGCAGCCCTTCAGGTTCAGCGTCTCTTCCTGATACTGCCCCATGCCGGAAAGGTGCTCGTCGGGGGCAGACTCAAAGCGGACCGTTACCCGCCAGTCACCGCCGCGAATGGGCTTGAACTCGCGGGGATTGAGGCGCATGGGACTGTTGTCCCAAACGTCAAGCACCTTGCTGTTGCGGCCGTATTCCCGCAGCAGGATTTTGCCGTCTGCGTTTTTGAAGGTGAGTTTACCGAATTTGTCCATGACGCAGAGAATACTGCCGTTTTGGATGGTGAGGGTGTCCTCGTTTTCGGTGATGACGGGAGTGATCTTTTCCTGCTCAAGAAGTGCCCAATCCCGCATGGGGATCTCCGGCAGCATGGAGGAAAGGACACGCAGGGCGTTTTTTCCCCAGGGGATGACTTTTACATGCTGTCCGGCAGAGCGGTGAGCAATAAAATCGGTACCTTTTGTCAGCATGGTGAGACTCCTTTCTTACTCCAGAATGAAGAGATAGGTCTTGAATTCTTCGGCGTTAACGGTGAAGGTGGGGCCGTATTCCTTGCCGTAAACCAGCTCGCGGACCTTGTTTGCCCGGAAGGTCAGCTTCTTTTCCCCGGCAGAGGCAGTGTGCAGCACAGCGAGATTTCCGATGCAGTAGAACATATCGCCTGCATCCATGTGGAGGAGAGCGCCGTTTTCCGCAGCGATGTCACGCAGCACATTGGAATACATCCGGGAGCCGCCAAGGAAGTAGGAGCGGTAGCCGGCCTCATCCGTCATGGCGAAAGCGGCATCTCCGGAGGGGTAGTGCCCCATAACGGTGCCGTTGCGGGGGATGTAAACGGTTTTGCCTGCGCGGCGGGTATAGGTCTCGCCGCCGATCTCCAGTGTGTCGGCAGTCTGCCTTTCCCGGGTGAGGGTAAAGCCGGTGAGCGACCGGACGGCCTTGGGGCAGTCGTTTTCGCAGAAGCCGTAAAGCCACACGGCTGCAGCTGCGTTTTCCAGCAGCTTATCCTTTACCGCCTTGTCCTTGCCTGCGGCAATGAGATTGAAGGGGTTGAGGAACACATAGACCTTGGCGCCGTCGGCATTCCCAGCAAGGAAATCGTTCAGCATCACAAAATCGAAGGAGAGACCTGCGTAATAGACCTCGTTTCTGGTCTTGTTCATCAGGTCATCCGCAAATTTCCACGCATCCCCGATGCGGTACATGGCAGTTTCGTCATTCACAAAGACCACTTCCGCAACACCGGGCTTACGGGCAGCCTCCATCTCCATCTGATACCTGCGGCCTTCCGCAATGTAGCTCCAGAGCTCAGCACTGTCGTACCAGCCGAGACCGCGAAGATCCATCCACCAGTTGGCAGCCTGATAGAGGGCAAGCTTTCCGCACTGACGCAGGGCGATCTGGTGAGCGCCCTCAAGGGATTTGATGCTCATGCATACATCCAGACCGGAGGGAGTCTGGGTCACCACGGGCTGACGGTAGTCGCTCTCATCCAGCCAGAGCTTACCGGCATTGTGGATGGAGGTGGTATCGGTCATGTAAGCGCCCATGCCGCCCTCGTTGCGGTTGTAGTAGCACAGGGGTGAGCAGAGAATGTCCACATCCGGGCACTGCAGCACACGATCCACACTGTGGTGACCGGACTGAGCGGACTGCACATCGTAATGATAGCCGTAGAAGAAGCAGGTGAGGGCGTTTCCTGCGGTCTCCCGCTTGATGGCGGCGGCAGCTTCTTCGATGGTCTTTGCCACCTGATTGCCGTAGTATTCCATGTAATCGGCAAATCTGCGGCAGCCCTTGCCGGAGAGGAGCGGCTCATATTCAAAGTCGATGAGCCAGTCGCGGAAATCCTCGGGAACGTTCCGGCCGTCAAGACGGTAATCGCCGCCCCATGCTCTGGAGAGCGCTTCATCGGTTTTGTAGCACATATCCAGCCATACACGGAGGCTGTAGTTCATGGCATCGGGCTGATCCAGCTCCGCATCCCAGCTGCGCCAGGTGTACCACTCCATGATGTCGAACACGCGGCGGTCACGGCGGGCAAGCTCACGGATCTCGGGCTTATATTCTCTGCGGATGCCGGGAAGGTCTGCGGGAACTGCGGCAGCCTCAAAGGTCATGGGCATCTCCCATGCAGAGGAGAGGGCCTCCTCAGTGCCGTACTTATGCCGCAGCCATGCGCGGAAGCCGATGTTGTTGGATTCAGAGACATCCAGAACGCCGTCCCAGTAGCGGCACTGATAATGCTCGCTGGACATACCGGTGGCATTGTGGTAGCAGAAGATGTGATCCCGAAGGATGGGGTCAGCATTGCAGGAGCGGATAAACCGGGTCAGCATCAGGACGCACTGCTGTCTCCAGTAATCGGAAACGAAGCTTGCAAATGGGCGCTTCATCCATTCCCGCTGCAGGCAGGTGGGATCGGCGGCGTATTCTTCCCAGGTGCTGCGTTCGGACTCCATGCCCCGTCCGTCGGAGAAATGCACGCAGTCTTCAAGAGGTGTGGATACGGCGTCCATATTTGTGTTGTAGGAGCAGCGGGGCATAATGAGGGCTTCGGGGTCAATTTCAATGATATCGCGCATCAGCTTCCGCAGCCACTTGTTGGTCTCTTCCGGCGGAGAGGTCATGTCCGTATCCAAAGTGGCGTGATAGGTGAACATGTGCACGCCGGAATCCGCTGCCAGCTTTACCTGACGGAGAAACAGCTCGTACCGGTCCCCTTCCGGTTTGGAGGGGGTGTTCAGATAGAGCATCTGGGCTTCTTTCCATTCCCCGTTCACATAGATGGCAGGGACACCGTTTTTCATCTGCAGCTTTGCTTTCAGCATGGGAGATCCTCCTTATATATGAAAGATTTCAGCTTCTGAATACGCAGCGGTATTCTCTGCGGTCGGCACCGCCGAAGCAGCGGTTGCAGCCGATGCAGCGGGCATCCTCCCCGTTGAGAAGATGGGTAAAAAAGTCAGGGTCGCGCAGAAGGGGACGAGAGACGGATACGGCAGTGATACCTGCGGCAAGTGCGTCTTCCACATCCTTCATTTTGCGGATGCCGCCCACAAGGATGATGGGAAGCTCCGTTTCCGCAGCAAGACAGGCTGCCCGGGAGAAGAAATAGGGGGCATTTACCTTTCCTGCCGGGGACGGCTCATAGCCGCTGAGCTCCAGCGCTTCCACGCCCTCCCGCTTCATGAGCTCCGCAGCCCGGCGGACATGGAGGATATACTGGTCATTTTCCACAGCGTTTGTACCATTGAGCTTTACAAACACGGGAAACTCGTCTCCGCAGGAGATCTTGATACCGGCCACGATCTCCAGCAGCATCCGCAGACGGTTATCCACACTGCCGCCGTAAGCATCCCGGCGGTGGTTATACTGGGGGTAGAACATCTGGCTGAGGAGATAGCTGTGAGCGGAATGGACCTGCACACCGTCAAAGCCAAGTTCTTTCGCGTTTTCCGCCGCGCGGACAAAGGCTTCCACGATCCCCTGCAGCACTGTTAAGGTCATGTTGTCCGGGGAATAGACGGGAAGTCCGCCGTTTGAACCCTCTGCCCGGATGCCTCCGTGGCCAAGCTGAAAAATGACCTTTCGTTCTCCGCTGCGGGCGGCTTTCAAAATGGCGGCCTGATCCGCGAAAAAGCTCTCATCCCAGAAAGCGTTCTGATT
>JAFQKD010000191.1 GCA_017397075.1 Oscillospiraceae bacterium | reverse complement strand
TTCCATCCCACAAGCTGAATGGCGTCCACGCCGTATCTGCGGCATTCCTCCCCGATGACACGGGGCAGCTCCTTGAAGGGGATGCGAAGCTCGTCTTCGGCGGAATTCATCTGGAACTGCAGCCAGCTGTGGGGCTCGTGGATCCATTTCGGGGTCTCTTTGGGGAGGGTCACCCAGCTTTTGCTGCGCTTTGTACAGCAGGCGGTGCCTTTTGCCCAGCCGCCTGTATAAGCCTCGAGGGCAAAGGGAAGAAGCTCCATCTCTGTCCCCGGCGCAATAAAGGGCAGATGACCCGGGGCAAAACGGACAAATACGTCCTTGTCTGCGGCTTTGTCCGTATCAAAAACCCGGAAATCGTTGGAATTGCGCCAGCCGGGATGGGCCTCCGCGTGCCATGTGAGCGCCTCGATGCGCTTCTCCGCAACGCACACGCAAAGGCCGTTTCCCCTGTCATCCTCCGCAAGACCGTAGGGCATCATGGGCGGGCAGGTATAGGTGTCGTCCACCTTCATGGTGGGGTAGAGGGTGCTCCACGTGCCCATCATGTTCCGGAAGGTGGGGTACATTTCAAAGGTGTTCATCTGGCAATAGCCGGCATGGGAGAAGGTGAAGCGCTTTGCCCCTTCCGGTCTGTGCAGGTCGCCCAGATAGGGGTAGTACACGTTCTCCACAATGCCCTCGGAGCCGTTTTCAATGTGCATGGAGAACAAAAGCTGATCCATGTCCGTTTTGCAGACGGTGGTCACGGTGATCTCATGGGTGATGCCCAGCTCCGAGGTGATCCCCTTCCAGCGGAAGGTTATGCTGTTTTCATCGGCGATGCATTCCGGGGCATTTTCCTGCAGGTGACCCCACGCATTGTTGTTCCGATGATCCTTTACCGGCAGCATCATCCGCCAGGAGAGACCCAGATGAGGACGGCCGAGAATATCCCAGCCGGTAAGCTTGGAGGTCAGACGGCAGAGAGAGCCGTTTTGTTCGTTGAATTCCGCAAGCAGATTCGAGGTTTCCAGTTTCAGCATAGAAGTACCTCCTTGTGTTGGATACAACCAGTATACCACAGGAGCGAATGGGTGCAAGAGGGAAATGCTTTTGGATAAAACAGTTGCCGAGGAGGGAAATTCGGGCTATAATACAGACAATACGAAAAACAATACGGAGGGAAAACTGCTATGAGCAAGGTATACTCCATCGGTTTGGATTACGGTACCCAGTCCGGCCGCGCCGTGCTGCTGGATCTGGAGACGGGGGAGATCATCGCGCAGGCGGTGAAGGAATATCCCCACGGCGTTATGGATGAACGGCTGCCCGACGGCACAAAGCTGCCTCCCGACTGGGCGCTGGAGCATCCTCAGGATTATCTGGATGTGCTGGGGGAGACCATCCCTGCCGTGCTGAGTCAGTCCGGCGTTGCCCCGGAGCAGGTCATCGGTCTTTCCATCGACTTTACCGCCTGCACCATGATGCCCGTGGATAAGGCGGGAACGCCCCTTTGTCTCATGCCCGAATACGAGCATATCCCCAACGCATGGCTGAAGCTCTGGAAGCACCATGCCGCCCAGGCACAGGCAAACAGACTCAATGCCGTTGCCGAAGAGCGGGGCGAAGACTTCCTGAAGCGTTACGGCGGCAAGATCTCTTCCGAGTGGATGCTGCCCAAGATCATGCAGGTTCTGGAGGAGTCTCCCGAGATCTACGATACTGCCGACAGGTTCATTGAAGCGGCCGACTGGGTCACCATGCAGCTTACGGGCGAGGAAGCCAGAAACAGCTGCACTGCAGGCTATAAGGCTCTGTGGCACAAGCGGAACGGCTACCCCTCCAAGGATTTCCTGAAGGCTCTGGATCCCAGACTGGAGAACATGGTGGAGGAGAAGCTCCCCGGCGCCATCCATCCTCAGGGCGCAAAGGCGGGGGAGATCTGCGAGAAGGCGGCAAAGCTTACGGGACTTTGCCCCGGTACGGCTGTTGCTGTGGCAAACGTGGACGCGCATGTGTCCATCCCCGCCGTTGGCATCACCCAGCCCGGCAAGGTGCTGATGATCATGGGCACCTCCACCTGCCATATCCTTCTTGGCGAGGAGGAGAAGCTTGTTCCCGGTATGTGCGGCGTTGTGGAAGACGGCGTGCTGCCCGGTTTCTTCGGCTATGAGGCAGGCCAGTCCTGCGTGGGCGACCACTTCGAGTGGTGCGTGAAAAACTGTGTGCCCCCTGCCTATTTTGAAGAGGCAAAGGAAAAGGGCATGAACATCCACGGTCTCCTCACCGAAAAGGCAAATCTGCTCAAGCCCGGCGAAAGCGGACTTCTTGCCCTTGACTGGTGGAACGGAAACCGCAGCGTCCTTGTGGACGTGGATCTTACCGGTATGATCCTTGGGATGACCCTCACCACGAAGCCTGAGGAGATCTACCGCGCCCTCATTGAGGCCACCGCCTTCGGCACACGGATCATTCTGGAAAACTTTGAGGAGAACGGTATCCCCGTAAACGAGCTGTATGCCTGCGGCGGCATTGCCAAGAAGAACCCCATGATGATGCAGATCTATGCCGATGTTACCGGCAAGGAGATCTTTATCGGCAAGTCCGATCAGGCGCCTGCTCTGGGTTCCGCCATGTTCGGCGCTGTGGCTGCCGGCAAGGAAAGAGGCGGCTTTGATACCATCTTCGAGGCTGCGGAAGCCATCGGCAGGGTGGAGGATGTGAGCTACAAGCCCGATCGGGAAGCAGGCGCGGTGTACGATAAGCTTTATGCCGAGTTCAAGACCCTCCACGACTACTTCGGCAAGGGCGGCAACGATGTGATGAAGCGGCTGAAGGTTCTGAAGGCGGAGGCAAGAGGCTGATGCTGGAAGCACTGAAACAGGCTGTACTGGAAGCCAATCTGGAGCTTGACCGCCGTGGTCTTGTGACCTACACATGGGGAAACGTCAGCGGTATTGACCGCGCAAGCGGCATTCTTGCCATCAAGCCCAGCGGCGTGGACTATGCCGACCTCAGGGCAGAGGACATGGTGCTGGTGGATCTGGACGGAAATGTGGTGGAAGGAAAGTACCGTCCCTCTTCCGATACGCCCACCCATATCGAGCTCTACAAGGCCTTCCCCAAGTGCGGAGGCGTTGCCCATACCCATTCCCCCCTCGCCACAAGCTGGGCACAGGCGGGACGCAGCATCCCCTGCTACGGGACTACCCATGCCGATTATTTCCACGGTCCCGTGCCCTGTGCACGGAGCCTCACCAGGGCAGAGGTGGAGGAGGCATACGAGAAGAATACCGGCGTTGTGATCGCGGAGACCTTCCGTGACCTTGATCCTGTGGCGGTTCCCGGTGTTCTCTGCCGGAATCACGGGCCTTTCACCTGGGGCAAGGACGCAGCCCAGGCAGTGTACCACGCGGTGGTGCTGGAAGAGGTGGCAAAGATGGCGCGGTTTACCGAAAATCTCAACGATACGGCTGCCCCGGCACCGGATTACGTCATCGAGAAGCACTACCTGCGCAAGCACGGTCCCGGAGCCTATTACGGACAGAAGTAAGAAAAAAGTACCGAACTCTGTAGAGTTCGGTACTTTTTTATGCTTCCAGAAGAATGCTTTGGATAGCTTCGATCTGCTCCGGGGTGACCCCCGTCTTCATGAGGAAGGCCTCCGCGCCCTTGCGGATGCAGCCGCCGCCCATGGAGAGAAGGGTGTTTACCAGATTTGCGAAAGGCTTGTAGTTCCGCGTGCGGAGACCCCAGATGGAAAGGCTTGTGAGCTCATAATCCAAAATGAGATCCGAAAGCTCCACACCCAGAATGGCGGAGATCATGAAAGCAAGCGTGCCTGCGCGGTCAGCACCGCCCCAGCAGTGGAAATAGATGGGGTAAGAGGCGGGATCGGAAAGCAGAGCAAACACCTTGCGGTAGCTTTCAAACTGGGCCTCATCCAGGATCTCATCGTAGGGGACAAGGGGAATGAGCTTCCACTCTGCCCCGTAGGGCTCCAAAATGCCGGAATCCCGGATGCCTGCCACTTCACCCCGAAGATCCAGATCGGTGCGGATGCCGAGCTCCTTTGCGATGACCTGACGGCCTTTCTCGGTGGTGGGGCAGTGGCTGTCCATTTCCGAGCCGCGGTAAAGCCGTTCATAGCGGATCTTCCGCCCGTCAAGACCTCTCCAGCCACCGAAATCCCGGATATTGGTGGCGCCCTCTGCATAGATCCAGCGGGGATGCTCCTCCGCCGTTGCGAAATGGGCGGCATCACTCCCATCCACGGACCAGATATATTCTCTTCCGGGAAGCAGGTTATATGCTATGGCGGTGCATTCGCCTGTTTCTGCGGTGACGGTGCGTGCCTTTTCCGGTGCATTTTTTGGGTAGAAGGTAACGCTCTCGCCGCCTTTGCCTTCCCAGCGGAAGATCACAGGATTTGTATAGGTGTTATCCTCCCCTTCGCGGACAAGATCATCCCACCGGAAGACCAGGTCGCCGGAGCGGGAGGCTCTCTTTTCCTCTGCGGCAATATAGGCTTTCTGGGTATCCGTCAGAAGGGACAGGGTCTCATTTTCCTGCGGGGCAAGACAGCGGATCATGGGGAAACCTCCCTTGCAAGCTTGTAAATCAGGTCAAAGGCGAAAGCCAGATCCTCCATGGAGCAGTGATCCTGCACGAAATGGGTGGTGCAGCAGACCCAGCGCCTGCCCTTGAGGGTGGAAAATACACGGCGGATCTCCGCTTCCAGCTGATCCCGGGGAAGAAGTCCCAGTGCGGTCTGCACGCAGATGCCGCCGAGGATAGCGAATTTGTCCGCGTACTTTTCCAGATACAGGTCGTAGGACATTCCTGCGCTTTCCTGCCAGGGATGGAGCATATCAAAGCCAAGTGCCGCAAGATCGTCCGTCACCTTGCTTATGCAGCCGTCGGAATGGAGGCTCACAAGGCAGCCGCGATCATGGACATGGTCCACGATCCGCTTCAGATTGGGACGGATCAGCTCTTTCCAAAGCTCCGGGCTGAACATAAGATCGTTCTGGGCGCCCCAGTCATCGGAGATGTGGATGCAGTCCACGCCCATGTCGATGCAGACATCCGCAAATTCCACCGTCCATTCTGCCTGACGGCGGTAAAGCTCCGCAAGCTCCTCCTTGTAGATCAAAAGGTACATCAGCTGATTTTCTATGCCGAAAATGCCATTGAAATGCTCGAAAAACCCGGGCGTCTGCACATAGCAGAACCGATCCCGTGCTTTGTGGTGGGCAAGGGAGACCCTGAGACTTTCCCAGTCGCCTTCGGAAACGGGGACCATAAAGTCCTCCTCCAGCAGAATATCCGGGGTGAGCTCGCCGTGTTTTTCCTTCAGCGCTTCGATCTGTTCCTGCCTGTAAGGGAAAGCGCCGCCGAAAAGATGGGCGGCGTCAAACGCATACTTGTCCTCAAAAGCCTCAACAGAGCCGTAAAGCTCTGTGATCTGCTCGCTCAGATTTGCAAAAACCCAGCCGTAAATGGGGGTCCTGTCTGTTTTTTCACCGCGGATCGCGCGTTTTACCCGTTCTGTGGATGTCATATCGGCACCGCCTTTCCTGTGGGAACATTATAGTATAGCGGGAAATTTTTGTAAAGCAAAATCAGCCGGGGGTTCCCCCGGCTGATTTTCGGTTATTTTTTGACCGCCCTCAGCTTTGAACACATGAGATTGCCGAATTCGGAAACACCGTTAAAGGTGCAGACCTCGCCGAAGAGGAAAAGTCCGACCCCGGGAGAGGTGATGGGACCGTTCAGAATACCCTTCAGTCCCGCGCAGCCGAAGATCACCGCGTGTTCGTCGCCGTAAAATGCCTGCATCCGCTCCTGAACCTTATCGGGAGCAAGATACCGCAGGGTCATTTTCGGGCAGAGATCCCGCCCGGAGCGGATGATTCCGTCGGGACAGGACAAATGGGCATTTACACCGTTTAAGTCCGCAAGGGTGAGATGCTCAAAATCCCCCTCCGCAATGCCGAGCTCCGCCTTCTTTTCGGAAAGCCACTTTGCCGCAGGAACACCGTCCACCGCCGCAAGAACCCGGGGACCGTCCATGGTGATCTCATGCTCCCCAAGAATATCGTTATGGATGTTTTCGCTCACCACGGAAATGTCATAGCGGTCATCCCGGATGAGGAACACCGCGGCTTCGCCTCCTCCGGTAATGAGGGCTTTTTCGCCGGTGGAGCTGTCCGTTGCGGCGCCGCCTCCGGCAAAGGGGCAGCGTGCCTTCTCCTGCAGAGCGCGCATGAACGTGTTTTCGCCCCCGGCATTGCCGAAAAGGACGATACCTGCCTGAAAAGGACCTTCGGGGATGCTGCTGAGGATCTCTTCATAGCTGCCGCTGAGCACAACGCCCTGAAGGTCGGGGGCAAAGGTCATGGCTCCCGCGTCGTTTCCCGCAAAGCCCAGACTTGCACAGCCGAATGCAGCCTCCCGCACACAGGTGCAGGGAACGGTAAATTTCATGTTCATGTCTCAGCCTTTCTTCCAGCGAACCAGTGTGCAGGTCTTGCTGCCGTCGCCTTCGGATTCGATGACATACTCGCCGAAGCTTGCGGGAATGACCGCAGCCTGGAAGAGATTGATCTCGGTGCAGAGCTCGGGGTTTTTCTTGCTGTAGATCCTGGCGCGGCGGCCTACGGTGAGAGTGATGATGTGGCAGAACTTGCCCTCGGTGTCATACTCAGCCTTGTTGTAGTAATGCAGCCGCTCGATCTCAAAGGGCATTTCCGGTACGGAGGAGTAGCGGTCAAGCCAGTAATCCTTGGTCCACTTCACCACGGTGGGCTTTGCCCGGAGCTTCTTGTCCACGTAATCCTCCCGGCGGAACTTGGAGACGTTGAAGGAGTGATCCATGTGCATCTTCAGCGGCTTTCCGGTCATGGTCTTGGTGTTGTCATCCCAGGAGTGACGGGCGAAGTCGTAGGTGAAGAAGCTGTACTCGGTGCCTGCGATGGAGGGGCAGGTGTCCAGCTCCAGAACCATCTGGTTGCCGCCGTGGCAGTGGTCGGTTCCGGGAGGGATCAGATACAGATCGCCCACGTTGGAGGGCCAGTTGCAGACGTAATCCTTCCAGTCGGGGATCTCCGTCAGGTTGTTGCTCTCGCGGCATTTGCGCTCCCACTCTTCCAGATCCACATCGTTATAGAAGCCCATCCACGTATTTGCGCCCTCATAAGCTTCGGCAATGTAGTAGGTCTCGTAGCGGCCGATAGGCTCGTTGAAGTGACGCTTTACGTAATCTGTGCTGGGGTGTGTGTGCACAGGCATGGAAATGCGCTCGGCGGGGGTCTTTTCGGGGAAATAGCCGTCATCCAGCCATGCATCCAGCGGGAAGAGGTGGGGGTAGTTTTCGTTCAGGTATGCGCCGACCAGCTCATTGGGATACTGCATCAGATTCACAAAGGGCATATTGATCATGTCCTCGGTACCCACATCAATAAGAATGGAAAGCTCGGGGCCTGCAAGCTCGTTCCATGCGTTGCATTCCAGCCCCTTGATGTCCCAGAAATCCTTGTAGCGGTATGCGCCCCAGGGACCGGGCTGATAGATCTCCACTTCCTTCACGGGGTACTTGAGCATGGTGGTGACGATCTCGTCATAGGCGGAGCGGGGCATACTCTTGAGCGCGGCTGCATCCACGGCTTCCACATAAGTATCCATCTTCTCAATGATAAAGTGCTTCTGGAAGTGCAGCAGGAAATAATCGCAGTAGTAGTATTCCTTCCAGCCGTAATCGCCGGAGGGCTTTTCTGCGGCAAAGGGGATAAGCTTCCCGTCCCACATCTGCCAGAGCATGGGCTGACGGGTCTTATCAAAGTAGAAAGTTTTGGCATAGCCGTCGAAAAGCTCGGGGATGGCAGCGCCGTAACCGTAGACCACAATGCCCTTTTTGAGCTGTGCCTTCAGCGCGGCGACCTTTTCCGCATCCATAAGGTCGATAATGCGTCCTTCCATATTGCAGTAGCCGAAACCGGGATCGTCGGTGATGAAGGGCTGCTTATAGACAGCGATCTCCTCCGGGGTCTTGAACAGAGAGACGGCGGAAATGAATTCTGCCTCCACACCCGCATTTTTCAGCCGGGTCACCACATCGGCAAAATCTACGCCGTACCATCCGTCAAGGGCAACGGCGCCCTCTGCGGCGCAAATGGCGGCGGCAATGTCGGCGATGACAGCCTCAGTGCCGCAGATCACGGAATTTCTGGCTTCCTCCGAAATTTTGATGCGGTTTTCTACATTGTGTCTTCCTTCGTACAGCGGCATAAGCGAACCTCCTCAGAAATTGATGGGAAATTTCCCGAATAACTTAACCGGTTAACCAACCAGTATACGTTGATAATACCACTGTTTCCTTTCTTTGTCAATGGACTCGGCGGGGATGGGGAGGATTTTCGAACTTCCTCTTCAAAAACAGAGAAAATGGCGGTATACTGAATATATCAAACGGGAAAGGCGGAGACACCATGGAATGCTGCTATATTTCCAATCCCGATGCGCTGCTGAGCATCCGGAAGATACAATACACGGAAGGACGGGCAAAAGGCACGGAGGCATTTCACATCACCAATGCCGCGGGGCTGGATTTCACGGTGCTCATTGACCGCGCCATGGGCATCGGCGATTTATTTTATAAGGGGGAGCGCATCAGCTTTCTCACGGAAAACGGCGTGGTAAATCCCGCCTATTATGAGCCGGAGGGCACCCAGTGGCTCCGCTCCTTCGGGGGAGGCTTTCTTGCCACCTGCGGTCTCGATCAGGTGGGGGAGCCCTGTGAGGGGCACGGCATCCACGGGCGTATCGATAATATTCCTGCGCAGCAGGTCTGCAGCCGGGTTATTGAGGAGGGCGGTGTGCTTTGGGGGGAGGTCAGCGGCGTTATGCGCCAGACCTGTCATCAGGGAGTAAGCTATGAGCTGCGGCGCACCCTGCGCTTTTCCCATAACAGCGGGAAGATCACCCTTACCGATACGGTGGTGAACATCGGGGAGGCAGAGCAGCCCTATATGCTGCTGTATCACGTGAACTTTGGCTATCCCTTCCTGAATCCGGAAACGCGTCGGGACGGGGAGATCCTCTCTTCCGAGCCTGCCGAGCCAAACACCGCAGCAGATCCCGATGATTTTCGTGTGATGCCGCCTATGGACGGAAAGGTACACGATTATCTGTGGCTTCATAAGGTGAAGGCGGAGGATGACGGCATGGCGGAAGTGCGCCTTACCGGAAAGGAAAC
>JAFQKD010000190.1 GCA_017397075.1 Oscillospiraceae bacterium | reverse complement strand
GCTTCACATCGATATGCTCATCAAAAAGGACAATATCCGCATCCTTCCCCACTTCAAGCGAACCTTTATTCCCGCTGACACGCACAAGCTTTGCGGGATTTTCACTTGCCATGCGGACAGCCTCATACAGCGGAACACCTGCAAGCTGCACCATATTGCGCACAAGGCGGTTCATGGTGGCAATACTTCCTGCAAACGCCTGACCGTCCATCAGCTTCATGACCCCGTCATTCATCACGGTCATAACGCCGTTTTTCTGCAGATAGGTCTCTCCCTCCCGAATGGAGCTTGCAGACATGGCAAGTCCGTCGGTAATGAGAACGATTCTGTCAGCGCCCTTGCACTTGTAAATAAGCTTCAGGAGCGCTGCCGGCAGATGCTTTCCGTCAGCAATGACCTGCGCGGTGAAACGGTCCTCATAAAGTCCGGCTTCCACAACGCCTGCAATACGGTAGGCATTTACCCGATGCATCACAGAACAGCCGGAATAGAGATGGGTAATATCCTCATAGCCGTGTTCCAGTGCACGGATCGTCTCATCAAAGGTCGCATCGGAATGGGCAACAGACGCCGTAATCCCCCGCTTCTGCAATTCTTCTCCCAGCCGGTAACCGTTTTCGCATTCCGGTGCCGCCCCCATAAGCTTCACGCCGTCCCATCTGTCCAGAAGAGCATGGATGTTTTCCTCGTTTGCGGTATAGATATATTCCGGTTTCTGTGCTCCTGCCTGCGCGGGAGACAGGAACGGCCCTTCCAGATGCACACCGAGGATGTTACTGCCGCAGGGGATCTCCATTGCGGCTTTTACGGCATCCATCGCCTCGCACAGATCCCTAACGGGAGAGGCCAGCGTGGTAGGCAGAATGGACGTAGTGCCGTATCGGCTGTGCGCCTCGGCGATCTTTACGATCTCCTCCGGCGTTGCCCCCATGACCTCGGCACCGCCGCCGCCATGGACATGCACATCAATAAACCCCGGGGCAATATACATTCCCTTTGCGTCGATTTTTTCCGCTTCGGCATCTCCGATCCCCTCTCCGCCTTTCAGCAGGGAAAGGATCTTTCCATCCTCAACCAGAACGCCTCCGTCACGGATCAAGCCATCATGGGTGATCACATTTCCGTTAAAGATCCATGTTTTCATGAACAGCTCACTTTCTTGCGGGACGCACGCCCGGAACATTCGAACGCACTTCAAAGAGAGATGCATCTCTCAGGCCTTCCGCATTCACGGCATAGAATTTTTCCTCACCGGGAGCAACCTCAAAATACAGAGACTCAGTCTCCGGCTTCACTTCCCCTGAGGTGTGGAATGTGAGTTTTCCGCATACGGCAACGGCTTCTTTATTGCGAAGGCCAATTCGCACCGCATTCTCTCCGGGCGTCCACTGTACGGTGGTATGCACGGTAACGGGATTCTCGCGGCGAAGCGCTTTCTGAAGACCGATGGAATAGAAATCACCGTCCGCATAGCCGTATTGCCATGCTGTTGAATCTGCCTTCACAGAGATATCGCCCCAATCGGGATCGGTAAAATCCTCCGCATATGCCTTCATGTTGCTGTCCTGCAGAAGCTGCCCGAAATGGCCGGACGTGGGCTCTCGCCAGATATCCTGATTTTCATCCAAGATCTTGAGCATGAGGTCACGGCTAAAGGGCACTTCCTTACCGTTTTCCGTGATCTGATACGGCCAGCCGTTAACCTTATAGCGGTAACGGGGCTTGGAGCAGAACACATTATTGGCAACCACCGCTTCACCGGGGATCCATGCCTCGCCTTCCGGGAAGCTGTCATAGAAATTCTGAATCTCACGAAGCTCCGGGTAACGGCGGATATATTCGCTCGTCATGGCATCGGCACGCATATCGGCAGTTTCCGCACGGCGGGCTTCATCCTCAGCCGTGGTCAGATCGCAGTGTGGGAAGCTGCGAATGTTATGGAACCGCTCTTTCAATGTCACGTTGCACATTCTGTGCCAGCCGTCGGCTCTCTGGGAACAGCGGCTGTCAAATTCGATGGCAGGCTCGCACTTCACAAACACATTGTTTCGTGCGTCAAATTTCCGTCCGCCGCCAAGCATGAGCCCTCGGGTAAGCTCCATGAAATAGTTATTGTGCATCCTGGTGCCGGATACCGCATCGTCATTGTAGATCCCCATGGTACCCATGCCGACGCCGCCAAGATGGTGGATAAAGTTATGGGAAACAGAGTTTCCGCGGAAGGTGTAGTCTCTGCCGGTATACACAGCGCCTGCATCACCGGTTTCCAGAACCACGCTGTAGATCTCGTTATCCTCCACGGTCATTTCGTTGCCCCAGAACATGATCCCGGTATGGGGACAGTCATGAACCATGTTGTGGGTGGCTTTCATGCCGACACCGATCATGAGAATACCGGGCTGATAGCACTTTGTCCACTTTGCGATACGGTAAATGTGGTTATTTGTAAACTCGCAGTCTGCGCTTTCCAGCGTAGTGCGGTTTCCTGCAAAGCAAAGGATGCCGCCGTCTCCGCAATCGTGGATGGTGGAATTGCGCACAGCGTTATTTTTGCCGCCGAGGATGTCCACAGCATAGTTTCCGATATTGCGGAAGCTGCAGCGGTCAACGGTGCAGCCGGTAACGTCCTTCATGAACACGGCGTTTCCGCGGACACATTCCAGATCAAGATCCAGAAGCTTAATGTTTTTGCTGCCCAGAATCCGGAAAATGGGGTTTTCCATGACGGAGGCGCTGATCTCCGCGCCTTCACGGAGAGGGTAGATATAAGCAACATTTGCCTTGCGGTCAACGTAAAAGTCACCGGGATCGGTAACTTCTTCCATAATGTTGTAAAACCGGAAGCGCTGACCGGGCAGGAAGCCGTAATTGCCGTATGGAGGCTCGGTCTTGACATATCCCTTTTCCGCATCCAGCAAGCCAACCTGCTCCATGGAGTTTGCCCAGTCATATTTCCAGTACCCGAGAACCTGAATATCCTCTGCCTTTGCCCATCCCTTCGGGGCATCGGCATCATACAGGAACCCGTTCTCCAGGGGACCTGCCAGATCTTCTACTGCGCCCGGAATGTCGTGCATGTTCACCGTTTCCGGCACGGCAGTGATTTTCAAAAACGCATCCCCCTTGGGATACTGGGAAAGGTTCATGGGAACACCGTCGGAAAAAAGCTCCGTATGGCAAAGACTGATCACCCGCTGAAATCCCCGGGAGTTAAAGCCGCCGGTCTCGCGGATCCCCTCAGCGGCAAGATCGCAGTAAAGAATATGCTCTGCGGCCTCGGGAGAAAAGCGCTCTGCGGCAGGGGTACCCTTAACAGGCTTCCATGCATTCAGCGTTTGACCCCCCAGAAGGCGCACGGAGCCTTCCCCGCGGATGGTGATATCCCGATGCTTTTCCCCGAGGATAATCCCTTCCCGGAAGGCATAAATCCCCTCTTCCAGAACGATCTCCGCCTCCGTATCCTCAATTTTGGAAAGCAATGCCTTGATCCTTGCTTCCGCATCAGCTGTACAGGAAATTCGATACCGATTCATCGTGCACCTCCGGTTAATAGGTTGGCTTGATTATAAAACATTTCCTTCTTTGCCGCAAGGCAAAATCAAAAAAAGCGATACGCAATGCGCACCGCTTTTCCTGTATTTTACTGTTCCGCCATCCAGAGGAGTGCTCTGTCAAGCCATCCCTCCGCAAGCGTGCCGACGCCCATGCCGAAGGAATGTCCGCCTGTCTCAAACTTGTTGTAGGACACGGGAACTCCCGCGGCCTCCATGGCTTCCACGGCAGTATCCAGTCCCGGGACGTCGATCATGGGGTCATCCTCACAGACGGTGATGTACATTGGGGTAGTGCAGCCTTCATAATCATACTTCTGGCAGTTTGCGGGATAGAGCATGATGCATCCGGAAGGCTCGGGAATGCCGTACTGTGCGTATACCTTTTCCACACAGTAGCGCACGGTCAGCTGACCGCCCGCAGATGAGCCGAGGACCATATATTCTTCGCTGCTGATACCAAGCGCTTCCGCGTTATCCAGAATGTAGGAGACCGCTGCGATCATATCCTCGCTTGCACGGTCAACAGAAGCCGTTCTGTCCTCCTCCCCTTCCCGGGGACCTACACGGTATTCCAGAATGAACACATTATACCCCGCATTTCGCAGCGTCTCCACATAGGGATAGCCGCTGGAGGCAACCCCGATAAACTCAAAGGAGCCGCCGGGACATACGATCACAGAG
>JAFQKD010000189.1 GCA_017397075.1 Oscillospiraceae bacterium | reverse complement strand
GCAGGCAAAACACACGAACGATCCCAAAAACAAATGAGGAGGCGCAGCATGAATATTCATTTCCGCAATGCAGAAGCCCTGATGGAGGGCATTTCCCTCGTCAGCAGCGACCTTGGCATCACTGTTTGCAGCAATGCCCCCGTAAATGTCACCGTGACAGAAACCGAGGAGGATGTTCTCTCCGTAACACTTAAGGAAAACGATGCCCGCATCACCTATGGCGGGGGAAAAGCGCGGTTCTTCCGCGGTCTTTCCATGCTGGTCTGCTGGCTGAAGGACGGCGTAAAAGAAAAGTCCGCACTGGAACATCCCCTCTTCACCATGAACGGTGCTATGCTGGATGTTTCCCGAAATGCCGTTGCGAATCTGCCCACGCTGAAATTCTGGCTGCGGTCCATGGCCCGCATGGGCATGAACACCTTCATGCTCTACACGGAGGATACCTATGAGATCGAGGGCCGCCCCTACTTCGGCTATATGCGCGGACGGTACACCAGAGAGGAGATCCGTGAGATCGACGCTTACGCCCAAACGCTTGGCATTGAGCTCATCCCCTGCATTCAGTTCCTCGGGCATCTGGACACCCATCTTCGCTGGGGTGCTTCCGGTGCCTACAGGGACACGGAACGCGTGCTTCTTGTTGGTGCGGAGGAAACATATAAGCTCATTGACGATATGCTTTCCGCCATTGCGGACTGCTTTACCAGCCGCAGGATCCATGTGGGCATGGACGAGACCTTCGGTCTTGGTACAGGGTCATATCTCAAAAAGAACGGCTACCGCGACCATCGGGAGATCTACTTTGAGCATCTGCAGCGGGTGACCAAAATGGCCGTTGACCGCGGTTTCCGCCCCATGATGTGGAGCGACATGTTCTTCCGGATGTACGGCGAGCAGCTTCCCGATTACGGCGACTATGACCCCAGAACGGAACTTCCCGAGGATATCGGTAAATTCGTTCCCGAAGGAATGCAGCAGGTTTTCTGGGATTATTACAATCCGGAGGAATCCTTTTATGCGGTGAATCTGGATAAGCACGATCTGCTGGGAAAGAACACCGTCTTTGCAGGTGGCGTTTGGATGTTTACGGGTCACTGCCCCCATTATTCCCGCTCCCTCAGAAACAGCATCCCCGCACTGGAAGCCTGCCGCAAAAAAGGAACGAAGGAAATTTTCTGCACCGTATGGCACAACGGAGCGGAATCCAGCCTTGTTCTGGCTCTTGCCGGTCTTGCATGGTATGCCGATTACGATTACACCGGCAGATACGACGAGGACAGCGTGCGCACCTGCTTCCGTTACAGTTGCGACGCCGATTACGATGATTTTCTCAAAACCGAACAGCCCGAATATCCCTATGACGGGGATGTGGGCATCTCCCGAAGCGTGCTGTATAACGATCCCCTGCTCGGTCTGTGGGACCGGCACATTGCAAAAATGCAGGCGGGAGACTACTACCGCAGCATCACCCCCTCCCTTACCGGCATCGGCGAAGGCTTCTTTGCTCCCGCATTCCGGGTCATCGAGAAGTTCTCCTCTCTGCTGGAAAACAAATCCGATTTCGGCGTTCGGCTGAAGACGGCTTACGATACAGGCGACCGGGATACCTTGGCTTCCCTTGCAGAAGAATGTGATTTGATCCTCTCCAGGATCCGTGCTTTACGGGATGCCCACCGAGAAAGCTGGATGCTGTACAACAAGCCTTTCGGCTGGGAAGTTCTGGATATCCGCTACGGCGGTATGCTCATGCGGTTTGACACGGTAAAGCTGCGTATCGGGCAGTATCTGCGGGGCGAAATTGAAAGACTCGAGGAGCTTGAAGCGGAGCGCCTTCGCTTTGACTGCAAGGAAGAGGATGCTCCCATTGACGGCTGGAGCATGTGGAACGGCTACCGAGGTCTTTCCACGGCAGGAATTCTGTAAACGAAGAGATCGGATATGGAAACCATATCCGATCTCTTTTATCGCTTTTCTCTGTACTCTGAGGGGGAAATACCATTTTTCTGCTTAAATAGTCTGGAAAAATAAAACTGGGAGGAAAACCCGAGGGTCTGGGATATCTCCGATACGGTCATCTTCCCGCTGCGAAGAAGCTCTTTCGCCCGTTCCAGCTTCAGCATAGTGAAATGCGCCATGACCCCCTGGCGGATATGCTCGCGGAAAAGCCGCTTCAGCACGGATACGCTGAGAAGACAGTCCTTTGCGATCTGCTCCACGGTGAGTTCTTCCCCGATATGCGCTTCAAGATACCGCAGCACCGTATCCAGTCTCGCCCGGTCATAAGAACTGCGCCAGTCTTTTTCACCGTTTTCTTCCATACCGCAAAGCAGGCTCGTAAGGAAATATTCCAGAAGCAGCTTTACCCGGCAAAGCTGCAGGAAATCCGCATCCTCCCGCAGATACATTCCCCGCCCGTCTTCGTCGGCATCGAACCACGCAAAAATGCCGCAGCCCTGCGCCAAAGTCTCCCGCAGCAGAGGCAGAAGCTCTCCCTCGACCGTAAGCACCTTCCCCCTCAGCCGTTCAAGCTCCGGAGCAGTGCAGGAAAAGGAAACGATAGCAAGAGAGGTCTCCTGCTGAAACGGGGTCTTTCCTTCGTGGATCACTTCCGGGGGATAAAACATCAGCTGGTTTTCTTCCAGACGGTATTCTTTCCCCCCGACGCACACGTCCAGAACTCCGCCTTCCACAAACACGAATTCCCAGAATGGGTGGGATTCTCCTGTCGGTCTCACACCGGGCTGGAATGCACGGCGAAAGAGAGTGACGATCTCCGTTACCGTCACCATTCTGGGAAGCCCCGTCTTGTGATATCCGTCCATCGTTCTGCCCCCGATCGTGCATGGAAAAGGTCCGTCTCTGCATGGAGAACAAAACCTTTTTCCTGTAAACTATGGTCAGTATAAAGGATTTCTTCCATTTTGTAAATGCAAACCGAAAGGAGTAAATATCATGGATCAGATCAGACTTGGCGTGATCGGCTGCGGCGGTATGATGAAAAGCCATGTTCGGGGCCTTTCCATCATCAGGGACCGATGCATCGTTTCCGCCGCCTGCGACATTGAGGAAGAGCGCGCAAAGGAAGTGGCGGAGGCTGCCGGTGCCGCCTATTACTCCACAGATTACAAGACCATGCTCGGTCATGTGGATGCGGTGCTTGTTGCACTGCCTCACCAGCTGCACTTTGAATGCGGTATGTTCTTCCTGCAGAACGGTGTTCATGTTCTCATGGAAAAACCGCTTTGCAACACGGAAGCCGAATGCATTGCTCTTGCGGAAGAGGCCGAAAAGCAGAAGCTTACCCTCATGTGCGCCTATCCCGTGCGTTACTGGCCCGGCATCGTCAAGCTGAAGGAGCTTTTGGACACCGGAGATTACGGCGAGATCTTCCAGATGTCTATCTGGACGGAGCAGTACACGGATGTTTCCACCTTCCCATGGGCAGCTTCCGCAAAAAATCTGGGCGGCGGTCAGCTCTTCAGCCACGGCTGCCACTACATCGACCTTCTGCTCTGGTTCCTTGGGGAGCCCATTTCCGGCGTACATTTCGGCACAAACAAGGGTACCCCGTGGATGGAAAAGGAGGGCAATTCCAACGTTGTCCTCACCTTTGAAAACAACGTCATGGCCTACCACTTCGGCACATGGGGCGCCAGAGGCACTACGCATTCCTACGACTTTCAGGTTTTTACCGACAAGGGTTATTTTGAGTACTCCCGTGCAAACGGAAAGCTCATCTTCAAAAGCGATCTCGGCCCCGCACACGACGGCCCCAAGGAGATCACCTGGGAATTCGCCGACGATTCCAAGCAGACCCAGTATGAAACGCTGCACTTCCTTGACTGCATCCGGGATCATGCCGAACCCATGACAAGCGCCCGGGCTTCTCTTCAGGGCCTGCGGGTCATCTGGAAGCTTTACGAAGCAGAAGAGCAAGGGAAGATCGCAGACCTGCGCGGTCTGGGACTGAAGAATATCTGAGCACTGACAGAAAAAGGAAACGACGGTCCACCCCGTCGTTTCCTTTTTTTATGGAATAGCTTCGTATCCCGATTCTGTTATCTTATAGCCCCGTCCCGGCTTTGGCTGCCATGCGTAGCGGTGCTTTCCCTCTTCGGGAAAGAGACTCTGCATAACGGCCGCAATGACGCCGCCGTGGGTCACGATCACCGTATCCTCACCGGCACTCCATATCTCCCGGAATGCGTCAAGCACACGCTTTGTCATAGCTTCGCCGCTCTCACCGTTTGGGGGAACATTTTTCTCATTTTCCCCGGTGATCCACAGTTGATACGCCGCATTATCCTTCAGCATTTCGTAGGACTTCATCTCGAAATCCCCGAAATCCACTTCCCGGAAACGGTTGTCAATACGGAAAGATACCTCGCCGAAAAGCTGTTTCAGCGTTTCCTCCGTGCGGCGCATACCGCTGGTGACAAAGTTTTCACACAGGATATCATACCGCAGCTGAGACAGCGCAGCTTTCCCCGATTCACTCAGGGGCAAATCTGTACTGCCGCAGTAAAGGTGCTTTTCGTTAGCCTCGGTCATCCCGTGGCGGATGAGATATACCGTCATTTGAGCCGCTGCCCCAATCCGCAGAATACCCGGTGGACTTCCGCCGCTTCACGGGAAAGATACTGCAAAAGCCGTCCCGTTTCCTGCCGCCATGCACGCATTTCCGCACCCAGAGGCACAACTCCGCAGAAAAGATCCTGACAGAGGATCACACTGTTTTCCCACTTTTCCCGGTTTTCTTCCAGATATGCCCGGGCATTTCTGCCGCTGCGTGTGCAGGCGAGGGTGAACTGCTCCAATTCAGTAATGCAGGTTTTGGAAAAATCGATGGTATCCTCCGTGCAGCGGAAAACGCTCGCCTCCTGCACGCCGAAGCTTTCTTTTGCATAATCAAGCTTTCCCTGATATGCTCCGCCGATCACAAGAATCATACTCTCACCTCACATAAACACAAGCACTGCCCCGGCACAAAGCTCGCCGATGGTCAGCGCGTACCCGGAAATATCTCCGTTCATTCCCCCAAGGGAACGGTAACCGTGGAAAAGGGATGCAAGGTACCCAAGGATGAGTCCCGCAAGGGCAAGCGCCTCCACGCCGCAAAGGAACCATGCCCCCGCAAGCATCCCCAGAAGCTCCAGCGCAAGGATCCATACATGGGCAGCATTTTTCTTTTTCCCCGCATACTGACTTGTTTCCATGGCAGGCAGCACCGTCACTGCAAGGGCGCTGCAGCATCGGCTGACTCCGGGAATAAAGAGAAGGATCCATCCGCGGATCTCCCCCTCATAAAACAGCACAAGCTGACTTACCGTAAGCAGAATGCAGCCGATCACCGCAGAAGAGCCCACATGGGGATCTTTCAGAATCTTTCTGCGTTTCTCCGGGTCTCTGCAGGAAAGGGTGGCATCTGTCACATCCATAAACCCGTCAAGATGCAGAAAGCCGGTCACAAGGAACGGGTAGATGCTGAGGATCAGCGCGTTCAGCAGCTGCGGCACCCTGAAAAATCCAAGTACCCAGCTGATGCCCGCCCAGAGAAGCCCGATCTCAAGCCCGAGTATGGGCAGAAACAGAAGCATCCTGCCTCGCGCTTCTTCATCCCATCCCTGATAAGGACTTGGGATGGCGCAGAACATGGAATGGCACATGCCAAAGGCATGAAGAGATTTCTTCATTCGGGAAGCACCCCCTTGTGGAGGATCACATTGCCGCAGGAGACCTCGGCAACAGTGTCGCAAACCTTGGCAAGACATCTGTCCACATAGGCAAGTCCCCGCCTGTATGTCTCCGTCACTTCATCATATAACGCAGCATCGGAATAAATATAGTCGCTGACGATCACCGCATTTTTCACCCTGCGGGCAAATTCGCACAATCCTTCCGCACAGCGCCTCGGGGCAGCATCGTCCATGCCGCAGCTTGTGGGATCGGGAAAAAGCTCGTTGAGAAGCAAAGCTGTTGCGCTGTCCAGCAGGAAGGTCCCCTCTCTGTCGGCGTTTTCCAGACAGGAGAGGATATCTCTGCCGCATTCCAGAGTTTCAAAGCCCATGCCGTCACGGTCGGCAATATGCCTGCGGATGCGGTCGCGGTCTTCCTCATCCGCAGGGATCATGGTGGCCACATAGTAAAGCGAACTGCCCTTTGCCAGCTGCACCGCCAGTTCCTGTGCAAGAGTGGATTTCCCGTTTTTTGCACCGCCGGAAATAAAGATGGTCATGCTCTTCCCTCCACGGAAAACTTGTCTCCCTCGCGGATCTCATCCAGATATCCGTCGTCGATCCCCGCCTCGTCGAAGGTCGCCATATCGTTCAGCACTGTGCAGGCTGCAGAAAGGATCTCAAAGGCCAGAGGACAGCCGCTCCCCTCACCAAGCCGCATCCCCAGAAGCAGCATGGGAGAAAGCTCCATAGCTTCCATGGCAAGCCGATAGCCGATCTCGTAGGACGCATGGCTGGGCACGAGATACCCTTTGACAGGCGGACAAAGCCGGACAGCGCAAAGGGCGGCAACGGCAGAAATAAAGCCGTCGATCACCACAGGGCGTCGGCTTGCCGCAGCGCCGATAAATGCGCCGCACATGGCTGCAAGATCGAAGCCCCCTACCTTGGAAAGCACGTCCAGCACATCCTCTCTGTCCGGGGCATTTACCCGGAGGGCATCCCGAATGACCTGTTTTTTCTTCCGGAACGCCGCATCTGTAACACCGCCGCCCTTTCCCGTGACGGCTTCCACATCCGCCTCCAGCAGCACGGCAAGCACCGCAGAGGAGGTGGTGGTATTCCCGATGCCCATTTCGCCGATACCCAGCACGTCAGCTTCTGCCGCTAAGGCTGTCTCAGCACCGATGAGAATCGCTTTTTCCGCCTCATTCCGGGTCATTGCGGGTCCTTTTGCAATATTCCCAGTGCCCATGGCAATTTTCCTGTCCAGCACACTGCAGCGGGGAAGATTCGCATTTACCCCCACATCCACCACCGTAATGCCGCAGCCAAAATGCTTTGCCAGCACGGACGCTCCTGTTTTATGCCGGGTGAGATTTACCGTCTGCATCAGCGTCACCGACTGGGGTGCACTGGAAACACCTTCCTCCACAACGCCGTTATCGGCGCAGAAAACAAGAAGCTCTTTCTGTTCTATGCGGTTTATGACCTTCCCGGTAATGCCCGCAAGCTGCTGGGAAAGCTCCTCAAGCCGTCCAAGACTTCCCGGAGGCTTTGCAAGCTGCGCCTGCCGCTTTTTTGCACTGTCCATAGCCTCACGGTCAAGAGGTCTTACGGAAGCAAGCAATGTTTTAAGTTCCATGTACGTTCCTTTCCGCAAGGGCGGAAACAGCTTTCGCCCGCTCCATCACATAGTCATAGCCGCCTTCGGAATGAGGAATCATGCAATTTGAGCAATCCTTGATCCCCTTTTCCGTATAGACAAAATTCCCGCCGCATTTATCTCCAAGGGCATAGAGCGGGCAGTAGCAAAACAGGCAGTTGAATTCCTCCCCGGCATGGGCATGACAGGGAAAATATTCACACTTGCGGTTTTGGAAATATTTCGCACTGTTTTCCTTCATGTCAAAAATCCTTTATCCTCAAGCCACTTCGCCGTTTTTTCCGCTTCCAGAACTTCCATGGTATAGGTTGCCTCGGGGCAAAGCTCCTCCGCAAGGTGCAAAAGCTCTTCCATGGGAAGGCTTCCTTCCCCCGGACACTGATGGAGGTCTGCCGTTCCGGGATTGTTATGCACATGGAAGTGGGAAATGTACGGCGCCCAGATACGGAGCCACGTTTCCGCAGGAACAGCGGAATAGGCGTTTACATGCCCCAGATCGAGACAAAGGCGAATCCTTCTGTCATCCACCGCTTCGGCGATCTCAAGCAGCATCTCCGGCGTTTCCTCAAACACATTTTCAAGGCAGACCGTCACATCCGGATCCTGCGTCAAAAATGACTTCCAGAATTTTACCGATTCCGGGATGTACCACATGGGATAGTACAGCTTCGGGTTGTAGCCGCCGTGAAGCACAAGCTTTACGCACCCATAGACGGGGCAAAGCTCTGCTGCCTGACGGTACCGTTCAGCGGCAAGCCTTCTTGCCTTTGGATCAATAGCGCAGGGAAAGAGCTCATTAAATGGGCCGTGAAGCACAGGGGCAGAAAGCGCCTTCAGCATTGTCTTCACTTCCGCATCGGTCTGCGCAAACCGCTCATCCATGTTGTAGGCGGTGCAGAACTGTGCAAGCTCGAGACCAGACCCGCAGCGTTTTGCCGCAGGCAGGGCATCCTCCGCAATGGTGGAAAAAAGAACCTGTTCCCGCTTCACTGCGCATCCCCCTTCCCCGCTTCAAAAGACCTTTGATCCAGTATACCATATTTCACCCGGATCCGCTCAAGCATTTGCAGCAAAGGCTTGGAAACGAGCAGCAGGGTAACCGCAGTGGATATCCCCTGACTTACATTCACTGTAAGGCCGTAACCGAACACGGAAAGCACCCCCGCCCAGGTGATCTCCGTCAGCATGGTAAACACGGAGCTGAGATCCAGCAGAGGTCCGATAACAAGCAGCACGGACACAAAGCCAAACACAGCAAGAGGCAGCGGCTTTTTCATTTTTCTGCCCCGTGCAAGCGTGCCGGCAAGAAGTCCGGCCACACCGTAGGCCATCATTTGCCAGGGTGTCCACGGCCCCTGAGAGGCAAAGAAGTTACTGGCAAAAGCACTCATTGCCCCCACAAGGAACCCTGTCTGGGGGCCAAAAGCAATCCCTGAAATCATAATCACGGCAAAAATCGGCTTAAAATTGGGAATCGGCACCACCATGCGGGAAACTGCCGCAATGGCGCTCATGACCGCAATGACCGCAAGCTCTCTTGCCTGAGGCTTTCTCTCCTCAAAAGAAAAGAAAAAGGGGATCATGATCTCCACAACAATGAGAGTGCTTGTGAGATAATACCATCTTCCCGAAAGCTGCATGCCAAACCAAAGGGTAAGCGGGATCAGCACAAAGAGCGTGATGAGGGTAAAGATCGCAGACCGCTTCATGCTCTCTCCTCCCGATTTGCTCTGCATAGTGCCGCCACATCTTCCGCAGTCACCGCATAATCGAAAACATGACGGCTCATGCGGTTTGCGGCAGTGGTATAAAAGCTGTTGCTGCCGAAAAATCTGCGGGGCGTATCGGTGGTAAGGATCTGCCCGTCAAAAAACATGCTGACGCTGCCTGCATGCTTTGCACAGAATTCCACATCATGAGACACCATAAGGATAGTGACCCCATCGGCGCAGAGACGGGAAAAAATCGCCGCAAGAGTCTCTTTGAAAAAACTGTCGATCCCCTTTGTCGGTTCATCCAGAAGCAGCAGCTTCGGCTTTGTGAGCAGCGCCTTGGCAAGAGCCGCACGCTGTTGTTCACCACCGGAAAGGTCATAGGGATGGGCATCGAGAAGCTCCTCAACGCAGCAAAGCTTTGCCGTCCGCAGGATCTCCGCCTCGTCATCGGTCATTTCCCGCAGATCTTCCCAAAGGGTATCCTTCACAAAAAGGCTCTTCGGATCCTGGGGAAGCATGGAAACGCAGCCGTCAAAAAGCGCTTTCCCGTATTTCTCCACAGCCTTGCCGAACACCCGGACCTTTCCCCGCTGTGCTTTGCAGATACCGCAGATGCTTCTGAGCATGGTGGATTTGCCCGCTCCGTTTCCGCCGACCACGGCATGAAGCTCACCGGCGGAAAGCTGCAGCTCTACGCCCCGGAGAATGTCCTTTCCGTTCTTCTCATAACGGAACCAAACATCCTGAAGCTGCAAAGCAAATGGTTCCGCTTTTTTCTCCTTTTCCTCTGCGGGGAGAGACTTTACCTTTGGGAAAGCTGCCACCGTATCCGTAAGCCATGTTCTTCCCTCACGCACGGTAAGAGGGCTTTCCCCCTCCCCTCCCGCAGCATAAAATACCCGCACAGGTGCGGGCATGGCCGCAAACATGGGATGTCCGTTTCTCTGAAGAAGGCTTCCGATCCTGCGCGGGTTATCGTCTGCAATGATCCTGCCGCCCTCCATGACGACCGCTCTGTCAGCAGCAGGAAAAATTTCCTCAAGGCGATGCTCGGAAATGATCACCGTGGTGCCGAGATCGCGGCTTATTTTCTTGACTGTGCCCAAAAAATCCGACGCTGCAATGGGATCAAGCTGGCTTGTGGGTTCGTCCAGAATCAGTATTTCCGGCTGCAAAGCCATCACGGAAGCCAGATTCAAAAGCTGCTTCTGACCGCCGGAAAGGGTCGCCACATCCTTATGAAACCAGCCTTGAATGCCAAAATAGCAGGCCATTTCCGCGACCCTCGCCCGCATGGTTTTCTGGTCGCAGCCAAGACTCTCCAGCCCGAAGGCAAGCTCATGCCTGACCTTGTCGGTCACTGCCTGATCGTCGGGGTTCTGCATCACATAGCCGATTTTGGCCGTCTGCTCCCGAAGGGAGATTTCGCAAAGGGGCTTTCCGCCGTATAGAATCTCCCCGCTGCGTACACCGTGGGGTGTAAGCGTGGTCTTGAGATGCCGCAGAAGGGTGGTTTTCCCGCTGCCGCTTCTGCCGCACAGAACAACATACTCCCCCTGTGCAATGCTAAGGGAGACATTTTCCAGCGTATTGATTTCCCGATGAGCGGGGTAGGCAAAGCTCAAATCCCGGATTTCCAAGCGCGCCATCTCAAGGCCTCCTCAATGTGTATTGCAGCAGGGAGCAAAAGATACAGGCAGTATGCCGCAAAGCCGAGAATGTTCCAGCCCTGCAGTGCAGCAAAGGAAAGCTTCGGTGTAAATGCAGCTTCTGTACTTCCCATGGCGGCGAAGGTCAAAAATCCCGCCGCAAGCACCGCCATCACAAAAAGTGCTCCCCAGTCTCTTCCCGTCATACGGCTGAGACGAAAGCTTGTCCGTTTCCCGCAGCCATACCCCCGGCTCTTCATGGAATCGGCGGTAACGATGCTCCCTTCCAAAGACCACGCCGTAAGGCAGCCGAGCACGGTAAGTCCTTCCTTCGCTTTGTCTCTGTAACGGCTGTGAGCACCTGTACCTTTGCCGATGCACTTTCTGGCCTCCGTGATCTGCCGCCCTTTTCTTGCCAGCTCCGGAACCATGCGGAAGATCATCACAAGCAGAAGAGAAAGCGAGGGAATGAGATTTCCGAAAAGGCTCGTAAATTTATCCCCGGTCATGACCGCGCTGTAGCAGCCGAACCAAAGCATCATAAGCAGCAGCATTCCGCCCACGGCGCAGCCGTAAAGCAGCGCCTCCAGCGTATAGGGTCTTCCAAACAGCAAGAAAAGCACCACATCTCCCCGGGTATTGAAGAGCGGATTAAAAAGCGCAATGAGACACGCCACCGGAAGAAGCGCCAAAAGAAGCTTTGCGCCCTTTTTCCCGTACAGCAGAAAATAATATGCCGCCGCGCCAAGAAGCCCCGCAGTCAGATACACCGGGTGCTGCACCACCACGCCAAAACCGATGGCAATCAGGAAAAATATGAAATTCACCGCCGGATGAAAGGCGGAAAACGCATCCCGTCTGCCCTCTGCCATGGTATGAAAACCTCCAGATAAAAACAAAAAGTCCCCGAAACCGGGGACTTTTTCCTGTATACTGCCGCAATTATGGCAAAGATGGGTTTCCAGACCGTCCCCAAGAGTCTGTCCGCCATGTCAAAGGCTGTATTCCGGCTCCGGACGCCATCTGCACAGGCCTTCTCGGATCACTCCAATGACCTTGTGCGGCAAATGTCCGTCTACGGCGGCTTGGTACCGCTGGGATTTCCCCATTCCAGTTGGCTTTGACTTTTCACATGGTAACACATTCCCACCGGTTGTGCAAGAAAAATTGTTGACAAACAAAATTTTCGGTGCTATTCTTCATTTCGACAAGTGAATATCCGTTTCAGTGCCCCTTCGGTGCATAAGCCGTTTGGGGAGAATAGCGAATCGTGTGAAAGTCACGAACGGTACCGCCACTGTAAACGCGGAGGTGCTGCACATGGTGAAAACCGGTCATTGGGTTCGAACCTGAGAAGGCCGTGCAGTACTGACGAGGCGTAAGTCAGGAGACCTGCTGAAACTGTTATTGCTGCACAGACATCTGCAAGTACGGATGTTTGTGGGTTCGCGCAGGAAATCGGCTGCGGCGGTCTTTTGACCGCCGCAGCTTTTTTCACATCCATATCACAAAGAAGCCAAAAAGGCTTCAAAAAGAAAGGAAGTACCTGTGATGAAAAAGCTTATGTCCCTTGTCCTTGCCATGCTCCTGCTCCTTGCTGCAGGCTGCGGCGCTCCCGCTGATGATGCCGATGCCCCCGTAACCGTCGCTGACGGCGATACCGTGGGTGAGGGCGCCGTATCCTTCCCTCTTCTCATTGCGGATAAGGACGGCAATGAAGTAAACATTACCGTAAATACCGATGAAGATACCGTCGGCGCTGCGCTTCTGGAGCTGGGTCTCATTGCCGGTGACGAAAGCGAATACGGTCTCTATGTAAAAACCGTAAACGGCATCACCGCCGATTACGATACCGACGGCACCTACTGGGCCTTCTACATCAACGGCGAGTACGCCATGACCGGCGTTGATGCCACGCCCATTGCCGAAGGTGAAAGCTACGCACTGAAAGTCGAATAAGCTGCAAAGCTGCCCCGAAGGATGTCCTTCGGGGCAGCTGATCCAATAGTTTTTGTTGTTTAACCCTTTTCTTCGGTTCTGCGCAGAAGCTTCATCAGCATACCGCTCAGCACCTTCTGTTCCTCATCCGTGATGCCGGCACAGCTCTGCATCTCCCCGGACATGGAAAGGGCAGTTTCCCGCAAAGCTTCTCCTTCCTTCGTCAGGGAAACCAGAAGATTTCTCTCATCCTCCACTGAACGCTTTCTGCTCACAAGTCCCTTCTGCTCAAGCTTCTTGAGCAGCGGCGTCAGCGTACCCGAATCCAGATACAGCTTTTCGCCAAGACTTTTCACCGTCAGGGTATGGTCTTCCCACAGCACAAGCATGGTAATATACTGGGTATATGTCAGATCCATCTTGTCCAGCCAGGGCTTATAGAGCTTAATGATCTCACGGGAACATGCATACATGGGGAAACAAAGCTGGTTTTCGATTTTCAGGGCTTCATATTGATTTCCATCCATTTTTCGTTTACCTCGTTATATTTCATCAAATATAACTTACCGCATCTGCTCCCTGTTTTCAATCAACATTCTGCCCGTATCTGTATCATTTCTCTCTTTCGGAAGAAGAAACGGCCGACAGCAAGCTGCCAGCCGTTTCTTCTTCGTTTTTACACATTTATGCGAAGATCTCAAGCACGCCGGAAAGTGTTTTTTCTTCAAGCACAACGGCGCCGTTTGCCGCAGTAAAGGCTGCCTGCGCACCATTTACCTTTACGGCAGAGATTTCCCGAAGGTCAGGCAATTCAAAGCGGTTTGCTCTCAGGCTGCCTTCCAGAACCTCAATGCGCACATGCTCCCTGTCTGCTTCCACCGTACCCCATGCGCCGTCAACACTCCACACTGTTCGGAAGGTCTTCTCCTTCTCCACAGGTGCAAATCCGATCATGCCCTTTGTCAGGTCAAAACGGAAGCCTGCAAGAATGGGCAGGAATCCAAAGGCCGCCATGCTGCGGGCATAATTATTGCCGCATTCGATCTCGTTAAAGGGATTGCGTGCTTTTCCGTTGTATCGGTCACGGACACCCTTTACCATCTGCACAGCCTCATCCAGTCTTCCTTCAGACATGAAGAGTCCCGCTGCGGAATACTCAAAGCCATGCATGGTCTCCTCGCAGTAAGGAATGGGAATGGTGGGTTTGTATGCGCCGTCGGGATAATCGCAGATGACAGTGCCTGCATCGTCGTTAACCGCATAGTTTCGCCAGGGATTGGAGAATGCCCGGAAAGTAGGCTTATAATTGTTGCGGTAGAGGGAATCCATGGCGGTCCTTCTGTTTTCGGGGTCAAAGATATCCCCAAGACCGCAGAGCACCGCGTGCCACTGGCCAAGCATCTGGTCGATGGCGCTGCCTTCACCGATCTGGTACTTGATCTCACCTGTCTCCGTATTCCAGTAGGTAGAAACACTGTCGCCTCCCTGCAGTGTCTCATAGGCGTGGTTGTATTTCTCCACCCTGCTCTTATCGTTCAGATCTACCTTCTGGAAATACCACTTGCCGTTAAAGAGGTTTTCCTCCATCCACTTCTGCCCCTTGCGGAAGAGCTCCATATACTCTGCGGCGCTTTCGGTCTCACCCAGATACTCCGCCATCTCCGCACCGGCCTTCAGTGCGGCAAGGTACAGACCTTCCAGCCAGCTGGAGGGGCCGAAAAGCTCCATATCCAGCGTATGATGCTGACGGCCTTCCAGAACACCGTCCTTGTCGCTGTCCCATTCCAGAGCATTTTCCTTGCTCCATGCAAATTCCAGAGATTTTTTCACATCCGGCCAGAGCTTTTTCAGCCATGCATCGTCGCCGCAAAGCTTCCATTCGCGGTAAACCTTGATGATGCCGCCCATCTGGCCGTCCACGCAGGGCATCTTCCAGCCACCGGGACGCCCCACAGGCAGCGGATAACGGAACCGCATGGCGCCGTCAGGCTGCAGATTCACCTTGTAATCCACCTCACGCATGCTCCGCTCCAGATCCGGGAAAAGGAAGCAGGCTGCATAGGCATAGTTCCATACATGGGTGCAGCTGCCTTCGCAGGAGCCCACACGCTCCATAGCGCCTTCCCAACCGTAGAGGGTGCCATCCTCAAGACGGAGCACCGTCACGGAATGCAGCACGGAAAGGGTGGATGCCGCTGCATCGATAACGGCAGGATCCACAGTGCTGCTCCAGAGCGCTTTGCGGAAAGCGTCGGTACGGCTGTAAAGCTCATCCCATTTTCCCATGGAATAGGCCGCGCTTTCCCGGGAATCCTTCCACTGAGTGGCATACCAGTTCTTCCAGGAAACATGCTTTCCGTTTTCATCCTGCAGGGGATTCCAGTAGTTATAACAGTTGGGAACGTTCCATGTCATGACAAACCTTGCCGTCATGGCCTTGCCTGCGGGAACTGTCTCCTTCACCCATACGGTACAGTGATCGTTTTTTCCGTCGGTATCATAGCTTCTGTCGGAAAACCCCTTCGGGGAACCGAACTCCCGCCAGTATGTGGCAATACCGTCCTGCCAGCCGCCGCGGTACCAATAGACCTGCTCACCCGTTTCCGCGCCCTGCGCTTTCACAGTCATGTCACCGTATTCCACATCGGCAGGATCTGCCCCCGCATTCATGAGGAACACGCCGCCATCGGCAAGTCGGCTGTTTCTGCTGCATTCAAAGGGATTTGCAAGGGTAAATGCAACCGTATAGGTCACAGTTTTTGCCGTTTTGTTCTTCAGTGTCACCTCAAAAAACGCACCGGGAATGGAGGAATTTTTCGAATCATTGGGAATAAAGGGATTGAACGCCGCAACAGACGCCTCAGCAGGAAAATCCGGATCGGTGAGGCTCAGCTTGGCCATGGGGAATTGACCGTCAAACTCCCAGCTGCGGAAATGGCTGAAGCCTGCCATCGTGTTGGTTCTGGGACCGTAGCCATAGCCTGCATAGGGAAGATCGCCCTTATAATGCCCCATAAGGTCCTTCTGCATATCGCCGTTCAGGACCTTGCAGATGATCCCATCCTCGGTTTCCGCACGGACCGCAATGTGGGAATAGCCATTGTCACTGCCTTTGCTGGGACGGTTGAAGATCTCCCAGTCCATAAAGCGGCCTTCTCCGGTAAAGCCTACGCTGCCGGAACCTATGCCG
>JAFQKD010000188.1 GCA_017397075.1 Oscillospiraceae bacterium | reverse complement strand
TAAGGATGGCAAACCCATCGTAAAGGCTCCCAAGACCAAGACGGGTTTGAGAGACATCAGCATAGGCAAGCATGTTGTTGCTGTCCTTACCGCTGCCAAGGAAGAATACGACCGGAACAAGACTAAACCGGGCTTCCATGATAAGGGCTTCGTGGTCTGCAAGACAGACGGTAATCCCTACAAACCCGATTCCATGACTCAGAAGTGGGATCGCTTCATGAAAGCCAAGAATTTGTCCCACATTCGCCTGCACGACCTGCGCCATAGCTGCGCCACTGCAATGGTGGAGGCCGGTGTGGACTTAAAGACAGTCCAGCAGGTCATGGGACACTCAGACATCAGCGTGACCATGAACATATACACCCACTGCACTACTGCGATGAGCAGGAAAGCTGCCGACACCATGGATAAGACCCTGTTTGACTAACTGAATGAACCTACACTACAATGACGGCGTCGCATCTGCGGCGCTTTTTTCCTGCCCATTTTTGGGCGGCAAATGGGCGGCAAGGGCAAAACAGGCACCCATCCAAAGCTCCAAAGCAAGGGAAGAAGGCCCGCTGACCATCGGGCATAGATTCGCAAGAGGATCC
Source organism: Oscillospiraceae bacterium (assembly GCA_017397075.1). GTDB lineage: Bacteria > Bacillota > Clostridia > Oscillospirales > Oscillospiraceae > RGIG1893. The sequence goes on along the minus strand of JAFQKD010000188.1, from coordinate 47,033 downwards.
GTGAGCACAGTTGCGGAGTAGGGAGTGGGCGCAAAATCTTCGGGAATCCGGGAATTTGGCTCCATGTCATCTGCTTTGCCGTTCCTTGTCTTGGACCTTGACGCAGCGAAAATTCCCATAGCCTTCCCACTCCCAGGGGAACAGCTATGGGAATTCCCATCTTTTTTTGCCCTTTGTCGTCGCGCCGTCGTCCTGCCGACCGACTGCCGACCGGATTTGAGCGCATTTTTTGTCTTGCCGCCCATTTGCCGCCCAAATAGAACCGACTACATCCAATTACATCGGTCTCTTTACCACTACACAAAAATACTGAAAAATAGCAAAAAAAGACTCGATATCCTAAGATATCGAGTCTTTTTTCTGGTTGCGGGGGCAGGATTTGAACCTACGACCTCCGGGTTATGAGCCCGACGAGCTACCGGACTGCTCTACCCCGCGATATGAGCACTCTCTCAAGTGCTCGTATATATTAGCACAAGGAGCCGGGAATGTCAAGCTTTTTTCTGAAAAGTTTTTCTTCCAGGCGTTTTCTCCGGTTATACCTCGATTTTCATCCATTTTCCGCCGGAAAACCGGAAATATGACAAACTCATCCGGAACAGCATCTCGATGAGCGCGGAAAGCCACGCGCCAACAAGTCCCCAATGGAACACATAAATCGCAAGCGCACAGGTCACAGGGCGGATAATGGTGATGCACAGAAGCATGATCCGGGCGGCGAATTTGGTATCTCCCGCCCCGCGAAGGCATCCCATGATCAAAACCGCCGACATCTGGAACGGCTGGAACAGCGCCACCACATACATGACCTGCTCCGACATTCGGATCACTTCCGCCTCATCGGTAAAGAGCCGCACAAGCGGATATTTGAATATCGCTACGGCAATGGCGATAACGATCGCCAGCGACACGGCAACACGCTGCCCCGCCTTTCCGAAAAGCACGGAAATATCCGGCCGCTTACGCCCCATATTGAGTCCCACAAGAGCGGAGCCTGCCACACCGATACCATCGGCAGCACAGAAGGTCAGATTCAAAAACTGCATACACACCTGATGGGCGGCAAAGGCCTGCGTTCCCAGATCCGCCACCATACGGGCAAACACCAGAAAGCCCACACGCATGCAAAGCTGCTCCAGAAGGGCGTTGGAGCCTACCTTTACCACCGGCCGCAGGTATTCCCAAGGATGGAGAAAATCCCCTTTTTTGAACCGAAGATCCAGATATCCGTCCTTTTTCCGGGCCATGATCACCGCAAGTACAAAGCCGGTCAGAATCCCAAGATCTGTTGCAATAGCGGCGCCTGCCACGCCAAGGGCGGGGCAGCCAAGATGTCCGCCGATGAGCATATAGTTGAACAGAACGTTTATCCCGTTCGCCGCAAGGTTCGTGTACATGGTAATTCTGGTATTGCCGGTACCGCGCTGAGCGGCATTGATGCTCAGCGTCATGGCATTTAGGGGAAAGCCCAGCATGAGGATGGCAAAATACTGCGCGGAAATCTCCATGGTATCCTCATTTGCCCCGGCAAGCCGCATCATGGGAAAACGGATCAAATACCCAGTCAGCGCAAGAATTCCGGAGATGAGCAGCACCAAAAGCAGTGTCACGCGCAAGGTTGCTCCGGCGTCCTCCTTCCGCCCCTGTCCCTTGCGGCGGGAGACCACGGCGGTAAGTCCCGCGTTGATGGCAAGGATCACGGCAAGCAGGATCATGCGCGGCTGCCCCACAAGTCCGACAGCAGCAATGGCTGTGCTTCCCAGCGTTCCCACCATCATGGTATCGATAGAGCCGATGAGACTCGTCAGCACCATTTCTGCCATGGATGGTCCCGCCATGCGGAAAAGTTGGGAATAGGTGCTCTTTGTAGAGGGAAGACTTCCAAGCCGCTTGTCTTCCGGTACAAGAGCCTCTGCTCCATAGATTTTCTTCAACAACCGCATTTCCAAAGCAACTACCTCCATTTTCTATAGTATACAACCATTCCCCGGAAAAGGGAACTGTCGGGAGAAAAATTTATCTGTTTATGAATTTCTGCGCTGTGTCGAAATTTGGACTTGTGGTGACGGGTGTTTGTTGATATACTATAATGAATATAATAGTACATATAGGAGCACGAATGAAATACGATCGTTGGGATATTGCCGGCTATGACCGGATGGAGGCTGCCCGTCTGTTCCGCAGCGGGATCAACCCCCTCATCTCCGTGGTTCTTGCCTCCCGGCATATCCTGAATGCCCCGGAGATCCATGAGCTGCTGGAAGACAAAGCTGCCACAGGCACAGACCCGTTCACCCTGCGGGACATGGATGCCGCTGTGCATCGCATAGAAAGAGCCATTGAGGCAGAGGAGCATGTTGCCGTATACGGAGACTATGATGTGGACGGCATCACCGCAACCTGTCTGCTTTCCGAATATCTTACCGCCAAAGGTCTCCCCTGTGAGACCTACATCCCCAACCGTCTGGAAGAAGGCTACGGCGTACGCAAGGCGGGTATTGATACGCTCCGCAGCCTTGGGGTAACGCTGATCATCACTGTGGACTGCGGCATCACCGCCGTGGAGGAGGTAGAATACGCCCGCACACTGGGGATCGACGTTGTCATCACCGACCACCATGAATGCGGGCCTGTTCTGCCCAATGCGGCCGCGGTGGTCGACCCGAAGCGGAAGGATAATCTCTCCACAGATACCGGACTTGCGGGCGTCGGCGTCGCCTTCCGTCTGGTCTGCGCACTGGAAGGTGCAGATCAGGAAAGCCGTCTTCTCCGGGAATACGGCGACCTTGTGGCGCTTGGCACTCTTGCGGATGTAATGCCCGTCTTGGGGGACAACAGAACCCTCATCCGCCGGGGACTGGAAGCCGCCCGCAGCGGCAGCCGTCCCGGCATCCGTCAGCTTTGCGAAGCTGCCGGGGTGGAGCCGGAAAAGCTTTCCGTCATGAGCGTAGGCTTCGCTTTGGCTCCCCGTCTCAATGCAGCAGGGCGTCTCGGAAAAACGGACGGCGCTTTTACCCTGCTGAAGACCCGGGATGAAGCCCTTGCCGCAGAGCTTGCGGAGGAAATGTGCCGGCTCAACCGTCAGCGGCAGCAGCTGGAGCAGGATATGCTGAACCAGTGCCTTGCCCTCCTGGAGGCCGATCCTCCGGCGGGAAAACCCATCGTGCTTGCCGGGGATGGCTGGCATCAGGGTGTGGGCGGTATTGTTGCCTCCCGTCTCTGCGAGAAATTTGCACTGCCCGTCATCATGATCTGTCTGCAGGACGGTATAGGCCGCGGATCCTGCCGCAGCGTAGAGGGCTTCGGTCTTCATGCGGCGCTGAGCAGATGCAGCGATCTTCTGGTGACCTTCGGCGGTCACGAAATGGCCGCAGGCCTTACCATTGAGGCGGAAAATGTCCCCGCGCTTCGCAAACGTCTCGGAGAGCTGTTTCTGGACAGCCCCGCCGCAGGAGCGGAGACTGCGCTGAAGGTGGATGCGGAGCTCCCCAAGGCAGAGATCCTCACGGTGGAAAATGTGGATGCCCTTTCTGCGCTGGATCCCTACGGAAACGGAAATCCCGCGCCTCTTTTCTGCATCACCGGCGGAGAGATCCGCAGCTTCACCGCCATGGGAAACGGCAAGCACACCCGTTTTACTCTGCAGAAGGGCGGGGTCAATCTGGAATGTGTGTTCTTTTCCCATTCTCCCGCAGAGCTTGGGGTAGAGCTCGGCCGCAAAGCCGACATCGTTTTCGCCCCGCAGATCAACGAATTTCGCGGACGCCGGACCGTTCAGCTTCTGCTGAGCGATATCCGGACAGATTAAGGAGGCCCCTGTATGGATCAGGTTCAGGCAAGCTTTGAAAAACTTCTGGAAATTGCAGCGGAAAATGGGTGCGCTACAGATCCTAAACAGCTGCGCGCCGCCTTTGAGCTTGCAAAGGGCGCCCACGGAGGTCAGCTCCGAAAGGACGGCTCCCCCTATATTACCCATCCTCTGGCCACTGCCACCATCGTGGCAGAGATCGGTCTGGATCAGGATTCCATTCTGGCAGCGCTGCTCCATGACTGCATTGAGGATACCAGCGTTTCCCATGAGGATATTGCCAAGCGTTTCGGCGAAGAAACCGCCAATATCGTTGAAGGCGTGACGAAGCTGGACAAGGTCGCCTACAGCAGCAAAGAAGAGGAACAGATGGAAAATCTGCGGAAAATGCTCCTCGCCATGGCAAAGGACATCCGCGTCATCCTCATCAAGCTTGCCGACCGTCTGCACAATATGCGGACCATGCAGTTCCAGTCCGAACCGAAGCAGAGAGAAAAATCCGCTGAGGTCATGGAGATCTACGCCCCCATCGCCCACAGACTCGGCATGCAGGCCATCAAATGGGAGTTGGAGGATCTCGCCCTGCGGTATCTTGATCCCTACGGCTACAAGGAGATCTCCGAGGGTCTTGCCGCCCATGACGCAGACCATGAGCAGTTCGTGGATCACACCATCTCCGCCATGGAAGAGCGGATGAGGGATGCGAATATCCGCTGCAATGTTTCCGGACGGCTGAAGCATATTTACAGCATCTACCGCAAGATGTACAGCCAGAACAAATCTCTCAGCGAGGTGCTGGATCTTTTTGCCTTCCGCATCATCGTGGACGACATTGCCGACTGCTACAACGTTCTGGGTCACATCCACGATATGTACCGTCCCATCCCCGGCAGATTCAAGGACTACATCGGCACGCCCAAGCCCAATATGTATCAGTCTCTGCATACCACCGTCATTGGGCGGGAGGGTATCCCCTTTGAGGTGCAGATCCGCACATGGAAGATGCACCACACCGCAGAATACGGCATTGCCGCCCACTGGAAATACAAAGAGGGCGTTTCCGGAAAGATCTCTGATGAGGATAAGTTCTCCTGGATCCGCAGACTTCTGGAAGCCCAGCAGGATTCCGACGCGCAGGACTTCGTGCAGTCCCTGAAGGTGGATATGTTTTCCGATGAGGTGTTCGTGTTCACCCCCAAGGGCGACGTGGTGAGTCTCCCCGCAGGCTCCACCCCCATCGACTTCGCTTACAGCATCCATTCCGCCGTCGGCAATCATATGTCCGTCACGCTGGTAAACGGACGGATCGTTCCCTTCAGCCACACGCTGCAGAACGGCGATATCGTGGAGGTGCAGACCTCCAAAAGCTCCAAGGGTCCCAGCCGCGACTGGCTCACCCTTGTGAAGAGCAGTGAAGCCCGGAACAAGATCCGCCAGTGGTTCAAAAAAGAGCGGCGGGAAGAAAATATTGCCCAGGGACGTCTGGATTTTGAGGCGGAGGTCCGCCATGCGGGTATCCCCATGGCCCTTGCCACCAAGGACGAGATCCTCGGCGCCGCCATGAAGAAAAGCTCCTTCTCCAACGCGGAGGACATGTACGCCGCCATCGGCTACGGCGGCATCTCCGTGCAGAAGATCGTAAACCGCATCGGTGAGATCATCCGTCAGCAGGAAAAGGCAGAGACCAAGTCCACAGGCATCATGTGGAACAACCGTCTTTCCAAGCCTGTTCACGGTGTGGCTGTGGAAGGTGTTGACAACGTGCTCATTAAGTTTGCCCGCTGCTGCACCCCTGTCCCCGGCGATGATATCATCGGTTTTATTACCCGGGGCGCCGGCGTTTCCGTCCACAGAACGGACTGCCGCAACTACAAAAGCGCCTCCAAAACGGGGCTTGACGCGGAGCGGTGGCTCCCCGTTCACTGGGGCGATACAAACGGAGAGTCTTACGAGACCACGCTCCTCATCAATTCCAGAAACAGAAACGGTCTTGTTATGGATATCGCCATGGTGCTTACGGCGCTGAAAACCAAGGTCATCAGCCTTTCTGCCCGTGATCTCGGCAACGGTAACGCAAGCGTGTTTATCACCATGGAAGTCAAGGACAGAGATGAACTGACCCTCGCCACGAACCGGCTTTTCGGCATCGGCGGCGTCAGAGAAATTTTGAGGGTGGGCGAATGAAAGCAGTTGTCACAAGAGTAACCTCCGCCTCCGTCACCATCAACGGCGCAGTAACGGCAGAGATCGGCAAGGGTTTTCTGGTTCTGCTGGGCGTTCACGAGGATGATCTTCCCGCAGATGCGGAAAAGCTTGCCGACCGGGTATGCGGGCTCCGGGTGTTTGAGGATGAGGCGGGAAAAATGAACCTGAATCTTGCCGCGGTTGGCGGGGAAATTCTGGTGGTTTCCCAGTTTACCCTCCTTGCTGATTGCAAAAAGAGCCGCAGACCCAGCTTTATTGCCGCCGCAAGACCGGATAAGGCCATCCCCCTCTACGAAAAGTTTATGGCGGAATGTGAAAGCCGCGGCTTTGCCGTAAAGCACGGGGAATTCGGCGCGGATATGAAGGTGGCCTCCGTAAACGACGGTCCCGTCACCCTGCTTCTGGATACTGCTGCAAACTAAGGAGAGATCGCCATGCGAATCAAAACACTGCCTCTCGGTCATCTGGAGACCAACTGCTACATCGTCACCGACGAAAATACGCTGGAATGCGCCGTGGTCGATCCCGGCGATGAAAGCAACACCATACTGAACTATCTGGAAGACAACCATTTGAAGCTGCGGGAAATTTTCCTGACCCACGGGCATTTCGATCATACCGGCGCTGTGGAGACACTTCTTGAGGAAACGGGTGCCCATGTCTGGCTCCACGAAAAGGAAGCGGCCAACACCCGCAGCGAGCATTACCGTTTTTTTGCGCCGGACAATGCCATGTACTACGGCGAAGGGGACAGGATCACGGTGGGCTCCCTGACCTTCCTTGTGATGGAGACCCCGGGGCATTCCCCCGGTTCCGTTACCCTGATGTGCGGTCCTGCGCTTTTTACCGGGGACACCCTTTTCCGGGACAGCGCCGGGCGCACCGATCTTCCCGGCGGAGACATGGAAACGGAAATGGCCTCCCTGCGGCGGCTTTCCGCCCTTGAGGGAGACTACGAGGTCTATCCCGGCCACATGGACGGCACCACGCTGGAGCGGGAGCGCAGCGTGAACTACTACCTGCGTTACGCAGGGTCGCATCCGTGAAGCTGTATTACACCGGGCACGATTACCGCTATGCCTGCGAGCAGAGTCTGCTCGTGCTCTTCCCCACAGAACGCCCGGAATATTCGGAAGAGCAGGTAAAGGAAAACGCGGCCTATCTCTCCCTGCATTACGGAAAAACCTGGGTCACCGCCTCCTGCCGTATTTACAGAGACGGCGTATTTGACGGTTCCGCCCGTGTACGGAAGGCGCTGCTCACCGATGAGCTTTCCATCCATCGTCTGCTGCCGAAGATCCTGCGGCTTGCCTTCTATCGGGCAGCTGAGCGCTGCACGGGGAAGTCTCTTGCCTGGGGCGCACTTACAGGTGTCCGCCCGGCAAAGCTTGCCACAAGGCTTCTGGAAGAGGGGCTCAGCGCAAAAAGCGCCGTAAGCCGAATGAAAAAGGACTTTTTCGTCTCCCCGTCACGGGCAGAACTCTGCGTAGAGACGGCGAAAGCCTCTCTTGCGGTAAAGCGCAGCCTTGAGCCGCAGGATGTGTGTCTCTATGTGGGCATCCCTTTCTGTCCAACCCGCTGCGCCTACTGCAGCTTTGTGAGCATCGGCGTGGAGCGAAGCCATAAGCTTCTCACGGAGTATCTTCCCGCGCTGTATCGGGAGATCGATGCCACCGGCGAAGCGGTAAAAAAAGCAGGACTTCGCCCTGTGGCACTCTATATCGGCGGCGGAACACCCACCACCCTTTCCGCCCCGCAGCTTGCGGAGCTGATGGAGCGCATTTCCGCCGCATTCGACCTTTCCGCCATCCGGGAATACACCGTGGAGGCAGGCAGACCCGATACCATCACCCCGGAAAAGCTGGAAGCGCTGAAGCTCCACGGCTGCGACAGAGTCAGCATCAATCCCCAGACCATGAACGACAGCGTGCTGGAAGCCATCGGCAGACGGCATTCCGCTGCGGATACGCTCCGCGCCTACGGAGAAGCCTGTGATGCCGGATTTGCTGCGGTGAACATGGATCTCATTGCCGGGCTTCCCACGGATACCGCAGAAAGCTTTGCCAAAACGCTGGACACCGTGCTTTCCCTTGCCCCGGAGAACATCACTGTCCACACCCTTTCCATGAAGAAGGGCAGCCACATTCTGCTGGAAGGACGGGCTATCCCCGGCGAGGAAGAAGTTTCAGCCATGCTGGATTACGCCTCGGAAAAGCTCTATGCCGCAGGCTACCGCCCCTATTATCTCTACCGGCAGAAGTACATCTCCGGCGGGTTTGAAAATATCGGCTGGTGCAAGCCGGGGTTTGAGAGCGTATATAACCTGTGCATCATGGAGGAGCTGTGCACCATCCTTGCCATGGGAGGCGGCGGCTCCACAAAGCTCACCAATCCCAACACCGGCTACATTGCCCGCATTACCGATAAGAAATATCCACGGGAATATATCGACACCATTGATGATGCCGTAAAAGCCCGGGAAGAGATCTGTGCATTTTACCGCAGGGAGCATCTTCTCCCCGATAACACATAAGATCAAAAGGAGAATCGCCATGAAACAAAAGGTACATCTGATCTGTAACGCACATTTGGACCCTGTATGGCAGTGGGAGTGGGAAGAAGGCGCAGCCGCAGCCGTTTCCACCTTCCGCGCAGCGGCGGATTTCTGCGAGGAAACCGACGATTTCATTTTCTGCCACAACGAAGTGACCCTGTACCGCTGGGTGGAGGAATACGAACCCTCCCTGTTTCAGCGGATCCAGGCCCTTGTAAAGGCGGGCAAATGGCACATTATGGGCGGCTGGTATCTGCAGCCTGACTGCAATATGCCCTCGGGAGAGTCCATCATCCGCCAGATGCAGCTTGGCAAGGAATACTTCAAGGAGAAGTTTGATTCCGAGCCCAAGGTCGCCGTGAACTTCGACCCCTTCGGTCACAGCCGCGGACTTGTGCAGATCATGACCAAGGCCGGCTACACCGGATATCTCTTCATGCGTCCCGTGCAAATGGAGCTGCCCGCAAACAACTTCAAGTGGGTAGGCTTTGACGGTTCCGAAATTCTTGCCCACAGACTGGACACCAACTACAACTCCCCTTTGGGCGGTGCAAGAGCCAAGGCCGAAAAGTGGCTGGAGGATCACAAGGATCTGGAGCTTGGTCTCATTCCCTGGGGTGTGGGCAACCACGGCGGCGGTCCCTCCAGAAAGGACATTGCCGATCTCAACGCCCTGAAGGCAGAGCTCAAAGACGTGGAAATGATCCACTCCACCCCCGAGACCTATTTTGAGGATATGGCAAAGCTGGATCTTCCCAAGGTGGACATCGCTCTCCGTCCCTGGGCCATCGGCTGCTACACCAGTCAGGTCCGCATCAAGCAGATGCACCGGAAGCTGGAGGATATGCTGGCTGTCACGGAAAAGATGTGCTCTCATGCCGTTATGCGCGGTCTCATGGAGTACCCCACCGAGGATCTGAAGGAAGCTGCGCGGGATCTGTGCTTTGCGGAGTTCCACGATGTGATCCCCGGCAGCAGCATCCAGCCTGTTGAGGACATGGGCATCCGTCAGATGGATCACGCACTGGAGATCCTGTCCCGCCTGCGCGCAAGAGCTTTCTTTGCCCTTGCCGCCGACGAAAAGAAGGCTGCCGAGGGCGAGATCCCCGTACTGGCCTACAACCCCCATCCCTATGAGGCTGAGGGCGACTACTATGTGGAATTCATGCTGGCTGACCAGAACTGGGAAGACGAGTTCACCATGCCCCGTGTTTATGACGAGGACGGAAACGAGATCCCCTCTCAGGTCGAAAAGGAAGACAGCAACCTGACCCTTGACTGGCGTAAGCGGGTGGTGTTCCACACAAAGCTCAAGCCCTTCTCCGTTGCCCGCTTCAACTGCCGCATGGAGATCCTGCCCAAGAAGCCTGTTCCCACCTGCCGCGAAGAGGGTGACTTCTATGTCTTTGAAAACGAGACCCTGAAGGTCCGCATCAGCAAGACTACCGGTCTCATGGATTCCTACATTGCCGACGGCACTGAGTACCTTGCGGGGGGCGCCGCAAATCCCTGGCTCTTCTTCGACAGCGAAGATCCCTGGGAGATGCAGGTCAACAGCATCCCCAACAAGGACGAGGCTTTCCGTCTCATGACCCCGGAAGAGACCGCAAGATTCTGCGGCATCCACCAGCCCACCCTGCCCGGCGTTCATGTCATCGAGGACGGTGCTGTCCGAACGGTCATCGAGGCTGCTCTCCGCTGCCGCGACAGCTACATCGTGCTGCAGTACGCTCTGCCCAAGAAGGGCAATCAGGTGGAGCTGCGCGTCCGCGTTCTCTTCGCCGAGAAGGACAAGATGCTGAAGCTCTGCTTCCCCACCGTGTGCAAGACCTCTTATGTGGGACAGACCATGTTCGGCACCGAAGAGCTGCCTCAGGGCGAAGAAGCAGTTGCCCAGCGCTGGGTGGCTTCCGTTGCCGACGGCAAGGCCTTCACCGTCATCAACAACGGCATTTACGGCAGCAGCTTTGAAGACGGCGAGATCCGTATGTCTCTCCTGCGTTCCGCAGGCTACACCGCCCATCCCATCAACGATCCTCACACCGGCGCTCTGCGCGACCTTCTGCCTCAGGACCGCTTCTCTCCCCGTATCGATCAGGGCGAGCGGCTCTATGTTTTCCGTCTGGAAGGCGGCTGCGCCGAGACCCGTCTTGCCTCTGTCGGCAAGGAAGCAGCACTTCTGGGCGAAGCACCCATGGTCCTCTCCTTCTTCCCCAACAAGGAAAAGAAGATCCCCCACTTCCCCATGTGCACCCTCACCGGCGACAGCGTGGAAATGACCGCTTTCCGCCGCGCACAGGACGGCAACGGCTGGATCATCCGCCTGTTCGAATCTGCAGGACGCAAGGAAAAGGCCGTTCTCTCCTTCCCCGGCACAGGTCTTGCCTACGGCGCGCTGCTGCATCCCTTTGAGGCGAAGACCCTCCGCTACATCCCCGAGGAGCATTCTATCAAGGAAGACAACATCCTCGCCTGAGTGCTCACCAGAAATTCCGCCGGTTTTCCGGCGGAATTTTTTATAAAAAGATGTGAAAGTTTTATGTATTCCCCCGTTTCCCTCTGTTTTGTGCTATAATTAAGAAAACCTTAAAATTCTCTGCTCCCAATGGGATCGGCTTTCCGGAGGAATTTCCCCATGCGCAATTGGCTTCAGCGGGTCATGGCCGGCAGATATGGCCCGGATCAGCTGTATTTTGCTCTTTTCATCGCAGCATTGCTGCTGAATATCATTGGCGCCTTTTTCGGCGGCTCCGTTGCGGGGCTCGTGCTGGATGTACTTGGATACGGTCTGCTCATCTGGGCATTTATCCGTTTCCTCTCCCGGAATATCTATGCCCGCCGCCGGGAAAACGATCGGTTTCTTCGGTTCTGGTGGCCTGTGCGCACAAAGTTTGCCGGGTTTTTCCGCCGGCTGAAATGCAGCAGGACCCACAAATTCTTCAAGTGTCCCGGCTGCGGCAATATGCTGCGTGTGCCCAAGGGTAAGGGAAAGATCGAGATCACCTGCCCCCGCTGCGGGGAGCGTTTCCGCAGAAAAACCTGAAAAGAGTCCGGACTGTGTCCGGGCTCTTTTTGTTGCAAATCAGTTGAGTTTTTCCGTTTTCATTGACATCCGAAACGCAAAATGTTAAGCTTTCCCCATCTCAAAAAGGAGAAGCGCAATGGCGGATATCATCCAAAGGCTGGACGGGATCCCCTTCCGGCTGAAAACGGCCTTTGATTTCGGCTTTCTGCAGAAGTTCGGCACCGTGTTCAGGGTCTTTGACGATCAGGATTCGGGAAACATCTGCTTCGGTACGGAGAAAAACGGTGAGCGGTATTTCCTCAAATTCGCAGGCGCGCCCACGGCGGAATATGACGGCACAGCGGAAAGCGCCGTTCTGCGGCTGAAAGCCGCCCTGCCTGTATACGAAGCCCTGCGGCATCCGAACCTCATCGAATATCTGGGCTGCGAGGAGATCGGCGGCGGCGTTCTTGCCGTTTTCCGCTGGACGGATGCCCGCTGCATGGGACGGATGTACCCGGAGGATCGGGCGGCGTTTTTCTCCCTCCCGCTGCGCAAACGGGTTCAGGTATTTGAAGAGATCCTGGATTTCCTTGCCCACGCCGCAGCAAAAGGCTGGCTTGCGGTGGATTTCTATGACGGCAGCATCATGTACGACTTTGCCGCGGAGAAAACCATTATCTGCGACATCGACTTTTTCCGCCCGCTTCCCGGGGTAAACGATATGGGGAGAATGTGGGGCAGCGGGAAATTCATGTCCCCGGAGGAATTCACCCTCGGCGCTGCCCTTGACGAAGTCACAAACGTATACACCGCAGGCGCCATGGCTTTCGCGCTGTTTTCGGACTTTGACCGCTCACCTGCGGTCTGGCCTCTTTCCGAGGCGGCATACCGTGCGGTTTCCCGGGCAATTCACCGTGACCGCGCAAAACGGCAGCAGAGCATACGCGAGCTGATGATGGAATGGAAGGATGCAAGCTATGTTTGATGCACAGGCATATATGATCCAATTTACTGCAGCCATGCAGCAGGCTTTCGGGAAAAGGCTCATCTATGTGGGTCTGCAGGGCAGCTATCTTCGGGGGGAAGCCACGGAGGAAAGCGACATTGATCCCATGACGGTCATCGACGGTCTCGCCCCCGCAGACCTCGATCTGTACCGAAGCGTGATCCAAACCCTTCCCCAGCCGGAGAAATCCTGCGGTTTTTTCTGCGGCAGGGAAGTGCTGCTGAACTGGAACAGGCTGGAGCTCTGCCATCTGCTTCACAGCACAAAGGATATCTTCGGTTCTCTGCGGGAGCTTCTCCCGCCCTTTACCCGTGAAGATGCGGCGCAGTTTATCTCTCTCGGCCTTGGCAATCTGTATCACGAGCTGTGCCACAGATATGTTCACGGCAGCCGGGAGAAGAACGAGGCAAAGCTTCCCGGTACGTACCGCAGCGTGTTTTTCCTCCTGCAGGATCTGCATTTCCTGCGGACGGGACATTTTCCCGCCGCAAAAGCAGAGCTTCTGTCCCTCCTTCACGGTGACGACCGCGCGGTGCTGGAAACAGCCATGGCGCTGAAACACGGCGGGGAATACGATTTTGATTCTGCCTTTGCCCTCATTTTCCGCTGGTGCGGAGAGACCATGAAAACAGTGAAAGAGATGGATTTGTGATGAAGGTTACCACCTACCGTTTGGACGAGATCCCGGATTCAGCGCTTGTTTTTGCGGTGATCGCCGCAAAACACGAGGGAAACTGGCTCTTCTGCCGCCACAAGGACCGCAGCACATGGGAAATTCCCGGCGGTCATCGGGAGGCAGGGGAGTCCGTGGAGGCCGCTGCCCGCCGTGAGCTTTGGGAAGAAACGGGAGCAGACGCCGATGTGACCCCCGTATGCATTTACGGCGTTGAGCGGGAGGGAAATTCCCGTTACGGGATGCTCTTTTTCGCTGAGGTCTCAAAATTCGGTGTTCTCCCCGCCTTCAGCGAGATCGCGGAGGTGCGAAAGTTTCCTGCCATCCCACGGGATCTCACCTATCCCGCCATTCAGCCCGTTCTGCACAATGCGGTGCAGGGCTGGCTCAATACCCAAAGCGGAGCGGGGGAGCTGTGGGACATTTACGATGAAAACCGAAATCTCACCGGACGCACCCACAAACGGGGAGACCCTCTGCAGGACGGGGATTACCACCTTGTGGTGCACATTCTGGTGCAGAACAAAAACGGAGAAGTCCTGCTGACCAAGCGCGCGCCGAACAAGGGCTTTCCCAATATGTGGGAAGCCACAGGCGGCTCTGCCCTTGCAGGGGACGACAGCCTTGCCGCCGCCCTTCGGGAGGTTCGGGAAGAAACAGGGATCGAGCTTCCCCCGGAAAACGGAAAGATCATCCTGCAAAAACGGGGGCGCGACTTTTTCCTCGATGTGTGGCTCTTCCGTCAGGAGATCGATCTTGATGCCGTTACGCTGCAGGAAGGGGAGACCACGGACAAAATGCTGGCAGACGTCCCCACCATCATACAGCTTTCCGCGGAGGGCGTATTTTGTCCCTACGATGATCTGGAAAGGATCCTTTCGATTCTGGAACAGGAGAAATAACCATGCTCACCCAACACCTATACCCCATACTGGAATTTGACGATGCAAAATCGGCGAAAATTGACCCGCCCACCTTCGTGGAGCGTCCTTTTGACACGGATAAACTGGTCATTACTTTCTTCCCGGAGGTTCTGGATCAGCTGAAAAGCGAGGGAAAGATCGCCCTTGAGCGCAGCATCTGGGGCGAAAACCCCATTGAGATCTATCAGTTCACCGAAAGCGATGTGCTCATTACCCTCGGTGTCATCGGCTGCCCCTCCTGCGGGGGAAACCTTGACCTGTTTCATGCCATGGGCATTGACCGGGTCATGTTCTGCGGCGGGGGAGGCGTTCTGGACAAGACCATCGGGGTAGGGCAGCTGCTTCTGGTGGAAGGAGCAATACGGGATGAGGGCTTTTCCTACCATTATCTGCCGCCTTCCCGAACGGTGGAGGCAGACCCCGCCGTAACCGAAAAAATCGCACGGTATCTGGATAGCTGCGGCATCCCCTATCTTCGGGGTATCACATGGACCACCGATGCCATCTTTCGGGAAACGGCAGACCGCATTGTCCGCAGACGGGAAGAGGGTGCAAAAATCGTTGAGATGGAGCAGGCAGGCTGCCTTGCGGTGGCAAAGTTCCGCGGATTCTCCTATGGCGCACTGATCTATGGCGGGGACGATGTCTCTCAGGAGGAGTGGTCAAACCGCGGTTGGCAGAGCCGCAGGGGTGTGCGATACAATCTGGTGCAGCTTTGCCGTGAGCTTTGCGGGGTGCTCTGATGAAACTTCCGTTCAGCGACAACATTCTCAGGCACTATCTGGAAAATGTCTACTTCATCAACGGTCACAGCTATGCGGGGAAATCCACCATGGTCCGCATGCTCTCCGAACGTTATGGCATGATCCATTGCGGCGAAAACTTCCACGATGCGTTCCCCCGGGAAAAGCTTTCCCGTTGGAAGCAGCCGGCTCTGTGCTATTTCGACACCATGACGGGCTGGCAGGAATGGCTGAGCATGACCCCGGAGCAGCACTGGAACTGGGCGGAGCAGGTCTCCCGGGAATGTGTGGAGATCGAGATATTGGAGCTTATCCGGCTTGCGGCTTCCGGAAAAAAGGTCATCGCAGATACAAACATCCCGCCAGAAATTCTGCGGGAAATTTCCGATTATCACAGGGTGGCGATCCTCGTTTGCGATCCCCCGGATATCAGCGCCGCCCGATTCTTTGACCGGGATGACCCGGAAAAGCAGTTCATGCTAAGTGAAATCAAAAAATGCCCCGATCCCGAAGCTGCGCTGCGGAATTTCAGCAGCTGGATGCTGTACCATCCGCCCATGGAGACGGACTGGGCGCACACCGGCTTTTTCACTTACATCCGCTCCGATTTCGAACATGACACGAGAGAAGAGATGCTCTCCGCTTTGGCAAAGCATTTCGGTCTTGAGTAACAGAAAAACTGCCTGCACAGTTCCCCAAAAGGTTCTGTGCAGGCAGTTTCAATTGTGTACATGATTTTCAGATCTGTCCCGATTTTTTGGCAAGCCACCATGCATCGCAGAAGATCATAGGCCAATAGGTGGAGGCCCCGGAAAAATCGCACTTTTCCACAAATTCCAGAAACGCCCGTCTGGCAAACTCCGTCATGGCATATCCCGGGCAGAGACACTGGACGATCACCACCTCGGAGGCGTTGCGGAGGTATCTGGACTGCAGGGGACGAGAGGTATCCGTTATCACGTCAGGGATCTGGTACCGATACCCATGAAACAGCTCCGACGAGGGATTCAACCAGTGGCTGGCGTAATTGTATCCGTCTTCCAGCCCCTCCTGCCATGGTCTGCGGCGGGGTTCCGGTCCGGTGACGGCGTCCATATTCCGGTACGCCTCCTGCATGAAGATCTCCGCGTACACCGCGGCACGGCGCATCTGCTCCAGATAACGTGCGCGGTAAGCTTCGTCCTCCTCGCAGTCGAAAAGAAGTCTCGCGGAGTACTGGTGCTGATAGACCCCGTAGATATAGCCCTGCTCCTCCACGGCGTAATGACGCCAGTAGGCTTCGTGAAAATTCTCTTCGGCAAGGGGAAGAAGCACATCGGCGCACTTTCTGTACAGCTGCTTCCAGTGTTCGTCCCCGGAGGCCTCATAGGCCGCCATATAGAACATGGGCAGGCGCAAATATTCATGGGGTCCCAGCCCGTCATGCACCATTTGAGAGACGATACCCGGTTTTCCGTCCAGCCGCATGAGCCAGCCGCCTGTCTCCGGCTTCACATCCCGCTCACACTTTTCCGCAATCCACACAAGGATCTGCCGCAAAGCGGCCTTCCGTTCCTCCGATACAAGATCAGAATTGATTGCCAGATGGGCGGCGTAGACCCAGTTGGTGTACTGATCCCGGGAGGAATCCATGTAAATGCTTTTCCCATCACGGGGGGAAACCGCCCGGGCGATAAATCCCCGCTCTGGCGCTGCGGTACCGTTGAGGATAAGTCCGGCGAGAATGTCATCCGCCGTCTTCCTCAGCTCGTCATCCCCGGTCACGGCGTACTTTGCCAGAACCGTTTCCAGCACGGTTCCCATGCTCAGGGTAGAGTCCTCCATGCCGGTACCCCAGCCGCAGGGATTGGGATAGCTTTCCCGAATTTCCTCCGGGGTAGGCATGGCGGCAAGGGTCTCTTCCAGCGTGTCGCCGATAAGATAGTCGTAAATCTGATGCAGCGGCGCATACCAGAGCTTGTCAAATACATAACTCCACGCCTGTTCGATGGCCTGTTCCTGCTTTTTACTTGTAATGATCATTTGATTTTCTCAAAGGTTTCCAGCCACAGACGCTTGATGATCTCGTGACCGCAGGGGGTGGGATGGACGCCGTCTGCCGTCCAGTACACCGGGGGAGCTTTTTCGCAGGCTGCATCAAAGGCAGGCTGCAGGTCGATGACGGGCAGGCCGAACTTTTCCCCAAGGCGCTTTACCGCAGCCACCTTTTCGGCCACATCGGTGCGGAACCGCTCAAGCTTATCGGGGATCTCTTCCGTGCCCACAGTGGAGCGGCCTTCCAGCACATAAGGGGCAATGAGCATCAGCTTCACATCGGGGCAGGCTTCCAGAACCTCCTCCAGCAGCATGGAGTAGATCTTCTCGAATTTTTCCGTTGCAACGCCGTTCTGATTGTTGATCTCGTGCCAGGCATCGTTCACGCCGATGTAAATGCTGGCATAATCCGGCTTCAGGTTAATAAAATCCATCTTGATGCGGGCATAAACGTCCACAATGCGGTTTCCGCTGATGCCGCGGTTCACAAATTCGTATTCACCGGGGTGATCCATGCCGAGAAAAGCCTTCACCAGATTGGGATATCCCGGTCCCATATCGGTCAGATCCGTTCTGGATCTGCCGCAATCGGTAATGGAGTCGCCCTGAAAGAGGATCTTTTTCATGTTTCCCACGCTCCTGAATAGATTTTACCCGCATTATAGGCTTTGGGGCAGAGGTTGTCAAGGCTGCTTTTCTGCAGAAAAGAGGAAACAGGATATCCCGGACGGGATATCCTGTTTCCTGGCACGCCTGAAGGGACTCGAACCCCTGGTCTCACGGTTCGTAGCCGTGCACTCTATCCAGCTGAGCTACAGGCGCATTTCTTAGTGCCTGAATATATTACCACACAGAAAAGAAAAAAGCAAGACCTTTTTTTCATTTTTCATAAATTTTCTCTGTCCAAATTTCGTCTGCATTGACAAACGCAGGCTTTACTGCTAAAATGACAATGAAATAAAAGCATCATGGCGCACTGCGCCGGTCTGGAGGCCTTTTGTTATGGATGTCTTCAATAAATATGAATCCAATGTCCGTTCCTATATCCGCAGCTTTCCTGCGGTGTTTGAATTTGCCAAGGGATCTACCTTGACCGATGAAAACGGCCGGGATTACATCGATTTCTTCAGCGGTGCCGGTGCTGTGAACTACGGTCACAACAACGACTACATCAAGGAAAAGCTCATCCGCTACCTGTCGGAGGACCGCATTCTGCATTCTCTGGACATGGGCGCAACCGCAAAGCGGGAGTTTATCGAATTCTATGAGGAGAACATCCTCAAGCCCCGTGGCTTTGACTACAAGATCCAGTTCCCCGGTCCTACCGGTGCAAATGCAGTGGAAGCCGCGCTGAAGATCGCCCGTAAGGCCACCGGACGCACCGGTATTTTCGCCCTGATGGGTGCCTTCCACGGCATGACTCTTGGCTCTCTCGCCTGCACCACGGATGCAGATTCCCGTGCCGGCGCAGGGATCGATCTCTCGGGCGTGACCCATCTTCCCGCTCCCTATATGTTCCCGGAGATGGACACCCTGAAGTACTACGAGACGCTGCTCACCGATGACCATTCCGGCGTTGCAAAGCCTGCCGCTTTTATCATTGAGGCTGTTCAGGTTGACGGCGGCGTATACCCTCTGCCGGCAGAATGGCTGCAGGGTGTCCGCAAGCTTTGCGACAAGTACGGCATCCTCATGATCATTGACGACATTCAGGCCGGTGCTGACCGCTGCGGCCGTTACTTCTCCTTTGAGTATGCCGGCATCGTGCCCGACATCGTCACCGTTTCCAAGTCCGCCGGCGGCTACGGTCTGCCCTTCGCCATGACGCTTATGAAGCCGGAGATCGATGTGCTGAAGCCCGGTGAGCATACCGGCACCTTCCGTGGAAACCAGCTCGCCTTCGTGGCTGCCAAGGCCGGTATTGAATACTATCTGGCAAATGACATGGACAATGAAGTCTGCCGCAAGGGCGCACTTGTCCGTGAGTTCCTGGAAAAGGAGATCGCGCCTCTGGACAGCCGTCTGCAGATCCGCGGCATCGGTCTTCTGTGGGGCATCGACTTCAATGCCATGCCCGATCCCGAAATCAGCCGCACCGTCATGCAGAAGTGCTTTGCAAACTGTCTCGTGGCAGAACGGGCAGGCCGTGGCAACAATGTGCTGAAAATCATGCCGCCGCTGGTCATTGAGGACGCGCAGCTTCTGCAGGGTCTCGAGATTCTGCGGAATGTGATGAAGGAAGTTCTGGCCTGAGCCGGCAGCAAGAGAAAAAGAGACGACCCTATGGGCTGCCGCGTGCAATGCTTGCGGCAGCCCTTTTGCTTTCCCTGCTGATTTTTGACGGGAACACACGCATCGTGACGGATACCTATACCGTTTCCGCTCCCGCTCTTCCGGATGGCTTTGACGGTATGCGCATCCTGCAGCTTTCCGATCTGCACGGTGCTGTATTCGGCAGAGAGAACGAATATCTTCTGCACGAGATACGGGCGGCAGAGCCGGAAGTCATTTTCCTCACCGGGGATCTTGCCGATTCTCCCGGACAAAAAGAGGATATCCGCAGCCTTATCCCGCGGCTTTGTGCCATTGCTCCGGTATATTTTGTCACCGGAAACCATGATTGGACCTGCGGCTGGACAGATGAGCTTCTCGCCATGCTGGAAGGCTTCGGTGTCACTGTGCTGCAAAATGAATGGGTGACGCTGTACCGAAAGGGGGACAGCCTCGTTCTTGCCGGGGCAGAAGACCCCAACGGTCCTGCGGACATGATGACCCCGGAGGAGCTTGTGAATGCCATCGTCCGTGAAACAGGTTCGCCTCCTGCGATCCTGCTGAACCACAGAAACGACAGGCTGGAGCTTTACGCTTCCCTTGGCGTTCCCCTTGTCCTCAGCGGTCATGCTCACGGCGGAGTGATCCGCCTTCCCGGCATCGGAGGGCTCTTCGGTCACGGCGGCACCCTGCTTCCCGAAAATGAAGCCGGTCTCTGTCTCAGGGGAAACACGGTGATGACCGTTTCCCGGGGGATTGGAAATATCCGGGGAACCTTCCGCATTTTCAACAATCCGCAGCTTCTTTGTCTTGTGCTGGAGACAAAATAATTTCCGGCACGAAATGTGCCGGAAATTTCATGTACTGTTTTTGCTCCTCATGCATATACTGAATTATCATGCCATGAGGAGGTGCCCTATGATACAGGAAGCCACGGAGCCTGTGCGCAGACCGGATATTGACGACCTCATTTTCGGAGACGCAGATCCAAGACCCAGCGAGCGTTAAGTCTTCCGCTTTTCTGCCCGCAGCAGCAAAATCACGGAGATGACCAGCACCGCGGGGAACACCGCCACGGCAAGCAGACCGCTTTGCAGCCGATCGCCGAAAATTCCGGACACAAGTCCCACCACCCCCGGTCCGCTGGAGCATCCGAGATCCCCCGCCAAGGCAAGAAAGGCGAAAAGCGCCGTTCCGCCTGCGGGGTAAATTCTGGCGGCAAGGCTGAATGTTCCCGGCCAGAACACACCGCAGGAAAGTCCGCAAAGGGCACAGCCGATAAAGGCCGGCACAGGTGTGGGGGAAAGGGCGGCAAGGAGATATCCGCAAACGCAAAGCCCGCCGCAGACTGCCATATAGCCCATTCGGGGGAATTTTCGGCTGAGTCCTGCATTCAGCATACGGCTCACGCTCATGAGCGCCGCAAAGATGCAGCCGCCTGCAAGATCTCCAAGGGTCTTATCCACCTTGAGTCCCGCCTCCGTAAAGGCAGAGACCCACTGCGCCATGGACATTTCGCTTGCCCCTGCACAGAGCATGACGATAATCAGCATCCAGAACAGCCCGGAACGCAGAAGCTCCGGGACCTTCATGGATTTTGCCTCCTCCACGGTACGGAGGATGGGTACTTTGGCAAACGCCACGGCATTAAGTGCCGGCACGACTGCCCAGATACAGGCAAGATACCGCCAGTTTGCAATACCGGCGAAAGAAAAAAACAATGTGGAAAACAGGATCACCGCCAGATGTCCCCAGCTGTAGAACGCGTGGAGCACACTCATGGAGGCTTCCTTGTGTTCGGAAGGCAGCGCCTCCACAATGGGACTGCAGAGAACCTCCAGAAGACCGCCGCCCACGGCATAGAGCACCATGGGGATCAGAATTCCCACAAAGGGCGATCCGAAAAGCTCCGGCAGGAAGGAAAGTCCCGCAAGTCCTGCGGCAGCGCAAATATGCGCCGTGACCATACAGGCGCGGTACCCCAGCTTATCGGCAAATTTTGCGCACAGCAGATCCACCAGAAGCTGCACCGCAAAATTGATGGATACCAACGGTGTGATCTGGGAAAGGGTCATGTCAAATTCGGTGGTAAATGTGATAAAGAGCAAGGGCGCAAAGTTATTCACAATGGCCTGCGTCACAAAGCCAAAGTAACAGGCGACCTTTGTATGGGTATAGGTAAGCTTCATCTTCTCCCGCCTTTCAAACAGCACACAGCATATCACGAAGCGGGAGAAATTGCAAATGATTTGGAGGGATCTTTATGCGTCCTACGGCACTCATTACCGGAGCTTCCCGGGGTATCGGCGCTGCCTGCGCCAGAGCCCTTGCGGAAGACGGCTGGCGGGTGGTTCTGAATTACCGGAAAAACGGAGAGCTTGCCCAAAGCCTTGCCGCTGAGCTTGACGGTATCGCCCTGCAGGCGGATGTCTCCGACCCTGAGGCGGTAGAGGAAATGTTCTCCGTGGCAGGTCCGGTGGAAGCTCTTGTGTGCTGCGCGGGGATCTCGGAAAAAGGTCTCGTCACCGATACGGATAACGAGACATGGCGGCGTATCTTTGCCGTGAATATGGACGGCACCTTTTATTGCTGCCGCAGAGCGCTGAAAACCATGCTGCGGCTGGGAAAGGGCAGCATCGTCACCATGTCCTCCATCTGGGGTGTCACAGGCGCCAGCTGCGAATGCGCCTATTCCGCCTCCAAGGCTGCGGTCATCGGCTTTACGAAAGCCCTTGCCAAGGAGATGGGTCCATCACATATCCGGGTAAACTGCATTGCCCCCGGTGTCATTGACACGGACATGAACCGGGATCTTACCCCGGAGATCCTGGACGCTCTTCGGGAGGAAACACCTCTGGGCACCATCGGCACCCCTGGGGATGTTGCCTCTCTGGCAGCCTATCTGGTTTCGGACAAGGCCCGGTTCATTACCGGCCAGATTCTCGGTGTAAACGGCGGTTTCGTGATCTGAGATCACAGTTTGCGGAGATTGGAGCTGATCTCTCCGAGAGCCTGTGCCGCTTCCATATCCGTGTCCCGATGGACCGCCAGATCCCCAAGGGACACAATGCCCACAAGCTGCTCTTTTTCCACCACGGGAAGGCGGCGAACCTGTCCTTCCGCCATTTTCCGTCCCGCCTTCGCAGGCTCGTCTGCAGGCGAAACGGTAAGCACACCGATGGACATCACCTCCCGCACTTCGGTGGTTTTCGGGTCCATGTCTGCCGCTATGCAGCGCAGGACGATGTCCCTGTCCGTCAGTACGCCCCGCAGCCTTCCATCCGCCGTGCATACGGGAAGCGAGCCGATATTGTGCCTTGCAAGAAGCCTTGCCGCAAGGGAAACTGTCTCTTCAGGAGAGACGGCTACCACATTTCGGTTCATGATGTCGCAAATCTTCATTTTTTCCTCCGTTCAGAAATTCTTTACATAGATTGTTCCTGAGGAGAGGTTGAATTATACCTTTTACTTCGATAGAATAGGTGAAAACCATGTCCGAAGAAGAATATATGCTGGAAGCCCTTTCCCTTGCGAGGGAAGCTGCCGCCTGCGGGGAGGTCCCTGTGGGATGCGTCATTGCCGATGAAAACGGCGTCATTATTGCCCGGGGCAGAAACCGCCGGGAAGAAACAAAAAGCGCCCTCTCCCATGCGGAGATGGACGCTATTGCGCAGGCCTGCGCCGCAAAAGGAAGCTGGCGGCTGGACGGCTGCTCGCTGTATGTGACGCTGGAACCCTGTCCCATGTGTATGGGAGCGATCCTGAACGCAAGGCTCAGGCGCGTGTTTTACGGAGCACGCGACCCCGCCTTCGGTGCCTGCGGCGGGGTCGTGAATCTCTGTATGGAGCCCTGGCCTCATGTGCCGGAGCTGTATGGAGGGATCCTTGCGGAGCCCTGTCTGGAGATCCTGCAGAGCTTTTTCAAAGCCCTGCGCTGATCAGGCCATGGTCTCCAGCATCTTCATGGACACGCTGTAAAGGCAGTCCTCACCGGAAAGATGACGCACAAGCTCATCTGCCATGTATTCGCCCATCCGCTCGATCTCGTTTCCGGAGGAACCGGCAATATGGGGGGTAAGGATCACATTGGGCAGGTTTGCAAGCTTGCCTTCGGGATCCACAGGCTCGGGATGGGTCACATCCAGAACCGCGGTGCGGCCGGGTTCGGCTTCCAGAGCCGCCACAAGGTCATCTTCCACGACCTGTGCACCCCGGCCGGTATTGATAAATGTGGCGCTGGGGAGCATCAGATCAAAAAGTCCGCCGTGAAGCATCCCCACAGTCTGGGGCAGGTTTGCGGTATGGTTGGAAATGGTCTGGCACTGGGAGAAGATCTCTTCCAGTGTTGCCCGCTTTGCGCCAAGAGCCTGCAGCTTCTCATCGGAGGCGAAGGGATCGCTGACCAGAACCTCAACGCGGTACTGCTTCAGCCGGTCACAAACCATGCTGCCGATCATGCCGCAGCCGATGATGCCCACCTTCACCTTGAAGTTTCCGGGATATGCCCAGCAGGCGGCATGGGCGGCATCATAGCCGTTGTTCTTATACCATGCAGAGGACTGATAGAAGCCCACGTTTGCCAGCAGGATCTGCGCCACGGTGTATTCCACCACGGGAACCGCATTGGCCGCCCATGCGCTGTGCACGGCGACACCGCTGTTTAAAAACGGGCGGGCAAAATCCTGCACGGAGCCTGCGGCGTAAAACACACGCTTCAGCTTCGGCATATACGCAGCGATCTGCTCTTCGGAAAGTCCTGCCATGCCCCATGTGGCAAAGACATACTCTGCCCGCTGTACTTCCGGAAGGGCAAGGTCATCCGCACAGTAGATCACAGGCTCAATATCCACATATTCCTGCAGACGGCTCACCACATCTGCAGAAAAGACCTTGAACATATGTTCATTTTCTTTTTCCTGACTCAGAAAGATCGCATAAGGTTTATTCACAGCCGTTTCCGTCCTTTCGGTTTCTGATGGCTGTATCATAACACAAGTTCCCCCGAAGGTAAATAAGGAGGAGTATATGTTTTCTGAAAATTCCGAACTGCGGATGCTCGCGGGAAAAGCTGTTGCCCTGCACCGTTACGACGCAGTAGTCATCGGGACAGGCTGCGCCGGCTTCAATGCCGCGGACAGCCTTTTTGATCTTGGTGTGGAAAACCTCTGCATCGTCACCGAAGGCCGTTATATGGGGACAAGCCGCAATACTGGCAGCGACAAGCAGACCTACTATAAGCTTTCTCTCAGCGGAGAGGAGGGGGACAGCGTCCGCGCCATGGCGCAGGATCTTGCAGCAGGCGGCGGTGTTGAGGGCGGCACCGCTCTCGCAGAGGCTGCAGGCTCTGTCCGCGGCTTTTTAAAGCTTGTGCAGCTTGGCGTCCCATTTCCCACAAATGAATACGGCGAATATGCCGGATATAAGACAGATCACGATCCCCGTACCCGCGCAACCTCCTGCGGTCCGCTGACCTCGAAGCTGATGACCGAGGCGCTGGAGCATTCTGTAGAGAAAAAAGGGATCCCGGTGCTTGACGGGCTCACTGCATTTTCCCTCCTGAAAGACGGTGACAGAACTTCAGGTTTTCTTGCCTGTGACAGGCTTGGAGATATCCACATTTTCCTTGCCCGGGCTGTGATCCTTGCCACAGGCGGTCCTGCGGCATTGTACGAAAACTCCGTCTATCCCGAAAGTCAGACAGGGATGACAGGGATGGCGCTGGAAGCAGGCGCCGCCGGCGCGAATCTCAGCGAGTGGCAGTACGGTCTTGCCTCCACAAAGTTCCGCTGGAACGTCTCCGGCAGCTATCAGCAGGCGCTTCCCCGGTATATTTCCGTAAGTCCCGACGGTACTGTGCGGGAATTTCTGCCGGAATATTTCCCGGATACCCAACGGGCGCTTGACATGGTGTTCCTCAAGGGTTATCAATGGCCCTTTGATGCCGCAAAGGTAAACGGTTCTTCCCTCATTGACCTTCTTGTGCATCATGAGATCTTCCATCTGGGCAACCGGGTCTTTATGGACTTCACCACAGAGCCTTCCGGTCTGGAAAACGGCTTTGACGGCCTTTCCGAAGAGACCCGCAGCTATCTTGCAAACTGCGGCGCCTTGCTGAAGCTTCCCATCCAGCGGCTCAAGGCCATAAATCCCGGAGCCATCGAGCTTTACCGTTCCCACGGCATCGACATCACGAAAGAACCTCTGGAGGTCTCTGTCTGCGCACAGCATATGAACGGCGGTCTTCGCGTGGACGAGAATTGGCGCACGACTCTTCCCGGGCTCTGGTGCGCAGGAGAGGCGGCAGGTACCTTCGGCGTAACACGCCCCGGCGGCTCTGCCCTCAATTCCACACAGGTAGGTTCTTTCCGCGCTGCCCGGGACGCGGCAAAATCCCTTCGCACACCCGGAAAGCTTCGGGAAGACGCAGTTCTGGCCTATGCGGAGAAGGCTCTGGAAAAAATTCTCCGTCTGGAAGAGGGTGGGGAAGATCCCGCTCCCGTGTATCATGCCGTCCGCAGAAACATGAGTCTCTGCGCCGCCCATATCCGCGACCCCAAAGCGATCACTGAACTGAGAGATTTCTGCGAGGATATCCTTGCTCATTTTGAAGAAACCTTCTGCGGAAAAGGAGCCGCTCTCCGGGATGCGCTGAAAACAAAAGATATGCTCATTACTGCCTGCGCGGTGCTCTCCGCCATGAATACAGCCATGAACCGCTGCGGAAGCCGCGGCGGCGCGCTGATGCATGATGACGGCGGGCTTCTGCCTGATTTCGCCCCCGACGGTTACCGTTACCGTCCCGAGACCCCGGATACCCGCAGGGAAGTCCTGCTGACCCAAAAGTCCCCTGAGGGCTTTCTGTCTGTATTTGCCGCTGTTTCTCCTATTCCGGATGCCGATACATGGTTTGAGACCGTATGGCGCACCTTCCGGGAAAACGGCAGCATCTGATCCTGAACTACCAGAAAGAAAGGCTTCTGTATGAGATCCCGCAAAAAACTTTCAACCATTTCCGCCCTGCACTATTTTAAGCTTGTATTCCGTTCTCTGCTGTTTCTGGCAGCTCTGGCATTATACATCATAAACCGCATCCGCGGTTCCGAAACCCTTTTCGGTGGCGTGGAAAACCGTGAGGGGATCCTTGTTGTGATCTGGCTCGTATTTTTCATTGAAATGCTTCTGCGGTTTTTCCCCTCCAGACTGGAGAGCATGGGCTGTCAAAAGATTTTCCCCCGCAACTACAGGCCGGCTGAAAATCCCCCGAAGAAGCTTCCTCACACATGGCGCAGCACGGTGGTCGTTGCGCTGGTCTGGATGGGCCTCAACAGCATTTTCGGGATCCTTCACCTCACCGGTGTACTGGACGGCGGGATCATGCTGCTTATCAGCCTTTTTTATTCTGTCTGCGACATGATCTGTATTCTGTTTTTCTGTCCGTTCCAGACATGGTTCATGAAAAATAAATGCTGCGGCAGCTGCAGGATCTACAACTGGGATTATGCCATGATGTTCACCCCGCTGATCTTCGTGAACAGTCCCTTCGCCCTTTCTCTGTTTTGCATTGCACTTTTGCTGCTGATCGAATGGGAGGTAGCCTATCAGCTTTGTCCCGAGCGGTTTTATGAATGTGCAAACCAAAGCCTTTCCTGCGCCAACTGTCCGGAAAAGCTATGCCACCACAAAAAACAGCTTCGCGGTTTTTTGAAGAAACACTGGGTGCAGATCGCCCAGTATGCCAAGCTGAATCTGAAACGGAAGTAAAAAAACGCATCGGCTATACCGATGCGTTTTCTCGTTTATCATCAATACCAAGTGGATACATTTTCTTCAAACATGCAGGGATCCTGTCTCTGCAGCTCAAAGATCCGCCGCCACTGATCGGGATAGATGACCTCCCTCATGCTGCGGATGGTGGAATCAATGTTGCTCATGCGGTGGATGCCGTTGAGAACGATATCCACATCCGGGTTCAGCATGGAAAACTGCAGAGATGCCGCAACGATATCCACACCCATTTCCTTGCACAGCTCCTGCATTTTCAGCGAATTAACCAGCTCCTGCCGATGATGACCGGTGGACTTTGCGATTTTTTCGGGCAGTTCCTTGTCCTTGATCACGCCGAAATGGAGAAGTGAGGCATTGATGTATGCGTTGTTTTTGGATGCAGCCAGCTGAATGGTGGATTCAGCAGAACGCTTGAGGAGGCTGTAAGTCAGATACGCCTCGGAGGCATCGATTGCCCCGGTGAGAATTGCTTCTCTGTGAGCGCCAAGCCTGCGTGTACCAAGACCGATATAGTCGATAAGTCCCTTTTCCTTCTGTTCACGGAGGAACGGGATCACGTCTTTCCAGCAGCTGTCGATCTGCTCCGTATCATGGATGAGAAACAGATCGATATGATCTACACCCAGGCGTTCAAAGCTTTCAAAAAAGTTCTGACGGAAACGGGAAAATGCCGCAGCGCCGAGCATATGCGGCTGAAAATGCGATTTTGTGGAAAGGAAAATGGATTTCCGGTCGATATGCTTCAAAAATTCTCCAACAACAAGCTCGCTGCTGCCATAGCTTCGGGAGGTGTCAAAATACCGGAAGCCCTCCTCATACGCGCGGTCCAGAAGCCGCACACCTTCATCGCTTTCATTATAGTATTCGCTGACCCAAGCGCAGCCGATCCCCATGGGAATACTGCGTCCTTCAAAATTCCAACGGTGCTGAGCAATCTTTTCTTTGATAGGAAGAATTTCTCGTTTATTTTCTGCCATGATGTATTCCTACCTTTTCCGGGAGCAATTGTTACGCATCCCTGTATTCTGGTTGTTCAGCGGTATTCTAATGCTTTAATGCGCTATTGTCAAGATAGAAAAGATCCCTGTTTTATTTTTAAAACAGGGATCTTTTTCGTCATTATGGCTCAGCCGCCGGGGTAGGTGTGGGTTCCGGAGCGGGCTCAAGAGTCGGCTCCGGCGTGGGTGCCGGGGTAGGCTCTGGCGTAGGTTCGGGCGTTGCTGCGGGGGCAGCGGTGGGTGTTGCCGCAGGTGCGGCGGTAGGTGCAGGTGTTGCTGCAGGAGTGGTACCGGGGCTTGGGCTGATGGAGCCGACAGGAACAAGAACAAGTCTGTCACGGTGCTCGTAAATATCCTGACCGAGATAGATCGTCTCCAGCAGGGTCCCGTCACCGTCGTAAATGTGTTTGTACACATCCACGGTATAGCCGTAATAGCCGCTGTGCTTTTCCTTTTCCCCGGAGGTCACCGTAGGATCCTCCTGGTACTTGGTCTCATAGCCTCTCACACCAACCACAACGGATTCGATCTCCACATAGGTATCATCCTCTATGGTGCCGTGGAAACGAACAGTGAGTTCTTCCGCTTCCTCATCCACAAAAGCTTCGATACGGATGGGATAATTTCTGTTGTTGCGGAAACGCAGATCCAGAGTGCCCCAGTCCACTGTGGCGTCCATACCCAGAGGCAGGTAGCCGATGATGAACATATGGCATTCCCGCTCAAGCACTTCCAGATTGGAGTGCAGCACACAGTAGTAAATGGTGGAAGAGGTCTGGCAGATGCCACCGCCGTACTGGTTCACATTTTCACCGGCAACATATGCACCGGCTTCCATATACCCCTTATCCGGGGTACGTTCACCTACAATACCGTTGAAGCTGAATTCATCACCCGGCTGCAGCACGGTGCCATTCACTGCCTGCGCAGTCAGGGAAATATTCGTCACACGGGGATACTCGCTGCCGGAAAGAGATGTTGTGCATTCGGCAATGATGTCCCGATACAGGGAGTCATTGACACCCTGTGTGGTGAATTCAGGTTCGGTATAGATGATGGGGATCACGATGGTGTCGCCGTCCACAGCATCGTCATACATTTTCTGGGCTGCATCCAGATCAAAGGAAACACCGGTAACAGACTCCGTGGCCTCAAGGGTCTCTGTATCGTACCTGGCGTTTACAGGCTCCACATAGATCTCATCATACAGTGCTTTGAGATCCACATGCTGGGGAGTAGACGTATCCGGGTCATACCGGTCAGGTACGAAATCCCATGAGCGGAACTGCTCCTCCATAAACCCATAGATAACTACAGGATCCACTGTCATTCCGGGAAGACCGCGGATCACCTCAATGCTTTCTTCACCGATGGTATAGCTGCCGCCGACGGCTTCAGCGCTGATGACAGAGGTCTGGGTCTCAATGGCAGCCCGTACCTTGTTCTCATCGAAATTATCAAAGCTGTCGGAACGAAGAACAGTCTCATGATTCCGGCTTTTCAGCCATGTGACAGCGTTGGCCAGAAGAGATTTATCCCGACCGTGCAGATATGCCGCTTCCACAGCTTCTCCCGCGCTTGTGGGATAGCCGGCTTCCTCTGCGGTAACGGTGATGGTATAGATGTCGTAAATATTTACCACAGCCTGCACATCACTGTTCCAGGCAAGTTCTGCCCCATTCAGTGCATCAAGCGCCTGCGCCTTAGTCTTTCCGCCAAGATCAACACCGTCTATGGACACATTGGGATAAATGGTCTCGATCCCTTTTACGTAAAAGGCAAAGCCAAATACCACCGCGGCAATCAGCACAAGAGCGCTTGCCGCAGCAATGACCGTGATCCAAAGCTTTTTATGTTCCCGGAAGCTGAAAATCCCGGCTGCGCCGGTTTTCTGTTTTCCGTATTTTGTTTTGCCGGTTGCCATATCAGGTCATCCTTTCCCGGGGATGTTTCCCGGCGAGTTCAGTATACGCCGTCCGGAAAAATCCATTCACATCATTCTGTGAAAAAGACGCCGTAATTTCCAATTCGTTCCGTCAGATCCCGCGGAACATCTGAACGGTTTCCGTTCTGTCCGCAAACATGGAATACTGACTTTCCGGTTCCTTATCGTTATTCAGCCATGGTGTACCGTCGATCTCCCGCTGCTTTGCCTGAGCGTCCAGAATTTCGCCGATCAGCACATTGGAAAGCAAAAGCCCGCGAGGCGTAAAATGCCAGCGTCCGCCGGTCTCCAGCGCCCAGCCGTTAAGGCGGAATTCCTCCAGCTGCCTGCGGATGAGTGCAAAGCTGCAGGGATAGATCTCCCGGTATTCCCGCTCGGTGATCCCACGGGCAGTTCGCAGCCCAAGCATGAGATATTCGCTTCCCCGTTCAAAACCGGATATCTCTTCACTGTAATCCACGATATTGCCGCCTTCATTCACAGCTGCAATATACTTTTCCACATCTGCCGTATTGGAATACCGCAGACCGCCCATGAAAGAATGGGCTGCGGCACCAAAGCCGATATAGTCCATGCCTGTCCAATACTTCAGATTGTGGCGGGATTCCTTGTTCCGCACGGCAAAATTGGATATCTCATACTGATGATAGCCATAGCGGCTCAATGCCTCCACAGCGTAGAGGTACATATCCGCCTGTGTATCCCCGTCCGGCAGGAAGGGTGAATCACGGTAAGGCCACAGCGGTGTACCCTCCGCGATCTTCAGTCCGTAGCAGGAAATGTGATCCGGCTTCAGTGCAGCAACGCGCATAACAGTATCCGCCCAGTCCTCCCGCGTCTGGGAAGGCAGACCGTAAATGATATCGCAGCTGATGTTGTCAAACCCGGCAAGCCGGGCCTGACGCACTGCTTCCGCTGCCTGTGCAAAGGTATGCTTTCTGCCCTGACTGCGAAGGATCCCGTCATTGGCAGACTGCACGCCGATGGAAAGCCGGTTAAAACCGCTTTTGCGCATTTTCCGCAGCTGTGCGTATGTAATCGTACCGGGATTGACCTCTGCTGTGATCTCCGAATCGATCAGGAGCCTTGCATTCTCCTTGATTGCCTCCAAAAGCTCACAAAGGCGCTCCGCCCCATAATAGCTTGGGGTCCCACCGCCAAAGTAAACGGTATCCGTAAGATATCCTCGGATCTGGGGACGGGCCTCGCTGATATGCTGCAGCAGCGCCTTCTGATAGGCCGGGATCAACTGATCCCGGCCGGCACAGGTATAAAAATCGCAGTAGGCACAACGTCCGGCACAGAACGGAATATGCAGGTAGATCCCTAATCTCTTTTCCATCTGTACCGTACTGAAATTACTTGCTGTTCTTTTCCACGTAGGCGACTACGTCACCCAGGGTACGGAAGGTATGGAGAGCATCGTCGGGGATAGCCAGATTGAAGGTATCCTCGATGAACATCATGAGCTCCACGACGTCCAGAGAATCGGCGCCGAGATCGTCGATGATGTTGGTATCCATGGTGATGGTGTCTTCCTTAACTTCCAGCTGTTCGGCCAGAGCCTTACGGATCTTTTCAAAAGTCATTTTCTTTTCCTCCCTTATCTCCACTCGCGGCTGGTATAGCCGTTGTCACTGACAGTGGTTTTCTTCTGACGGTCAAAGGATACGACCACACGGCGGTTGGGTTCGGTACCGGTGGAATGGGTCGTAATGCTTTCGTATTCCTGCAGGGTAGTATGGATGATGTGACGCTCGTAAGCGTTCATCGGCTCCAGCGTCATGCTGCGGCGGTACTTGATGACCTTCTGCGCCACTTTATCCGCAAGACGGCGGAGAGATTCCGTACGCTTGGCACGGTAGTTTTCCGCGTCGATGTTGATGCGGACGCGTCCGCCATCGCCACGGTTTACCGCGTAATTTGCCAGATGCTGAATGGCATCCAGTGTCTCGCCGCGGCGGCCGATAAGGGATCCCATGTCCTCGCCGGAGAGGTCCACATTGATGGAGCCGTCTTCTCCGTGAAGGGTGGTCTGGGTCACTTCCACATGCATATGCTCAAAAAGTCCGGTCAGAAACGCTTCCAGCTTTTCTTCTTTGGTTTCCTCCCGCTGACAGCTCACGCGGACCACAGCAGGTGCGCTGCCGATCCCGAGAAAGCCGCTTTTTGCCTTTTCCAGAACTTCTACGGTTGCTTCGTCCCGGCTGACGCCAAGCTCGCTAAGCGCCGCGGCAATTGCCTCTTCCTCGGTCTTTGCTGTTTTTTCAACAGATATGACCATTATATACTCCTTATTCTTCCTGTCCGGTTGCTTCGGACTCAGCAGCTTCCTCCGCAGCAGCTTCGGCATTCTCTGCCTTTGCAGCGAAACGGTCAGGATCATAGGCACGTCCTCTTGCATAGCGGCGTTCACCCACACGGCTGGGCTCAACGACCTCTTCCGTGGGATTCATTCTCCGCTCATACTCGGCAGCCTTCTGCTCCTTCAGGAGCTTTGCCTGCTTCTGCTGCTTTTCTCTGGAGGTATTGGGGTTGACCTCCGTCTGATTCTCGGCACGCAGACGCTCGGTCTCCGCATGCTTTCTGGCGATCTCGTCCATCTTCTTCTTCATGCGGGCATCGCGCTCGGCAGATTCCTTCTTCATGACCTTCTGATAGTGCTTGGTGAGCACGATATCCTGGATCATGCTGAAGCCGGTGCTGGCAATCCAGTACAGACCGAGAGCAGCAGGCATGGCAAAAGCAAAGAACAGCGTCATGAGAGGCATCATGTAAGTCATGGTCTTCATAGACGCCTGCGTACCCTGCTGAGAAGGATCGGTGGACTCAGGCTGGGGATTCATCTTCTGGGTGATGATGGACTGCCACAGCGTCAGTGCAGCGGCAATGACGGGAATGAGGAACAGCCCGACCTTGGGAAGCCATGTCTCCGCAGGACCGGAGAAATCGAACTGCCAGATCTTCCACTGGGGAACAGCACCAAGATCCAAACCTAAAAATCCGTAGTCCAGCGTCCGGATCCTGTCACTGATGGCAACAAAATCTGCCTGCAGGGTATCCCACTTTTCCGTGATGAACTGACTCATGGCGATCTGGCCGTAGCCGGCTTCCATCTGCGCGGTAAAGCGGCCGCTGAACCATTCCTGATACCCGTTGGACTGCAGCAGCTCGTAAAGAGCACCGCCCTTGTCCACATGCTCCTGAGGAACACGCATCATGATGGTCAGGGGGAAGCGGATCGCCTGATACAGTGCAAGAAGGATGGGGAAGGGAATCAGGGACCAAAGGCAGCCGCCCATGGGATTGATTTTTTCTTCCCGATACAGCTTCTGTACTTCTTCATTGTACTTCTGCTTGTTGGCACCGTGCCGCTTTTCCAGTTCCTTCAGCACCGGCTGCAGACTCTGAGTCCGCATGGTACCCCGCTTGCTCTTCATCATGAAGGGAAGCAGGATCAGCTTCACGATCAGCGCAAACAGAATGACCGCAAGGCCGTAGTTGTTCAGAAACTCATAGAGCCACAGCATCAGCATGCCAAACGGCTTTGCAATTGCGTTCAGCATAGTTGTACTCCAATCTCAATAAATCAGGGAACCGGGTCATAAGGATCGAAATTTTTCCCGTGGAAAGGATGGCAGCGAAGCAGCCGTTTCAGCGCAAGCCAGCTGCCTTTTGCCGCACCGTACTTCTCAATGGCTTCCAGCGCATAGGAAGAACAGGTGGGGATAAAAATGCAGCAGGGCTTTTTCAGCGGAGAGATGCACTTTTGATAAAAACGGATCAAAAGAATACAGAATCTTTTCATTCCGTGCACACCAAAAGTCCCAGTTTATCCGCCAGGCGCAGAAATTCATTCTCCAACTCCCGGTATTCGGAGATAATGCTCCGCGAGCGTGCGACGACCACAAGGTCCCTGCCGCACGCCAGCTTGTCCTCGTTTAAGCGGAAGATCTCACGGATCCGTCTGCGGACCCGGTTACGAACCACCGCTTTTCCGATCTTTGTTCCCACTGTGATCCCAAGTCTGTTCCGTTCAAGCTTATTTGGCCGGACATACAGAACAAGACGGGACCCCGCCGCGCTCTTGCCCTTGTAATAGAGGCGGCGGAACTCATAGTTATTCTTCAGAGACGTAAACCGTTTCATGCAGCCTCGTCCCCCTGGCTCAAGCCAGCCGCCAAATCAGGCGGACAGCTGAGCTCTGCCCTTGGCGCGACGGCGGGCAAGCACCTTGCGGCCGTTGGCGGTGGACATTCTCTTGCGGAAGCCGTGCTCCTTAGCGCGCTGACGCTTCTTGGGCTGGAATGTTCTCTTCATTACGCGGCACCTCCTGTAAATTTTGTCTCATACTCGATACCCGGTCATCCGGAAATTGCCCGGGCACAGTTGACACGTAACCCCGTAAGACGGGAATTTTATTATATAACGAAAATTTTGATTATGTCAATACAAAAATTCAGAAAAAGTTCGGTTTCCCTGCTTATTCTGCGTTTTCCTGAGCGTCTCCGGCCTTCATGCTCAAATAAGCGTTGATAAAGCCGTCGATATTGCCGTCCATGACAGAACTGATGTTGCCGTCTTCAAAACCGGTACGGTGATCCTTTGCAAGGGTATAGGGCATAAAAACATAGGAACGGATCTGACTTCCCCACTCGATTTTCATCTGGACACCCTTGATATCGGAGATCTTTTCCAGATGCTCGCGCTCCTTGATCTCTGCAAGACGGGCGCGAAGCATTGCCATACAGTTGTCGCGGTTCTGATACTGGCTTCGCTCCACCTGACAGGAGACTACAATCCCGGTAGGAAGGTGAGTAAGACGGACGGCAGAGGAGGTCTTATTGACCTTCTGTCCGCCGGCACCGGAAGAACGGTACACCTGCATCTCGATATCCTCTTCACGGATCTCGATGGAGTTGTCATCATGGATCTCCGGCATGACTTCCAGAGCGGCAAAGGACGTATGCCGTCTTCCGGAGGAGTCAAAGGGAGAAACGCGGACAAGACGGTGGATGCCGTTTTCGCTCTTCAGATAGCCGTAAGCGTTTTCACCGTTGATCTGAATGGTGGCGCTCTTCAGCCCTGCATCTTCGCCGTCAAGCCAGTCCAGAAGCTTAACCTCGTAGCCGTGCTTTTCTGCCCAGCGGGTATACATCCGGTAGAGCATCTGGGTCCAATCCTGTGCCTCAGTGCCGCCTGCGCCGGCATGGAAGGTAAGAATGGCGTTGTTGGCATCATACTCGCCGATGAGCAGGGTGGCAAGATGCATTTCCTCAAGCTTCTCTTCAAAGACTTTATATTCACCCTCAAGCTCTTCCAGAAGCTCGGCATCATCTTCCTCCATGCCCATTTCACACAGCGTCAGAAGATCCTCCCACTGGCTGCACATACCTTCATACTTTTCAATCTTATTTTTCAGCTGTTTGAGCTGCTGCTGAACCTTCTGGGAATGGGCCAGATCGTTCCAGAAACCGTCGGTGGCACTCTCCGCTTCAAGCTCATCCGCCTGTCTGCGGGCATCCTCCAGCTTGAGAGCAGTACCAAGAGTTTCCAGTCTGGGCTGCAGCTCCAGAATTTTACCTTTATATTCTTCAAATTCGATCATTTTTTTCACACACTTTCATGATTCAGTTGAAATTCGCCAGAATATTATACACGAGTAAAGGTTCTCTGTAAACTCCCCAACAGTTGTTTTCCCGAAAATTACAGCGTGATCTTTAAAAATGCCGCAGGACGCTCCTCACCCTTCTGCACACCAAGAAGCCATCCATCCTCCACCTGTCTGCGGTAAACAGTAAGCGCATCTCCTTCAAAACATGAAGCAGCATAGCGGATCTCCATTTCTCTGACCTTCATAGAGGAGAGCTCTTCAACGGTAAAGGCATCCAGAAGCACACGCACATAAGACACATTATTCATATGTCCGCCGAAATCCGTATGGGATGCGCGGACTTTCAGAGTATATGCAGCTTCCTCCGGAATGAATGTCTCATGGAACCGAAGAAACGGTTCTGTTACCACTTCCTCCCCGCAGAAGGGAAAATCCTCCGGAAAACCGGATTCACCCATGGTGCTGAGTCTGCCGGTTTCCGTATCCAAAATCGTCCAGAGCGTCCTTCCTTCACAGACAGGAACACCGTTTTTTGCAAGCCTGCAGCAGCGGAAAACACGTCTGTCCGTAGACTTTGAAGCAACGGGCCATGTGGAAAGCTCCGCCTTTGCGATCATGGGAAGCGTACCGTAAATATGTACCTTCGTCTGGGTGACAAGCCAGAAAACACCCTTCTCCTGCATGGCAGCTGCGCCGACACCGATCTCTTCCGCATGCTCTGCCGCTATATCCTGAAACAGAGCAAAGATATCCGCATAGCCAAGATTTCCCGATCCGTCGCACATACTGGGAGAGATCACCGTATTTTTCCTGTAAACACTTTGCTGAAGCCGGTTTTCCATGTGTTTTATCCTCCTTTGGATACATTTTCATTCTATCATGATTCTTTCCGTTTATCAACATAGCTGTGGAAAACTATAAATATAATATAGGTATAGTCTTGCAAAATTACGGTGTTTCTGCTATACTTATATTGTCATAAATTATGCCTTGCAAGACTAAACAAAGACGAAACGAGGGAGACCGGAATATGGATCATCTCGGTGAAGTATGGAATCAGGTTCTGGAGATCCTGTCCGGAACGCTGACGCCCGTTGCCATCAACACCTGGTTTGCGGATTGCCGCGCCGTAGATCTTACGGCGGATAGATTCGTGCTGGAGGCGCCTTCCGCATTCAAAAAGAATATTATTGAGACCCGGTTTTCCGGCGCTCTGCAATCAGCCCTGTATGACATTTTTTCCAGCGAGATTGCCCTTGAAGTCATTGACGCCGGGGAAACACAGGCCTATAAAGCCGCTGCAGAGAAAAAAACACCGGAAGATGAGCGTGACGAGGAATACACTTTCGAGCGTTTTGTGGTAGGCAGCTCCAATAAGTTCGCCTATGCCGCCGCGAGAGCCGTTGCGGAGGAGACTACAAAGCGGTATAACCCTCTTTTCATCTACGGCGAATCCGGTCTGGGAAAAACCCATCTGCTTTATGCCATCCGGTCGGAGCTGAAAAAGCGACATCCCGATTTCCGCATCGTCTATGTCCGGGGCGCTGACTTCACAAATGAGCTCATCACTGCCATCCAGACAGGCAAAAATCTGGAATTCCGGGAGAAATACAGAAATTCCGACCTTTTCCTTGTGGACGATATCCAGTTTATTGCCGGCAAGCAGTCCACTCAGGAAGAATTTTTCCACACCTTCAACACGCTTTACGAGGCAAACCGACAGATCGTCTTTACCTCCGACCGTCCGCCTCAGGAGATCCTGCTTTTGGCAGATCGTCTGCGGACAAGATTTGAGTCGGGGCTGATCGCCGATATCCAGCCGCCTACCTATGAAACAAGAGTGGCCATCATCAAGGGCAAAGCCTCGCAGATGGGTCTTGTGCTTCCCGACGCTGTCACCGATTACATTGCCACAAACATTACCTCCAACGTCCGCCAGATCGAAGGCGCCGTGAAAAAGGTTTACGCCTACAAATCTCTTGAGGACTGCGAGCTGAATGTTGCCACGGCAGCAAAAGCCATCAAGGATATGTTCAAGGAGAAGACGGAAAATATCCCCACGCCTGACATTATCATTGAAGAGACAGCAAAATGCTTTAATCTCAACCCCGATGATCTTAAGGGTGAACGCAGAACCAAAAATATGGCCTTTGCCCGTCAGGTGTCCATGTACCTCATCCGCAAGATCACAAACCTTTCTCTCAACGATATCGGCGTGTTCTACGGCAGAGACCACTCCACGGTCCTTTCCTCCATCCGCCGCATTGAGGACAGCATACGCATCAATGCCGATCTTGCCAAGATCATTAAAGATATCACCTCCAACATTAACGCCAGAAACTGAGTTTTCCACAGCCTTTGTGGAAAAGTTTGTGAATTTGTTGTTTTCTTTCTGCGGATTATTTTTCCGCCGGAATGACAAAAATTTCGGGCCGTAACTTTCCACAACCCCTGTGGATGCTGTCGAAAGCAAAGTTTTCCTGTCCGGTAAGGGATTTCCGGGTTTTCCACAATTCACAATGACTACAACGACAACAACTACCTATATATCTTCTCTGTTCTGTTCTATACGAAAAGAAGAACTGAAAGTTTCGGAAGGCTAAGTGCCGTATCCGTCGAAAGGAGCTTTATCATGCAATTTTCCTGTGAAAAAGTACAGCTGCTGCAGGCTGTTGCCACCGCATCCAGAACCGTAGCCTCCAAGAGCGCTATCCAGTCTCTTGAGGGTCTTCTGATCGAGGCAGGAAACGGTCTGCATATTTCCGGTTATGATCTGAAGACCGGTATCCGTACATTTATCCCCGCAGAGGTGAAGGAGCCCGGTTCTGTGGTGCTCAATGCCCGTCTTCTGGGAGAGATCATCCGCAAAGCACCGGATGATGTGGTAACTGTGACCTGCAATGAGCGTCTCATGACCAAAATCGACAGCGGCGCAAGTGTGTTCAACATTATCGGTATGCCTGCCGCGGATTTCCCGGAGCTTCCCACTGTGGACAGAATGAACAGCCTCACCATTGCACAGAAAACGCTGAAATCCATGATCGCACAGACGAATTTTGCCGTCAGTGACAATGAGTCCCGCCCCATTCATACCGGCGAGCTTTTTGAAGTGGAAAACGGCATTCTCAATATCGTTGCGGTAGACGGCTACCGTCTTGCTCTGCGGCGGGAAAAGTATGCCTCTGCCGACAGTGAGACCATGAAATTCGTGGTACCCGGTACTGCACTGAGCGAAGTGGAAAAGATCATGGGGGATACGGAAGATACCGTTGGGATCTTCGTAGGTCAGAAGCACATTCTCTTCTCCATGGGTGATACGGAGCTTGTCTCCCGCAGACTTGAGGGTGAATTCCTCAATTACCGCAATTCCATTCCCAAAACCGGGAAATTCAGTGTGGATGCCGACCGCCGTGACGTGATCCAGTCCGTTGAGCGTGTTTCCCTTATCATCAGCGATAAGCTGAAGAGCCCTGTGCGCTGCGTATTTGATGAAAATATGCTGCACATTTCCTCTTCCTCTGCTCTGGGTAAGGCAAGCGACAGCTGCATTGTGGAAGGCGACGGTGAAAATCTGGAGATCGGCTTCAACAACAAATATCTGCTGGATGCGCTGCGGGCATCTCCTTCCGACAGGATCCGCATTCAGCTTTCCTCCGGTGTAACGCCCTGCGTGATCGTGCCTGCCGGTGAGGAAAAGAACTTTATCTGCATGATCTTGCCTGTGAGGTTGAAGGCCAATGAAGGTTAAAAAGCTTGCTGTTAAGGTAAAGGCAAAGGAAGAGACCGCAGAAGTCACCGGAGAATTTATCCGGCTGGATGCGCTCATGAAGCTCATGGCCATGACCGCCACAGGCGGCGAAGCCAAAGCGCTTATTCAGGACGGTCAGGTCCTTGTGAACGGAGAGGTCTGCACCATGCGGGGGAAAAAGCTTCGCTCGGGGGACAAAGTGGAATTTCAGGGCAGAGTGATCTGCGTGAAAACGGAAGAATAACATGCGCGTGGATTCCATGATCCTGGAGGGGTTTCGGAATTACGGGACCCAGCAGGTGGAGTTTGATCCCGGGGTCAATGTGATCACCGGGGACAATGCTCAGGGGAAAACCAATCTTCTGGAGTCGGTCTACTTTCTGACATGCGGCCGGTCCTTCCGGGCCAGATATGACAGGGAGCTGATCGGCTTCGGTCATGAAAAGGCATACCTGTGCGCCGGGATCGATTCCGGCGGCAGACAGCAGAAGCTGGAAGCAAAGCTCAGTCACGGTGTGCGGAAGCAGTTTTTTGCAAACGGAGCAAGGCTGAAAACGGCCTCTGAGCTCTCCGGAAGGCTCACCGCGGTACTGTTTCTCCCGGATGACCTGTATATGGTCCGGGAGGGGGCGGCCTCCCGCAGAAGGCTTATGGATAACTGCCTTTGCCAGCTTCGTCCGGCATATGCTGCGGCGCTTTCGGAGTTTTCCCGCTGCTACGAGCAGAAAACACGCATTCTGCGGGACAGGCTGGAAAAGCCTTCTCTGCTGGATGCGCTGGATGAATACAATTACAGGCTTTGCGAGCTTTCCTCCGTGCTCATCGGCTATCGGGCAAGGTTTATCAAGACCCTTGCGCCGAAGGCTGCGGAGATCCATCGGGAATTTTCCGGCGGGGAAGAGCTTGGTCTTGTGTACCGCACGGTGAAAACCGTGGAAGATGCTTTGGCTCAGCCTTCGGAGATCCTGCCGCAGCTTCTGGCTCATCAGGAAGCTCATAAACGGGCAGAGCTGGAAAGCGGACTTTGCCTTTCCGGTGCCCATAAGGATGATCTGGAGATCTGCATAAACGGAAATCCTGCAAAAGAATATGCCTCCCAGGGGCAGGCAAGAACGGCAGCGCTTTCCATCAAGCTTGCCGAGCGGGAGCTTCACCGGGCAGACAGGAATGAAGCGCCGGTGCTGCTTTTGGACGATGTGCTTTCCGAGCTTGATGCGCAGCGGCAGAACTTCATCCTCAACCGCATCGGCGGCGGGCAGATTTTCATTACCTGCTGCGATGGGGGACGAACAGCGGAGCTTACAGGCGGCAGGATCTATACCGTGAAGGGAGGCACCATCGTCTGATGTATTTGTATCTGGGACAAAATACGGTGGTGAAAAAATCCTCCGTTGTGGCAATTTTTGATATGGACAACACTACCCAGTCGAAGACCACCATGGATTTTCTTCGCCGGGCAGAAAAACAAAAACGGCTCATCAGTGTAAGTGATGAGCTGCCGAAATCCTTTGTGGTGTGCAGCGAAGCGGAGGGGACCACCGTGTACCTCAGCCAGCTTTCCGCATCCACGCTTTTGAAACGCAGTGAAAACAGTATCGACCTTGGTTGAATACAGTATTGGAGAGTAACATGGCAGACTTGGAAAACGAAAAGATCACACAGGAATACGGCGGCTCGCAGATTCAGGTTCTGGAGGGGCTGGAAGCGGTTCGTATGCGGCCGGGTATGTACATCGGCTCAACTTCCGCATCAGGCCTCCATCATCTGGTCTATGAGATCGTGGACAATGCCATCGATGAGGCATTGGCAGGCTACTGCACGGAAATCAACGTCATCATCAATCCCGACGGCAGTATCACCGTAACGGATAACGGACGCGGTATCCCTGTGGATATCCAGCCTCAGACGGGAAGACCTGCTCTGGAGGTTGTTTATACGGTGCTGCATGCCGGCGGTAAGTTCGGCGGCGGCGGTTACAAGGTTTCCGGCGGTCTTCACGGTGTTGGTGCGTCCGTTGTCAACGCCCTTTCCGAATGGCTGCAGGTAGAGGTCCATAAGGACGGAAAAATCTATCAGATGCGCTTCAGCCGCGGCAATATTACGCAGGAAATGAAGATCATCGGTGATACGGATAAGACAGGTACCATCGTTACCTTTATGCCCGATCCCGAGATGTTCGAAGAGACTGTGTACGATTACAACACCCTGCATACTCGTATGCGGGAACAGGCATTCCTCAACGCAGGGCTCAAGATCCGCACCATTGACAAGCGGGAAGGTCAGGAAAAAGAGGATACCATGCACTTTGAAGGCGGTATCCGTGAATTTGTGGGCTTTGTGAACAAGAACAAGACCCCCATTCACCAGAACGTGATCTACATGACCGGCAGCCGTTCCGATTCCACGGCGGAAATTGCCATTCAGTATAATGACGGCTTCCACACGGATATCATTTCCTTTGCAAACAACATCCATACTCCGGAAGGCGGTATGCATGAGACCGGCTTCAAGACGGCACTGACCAGAGTTCTGAACGCTT
The DNA here is from genome assembly GCA_017397075.1 of Oscillospiraceae bacterium. Taxonomy (GTDB): domain Bacteria; phylum Bacillota; class Clostridia; order Oscillospirales; family Oscillospiraceae; genus RGIG1893. The sequence goes on along the minus strand of JAFQKD010000188.1, from coordinate 5,180 downwards.
ACGGCATAAAGATCGGTCTTTTGAAGCCGGAGGATAAGGTATCCGGTGATGACTGTCTGGAAGGCATTGCCGCGATCGTATCCGTTAAGCTGACAAATCCTCAGTTTGAAGGACAGACCAAGGCTAAGCTGGGCAACAGTGAGATCCGTACGCTGGTAAACGGTGTTGTGGGCGAAAAGCTGGAAGAATTCCTTGAGGAAAACCCCGGTGTCGGCAAGACCATTTTGGAAAAAGCCATGATGGCCTCCCGTGCCCGTGAGGCTGCCAGAAAGGCAAGAGAAAGCGTCCGCCGCAAGACAGGTCTGGAGTCCGGGCAGATGCCCGATAAGCTCCGTGACTGCAACGAGCGTGACCCTGCTCTTACCGAGATCTATATCGTCGAGGGTGATTCCGCAGGCGGCAGCGCAACCCAGGGAAGAGACAGCCGTTTTCAGGCGATCCTTCCGCTTTGGGGTAAAATGCTGAACGTGGAAAAGTCCCGTGCAGATAAGGTATATGGAAATGATAAGCTGCAGCCGGTGATCACCGCTCTCGGTGCCGGTATCGGCGATGAATTTGACGTTACCAAGCTGCGTTATCACAAGATCGTCATCATGGCCGATGCGGACGTGGACGGAAGCCACATCCGCACGCTGATGCTGACCTTCTTCTTCCGCTTTATGCGTCCTCTGATCGATCAGGGATACGTGTATTCCGCAGTGCCGCCGCTTTATAAGCTCAGCCGCGGCAAGACCCAGAGAGTTGCCTACTCCGATGAAGAGCGGGACCGCGTCAGTGCGGAAATGAAGGAAGGAAATCCCAACGCGAAGATCGATATTTCCCGTTACAAAGGTCTTGGTGAAATGAACCCCGAAGAGCTTTGGGAGACCACCATGGATCCCGAAAAGCGTACTTTGCGGCGTATTACGCTGGAAGATGCGGTGAAGGCGGATGAGATCTTCACCATCCTTATGGGCGAACAGGTTGAGCCCCGTAAGGAATTCATCGAGCAGAACGCAAAATACGTGGTCAATCTGGACATTTAAGGAGGTGACGGAAGTTGGCCAAGAGAAAACAGCAGGACTACAAGCCGGAGGACATTGCGTATCCTCAGCAGGTCATTACGGAATCCGAGCTTGTGGAAGAAATGAAAACAAGCTACATCGACTATGCCATGTCCGTCATCGTCGGTCGTGCATTGCCTGACGTGCGGGACGGTCTGAAGCCTGTCCACCGCCGTATCCTTTACGCCATGTATGAGGACGGCCTTACCCATGAGCGTCCCTACCGTAAGTGTGCCACCGCTGTCGGCGACGTGCTGGGTCGGTATCATCCGCACGGAGATGCCTCTGTATACGATGCGCTGGTGCGTCTTGCCCAGGACTTCTCCATGCGCTGTCCGCTCATCGACGGTCACGGAAACTTCGGTTCCATCGATGGCGACCCCCCTGCGGCTTACCGTTATACGGAAGCCAGAATGAGCCGCATTGCCGGAGAAATGCTCCGGGATATCGACAAGAACACCGTTGACCTTCTGCCGAACTTTGATGAGACCAGGAAAGAGCCTCTGGTGCTGCCCTCCCGTTTTCCCAACCTTCTGGTGAACGGAAGTCAGGGTATTGCTGTCGGTATGGCGACGAATATCCCGCCTCATAACCTTTCCGAAGTTATTGACGCTGCAGTATGTGTTCTGGATAATCCGGACGCAACCATTTCTGAGCTTTTAAACTGCATTCAGGGCCCTGATTTCCCCACGAAGGGAATCATCATGGGCAGAAGCGGCATCCGTGCTGCTTATGCCACAGGACGCGGGAAAATCGTTGTCCGGGCAAGAACGGAGTTTGAAGAGTACGGCTCCGGACGTATCCGCATTATTGTTACGGAACTGCCCTACATGGTCAATAAGCGGCAGCTTATTGCCGTCATGGCGGAGCAGGTGCGGGAAAAGCGGCTTGAGGAGATCAGCGATATCCGCGACGAAACGGACCGCAACGGTATGCGGATCGTCATTGAGCTGAAGAAGGATGCAAATCCCCAGATCGTCCTCAATAAGCTCTTCCGTCAGACACAGCTTCAGTCCTCTTTCTCCATCATCATGCTGGCTCTGGTGCAGAACCAGACCCAGCCGAAGATCCTTTCCCTGCGCCATGTGCTGGATGAGTATCTGGATTTCCAGATGCAGGTTCTGCGCCGCAGGACCCAGTTTGATCTGGATAAGGCGCTTGCCCGTGCCCATCTTTTGGCGGGGCTTCTCATTGCGGAGGAAAATATTGACGAGGTCATCCGCATTATCCGCACAAGCTACGATAATGCCAAGGAAAATCTGATGGATGCCTTCGGTCTCAGTGAGATTCAGGCGCAGGCCATTCTGGATATGCAGCTCAAGCGGCTGCAGGGTCTGGAGCGGGAAAAGCTGCAGGCCGAATTTGATGAGCTGCAGAAGATGATCGCCTATTACCGTGAGCTGCTCGAAAACGAGCCCATGCTCCGCGGTGTGCTGAAGACCGAGCTTCTGGAGATCAAAACCAAGTACGGCACGCCCAGAATGACCGAAATTCAGGATGTGGAAGACGAGATCGACATCGAAGATCTCATCGAAGAGGAAGAGTGTGTCTTTACCCTCACCAGTGCAGGCTATGTGAAGAGGATGCCCGTTTCCGTGTACCGGTCTCAGCGCCGGGGCGGACGTGGTGTTTCCGCCCAGTCTCTGCGGGAAGAGGACAACGTGGAAACCCTCTTCAGCTGTTCTTCTCACGATACCATACTGCTCTTTACCAGCCGCGGAAAGTGCTGCGTGAAAAAGGGATACCAGATCCCCGAAGCCAGCCGTACCGCAAGGGGCACAAACATCATCAATATTCTGCCCCTTGAACCCGGCGAGCGGGTCACCGCCATGCTGCCTGTTTCCGGCGTCAGCGAGGATACCTACCTTGTGATGGTGACAAAGCATGGCGAAGTGAAGCGTATGGCATCCACCGTGATGAAGAATATCCGCTCCAACGGTATCCGCGCCATGAATCTGGACGAGGGCGACGAGCTTATCTTCGCTGCGGAGACCCACGGCGGTGAGAACATCCTCATTGCCACGAAGGACGGTATGTCCATCTGCTTCAGCGAGGACGATGTGCGTCCCATGGGACGTGATGCGGGTGGTGTCCGCGGCATCAAGCTCCGTGAGGGCGACGAATGCATCGGCGCAGGTATTGCTTTTGCAGGCAAGAGCCTTCTGACCGTTACGGAAAACGGCTTCGGCAAGCGGACGCTTGTGGAAGAATATCTCCGCGGCGGCGGAGAGAACGGCCCCCAGAACCGCGGCGGTCTCGGTGTGCGCAACTGCGCCATTACCGAAAAGACCGGCAAGGCTGCGGCAGCCATCATTGTTTCCGAAGAGGATGACGTCTTTGTCATCTCTGATGACGGTACCATTATCCGCATGCCCGCATCTACCATCAGCCTCTACGGAAGAGGCACACAGGGTGTGCGCATCATGCGTCTGGATGAAGGCAGCCATGTGATCTCTCTTGCTTCCACGACTCCCGAGGAAGAGGAAACGGAAGAAAACGAGGATAACGCTTGAAACAGGTAACCATTTATACGGACGGAGCCTGTTCCGGCAATCCCGGTCCCGGTGGATGGGGCGCCATCCTTGTGTATCAGGGAAAGGAAAAGGAGCTTTCCGGCGGCGAAAAAAACACGACCAATAACCGCATGGAGCTGACAGGCGCCATCATGGCACTGAAGGCGCTGAAGGAACCCTGCACGGTGGATCTCTACACCGACTCGCAGTATCTTTCCAATGCCATCAGCCTGGGCTGGATGGCATCGTGGAAAAAGCGGGGTTGGAAACGGAAGGACGGAGAAGTAAAAAATCCGGAGCTCTGGAAGGAGCTGGATGCGCTGATGTCCGTTCATCAGGTCACGGTGCACTGGGTGAAGGGGCATGCGGAAAACGCCTTTAATAACCGCTGTGACGCTCTGGCGGTACAGGAAACCAAAAAGCTGAAATAAAGAAAGCGGTGAAGATCACAGATCTTCACCGTTTTTCGTTGTATATCCGCAGATCCCGCACCGTGCGGCAAAGCAGCAGCAAAAGCAGGAATACCCAGGAGATCACCTCAGCCCAGGCAATGACCATGTTGCCCCACAAAGGACGGAACAAATAGGAGCAGATGATCCGCACAAGCAGGGTCGCGATGCCGGTAATGCTGGCAAACAGCATATCCCCAAGACCTTCCATGTATCCGCGGAAGGAAGCGGCAATGCCGAACACCAGATAAAACATGCCAAGATCACGGAAAAACTCCCGCCCGATCTCTACCGCTTCTTTGCCCACACCGAAAAGTCCAATCATCGGTCCGCCGATGGTGACCACAAGGGCAGTCAGAGCGAGAGATATGGCACACATCATCCATAGTCCCGTTTTCAGCACCTTTCGTGTGCCGAGGAAGTCCCCCGCACCGAATTTCTGCGCGGTAATGGTGGAAATTCCCGAAGCGAGATTGATAATGGGCAGAAGAATGATACTGTCTACACGATAGGCTGTGGTGATGGCGGCAACGGTTTGTGTGCCGAAGCCGTTCATGAAGCCCTGCAGAACCATATTTCCCGCGGATGTGATGCAGGACTGTACCATGGGCGGAATGCCGAGACGAAGTCCGTCGGCGAAAATTTCCCGGTCAAAAAGAGATATCTTTCCTGAAACGCGAAGTATGGTATGCTTTCGAAATCCGTAAAGAATGAGAAACAGGGTCATGGCTGCCTGAGAGATGACCGTAGCCCATGCGGCGCCGGGAACGCTTTTATGCAGCACTGCCACAAACAAAATGTCCAGCAGCACATTTGTGAGAGAGGAAACGAGCACCGACAGAAAGGGAATGCGGCTGTCCCCGATTCCGCGGATCACCGCGGCAAACACATTGTATACCGCCAGAAAGGGAACGCCGCAGAGCACGATGCGCAGATATTCACCGGCAGGCACTGTCATTTCCGCAGGCGTGTCCAGAAGACGGAGGATCCCGTCGGTCAGACCGATGCCTGCGGCGGAAAGCAGAGTAAAGATCCCGCCGAGAAGAATGGAAAACAGAATAAGGATCGTCGGAATGGCATCAAAGGCTTTTCCGCCGAATTTCTGGGCGGCAAGCACGGAAATACCGGAGGAAAAGCCGGTAATGGCCATGGTGAGAAGGCTGATGGAGGAACCG
>JAFQKD010000187.1 GCA_017397075.1 Oscillospiraceae bacterium | reverse complement strand
CTCTTCATGGTGTTTTCCTCTTTGGGTATTTTTCAAAATCTGTTCAGGATCCATTCCGAAGGGCCGGGTGTGGGAGGAGCCTCCAGGATCTCCCGCCCGTTTTTGCGGCAGTTTTCCAGAAGCGGCTTTACCGGGGTGAGGGAAACCGTGGCGGTTTCCACACCGACGGTGACAGTTGCCGCCACATACTTTCCGCCGCAGACAAACTGGGGGTGGGGGTCAACGTGGTATTTGCCCCGCTCAACGGGAGGCTCCGGCAGAGCGGAGAAAATGGGAAGCTCCTGATTTGTTCCGCGGTCGTAAAACAGCACTTGGCAGGGCTCGTTTTTCCAGTTATAGGGCGTCTGGTCGCCGACCCACAGGGTCCTGTCGTGGTTTGCGTGGCAGTGGCAGATGGGGCGCTTCCACACATGGGTGACCTTGCGGGTATCCACATCGCACTCGTATGCGCCCAGACTGTAATCCACCCAGCAGAGACGGCCGTCATCCGACCAGAAATCGTGGCAGATCTCCGAACCGCTGCGCCCGTAAAAGGCGTTGGGGATCAGCGGCTCAAAACGGGTGCCCTCCGTGTTCATGAGCCAGATGCGGTTATCGATGCAGAAATACTCGCCGCTGCGGTAATCCCGCCACCAATCCTGGTCGATGAGGAAAAGCTCCGGCTTTTTGGGAGAGAACTGGGCATGGTCATAGCAGCGGCCGAAGTTATTGAGGACTTTGTATTCCCCTGTGGCAAGCTCCACCCGCAGAACATAATACGCGCCGCCGGTCATCATGTCCAGAAGCATATATTTCCCGTCGCAGGAGACGGTGCAGTGGGTGGAAAGATCCGTTACGGTGCGTCCGTGGAGGAACTCGGCAGGCACCCGAAATACTCTGGTGATATTGCCCTCAAGATCTACCTTATAGATGCTGTCATCGTTGGGGTAATAAACGCCGTCCTCCTCCGGGGTGATGCGGGGACAGCCTCCATGGATCCCTGCCGGAGGGAAATGGCGGATGAAGGGATGCTCCGCATCCAGAGACACCACCGCAAGGGTGGAAAACCATGAGGGGGGATTCGTGCAGCGGATCCAGAGATATTTTCCGTCTTTGGTCACGGAGCTTTCGCTGAAGTAAAAATGCTGGTACATCCCGGCAATTTTTTCGGTGAGCAGATAGCTTTCCACACCGCTTTCCGGGTCGGTGTATTTCGTGAAATACGGATGCTTTTCCAGATTCATGGCGGCCTCCTGTGATAAAGTAAGTAAATTGTAAGCCGTTTCTGACTCTGTGTCAAGGGAGGATACATAATGTAATTCCGTTTGACATCGTGGTATCCTTGTGCTATTGTGAGAGCAGAAACAGCCGAAAAACGGATGGAAAGAAGGTTGAGCCATGTTTTTTACCATGAAATACATGGTCTTTCCCGTGCGGAAGACCTGTAAGCTTACGCTGAACTGCGTTTTCCCCATGCAGGCAGATCCGGAAACGGAGTATTCCCTTCGGATCCTGCCCTTTTCCGGCCTGCGGAAGTACGGCCTGCGAAACAGCGGCTATGTTCCCACGGCGGAGGATGAGGCGTTTTTTGCAGCCGACCATGCGCTGACGCAGGAGGGAGAGAACCTTACCCTGAATGTGACCTTCCCTCAGGAGGACTGCTACATCTGCCGGGTATACGTTGACGGGAAAGAGACGGATACGCTGGAGATCTATGCGCTGGAGGAGGATCTTTTCAGCAAATCCCCCTTCAAGGGCGACCAGCACATGCATACCTGCATGTCCGACGGCAAGGATTCTCCCATGTACATGGCTGCCGCAGCCTGCAAAAACGGCTATGATTACTGCGTCATCACCGATCATATGTGGTATGAGCCTTCCCTCACTGCGCGAGATTTTTTTGCTCCCACGGGAGTGGATTTTCTGGTGATCCCCGGGGAAGAGGTGCATTCCCCCGATAACCCGGTGCATATCATCAACCTCGGCGGCAAATGCAGCGTAAACGACTGGTGGCGGGATCATGAGGAGGAATACCGCAAGGCAGTCGCGGAAGAAATGGAGGCCATGGAAGAGCCCATGACCGCTGCGGACAAATATGCTGCCGCCGCTTCTCAGGTCATGTTCGGGAAAATCAAGGAGGCGGACGGCATCCCCGTGCTGTGCCATCCCAACTGGATCATCGGCACAGGCTTTAACGAGCATGAGGACATTACCGACTATCTCTTCGACCACAGAAAGTTTGACGCACTGGAGCTTATCGCAGGCGGTGCCTACGAGGTGGGAACCCAGATACAGCTGAGCTATTACAATGACCGTCCCAATATGCCCATTCTGGGCAATTCCGATGCCCACGGCTGCTTCGGTGAGGCTCTTGAGCCGGGGAACTACACCATCGTTTTTGCCGATGCTCTGGAGACGGAGGCCGTGAAGACCGCCATCCGCACAGGATTTTCCGTTGCGGCAGACGCAAACCGCTTCTACGGGGACTATCGTCTGGTGAAGTACGCCTATTTCCTCCAGCGGAACTATTTCCCCGAGCATAAGCGCAAGCGGAATTTCCT
>JAFQKD010000186.1 GCA_017397075.1 Oscillospiraceae bacterium | reverse complement strand
TGCAAAGCTCATTCCTGAGCTTCGCGAAGTCCCTAATCTTTTGGTGCTTCGTTCGCTTACATTGTTTAATTTACAAGGTACACCCGCGTCCGTTGTCAGGTTTTTGTCCCCCTCACCGGAGCGCCTGATTATAATACCACACTGCCCACCCAATGTCAAGCATTATTTTCAAAATAATCGAAGATTTTTCAGAAACATCGCAAACAGCCGAAATGGTTACCTGCAGCAACCAATTCGGCTGTTATTCGGCACATTTGCCGGAAAATAGTGAGCCATATTCTGCCCGTGAAAGTGCTTTTCCCCAGTTTTGCGGAAAATGTTTTGAAAAAAGTTTTTGAAATTTGCGGCGATTCGGTTTTTTCCGGGACGAAGGTGCGCTGCAGTGCCTCACGCCCCAAGAAGCCACTCCAGATCAAACTCCGCTGCGGCAATGCCGAATTCGTAGGGGTTTGCCGCAGACGTGCCCTTTTCATAAAGCAGGAAGAAATGTCCGCTGATCTCATCATAGGAAAGGCTGGAATAGGCGCTGCCTCCCTCCCAGATAAGACGGGTGTGCTCCCATGTCTTTCCGTCATCAAAGGACACGCAAACGGTCATCTTCTCCCGCATGTCGGAACGGGGATTGGAAAACAGGGTCACTGCCCTTCCCCCGGAAAGCTCCGTCCGCAGAAACGCGGCGTTGCAGCCGATACTTTTCTCTTCCAGCAGGAAATCATCCGTGCCTGCATCGGCAAAGGATTCTCCGCCGTCTGTGCTGACGGCAAGATACCGCTTTTGATCCTGAAAATACGCCCGGGAGTTATAAAGAATGCTGCCGTCACCGCGCTCGATGAGGGTGCCCTCCCCTGTGCCGACCTGCACGGGACCGCCTGCCTGCCAGGTCCTGCCGTGGTCATCGCTGAAGATGGTATTATTATAATTGTATTTCCGCAGGTCGTCCCAGGAATGGTAAGATTTGGAGGCATAACGGGACGGGCAGAGAAGTCTGCCGGCATATTTGCCCTTTTTGAGCTGAATGCCATGTGCGCTGCCGTGGCAGTTTGCGCAGGATGCAACGCCGAAAAACACAGGCGGCTCTTCAAAATGCTGCAGGGGACTCGGTTCCACCTTCAGCGCTGTCTCCCTCCATGTGTCGCCCCCGTCTGTGCTGCAGAAAAGCGCCTGTCCGAGGCAAACGCCTGCCGCTTCCGCTTTGGCTGCGCATTCCGCCGCAAGGGCACGCTTCTGCTCCTCGGTAAATTCGGCAAACTCCCACTGGGCAGAGGGATTCCGGTTCACGGAACAGAACACCGTGTCGGTTTCCTCATCGTATACGGCGCTGCCGATCATGCAGGACCAGCCGGGAAGTCCCGTAAGCACGCGCTCCGCCTCCCATGGCTGACCCGGTTTTTTGCGGCGGTACACAAGCATGACTTCTTTGGCTTCGTCGGCTACGCTATCCCGACGGTCATTGCAGAAAGCATGAACGGTACCGTCTTTGGATATGACGATACTGGGGATTCGGTAATTGGATCTGCCCCCGGAGGGGAAAATGCGCTGCTCATCAAAATACATCAAAAACCCTCCCGTGCGGTTTGTTATCTATATATATACCTCATCCGCCTTGATTTCGCAAGAACATTTTACGGCAGAATCACGCCCCGGCGCAAACGAAAACGCACACGCAAACGCGTGTGCGTTTTCGTTATGTCTCCACGGAGATCCCCTTTGCCTTCCAGTCCCTTGCGGTTTTGGGAATGTACCAGGCGCAGAGGCAGATGTTGCAGATGAGGGCAAGAAACCATGCCAGCGGTGCGGAAAAGCAAATGAGCAGGAAGCTTTCAAAATGTACCGCGACAAGGCCGCCGACGCAGCGCCCCACGATCTCCATCACGGAAGAACCGAGAGATGCAGCGCTGTATCCCATGCCCTGCACGGCGTTGCGGCAGACCATCATGCACCCCAGAACGGGGAACATGGAGCCGAGGATGGTGAGATACTGCATGGCGCCCACCGCTTCCGGCGAAGTGCTTGTGCCAAGGAGCAGCGCTACCAGCGGTGCCCGGAGCAGATACATCACAACAAAGGCAATCACCGCATAACAAAGCTCAATAAACACCGCAGAGCGAAGCCCCGCACGGATGCGCTTCATGTTTCTCGCGCCGAAATTCTGGCCGATGAAGGTGGCGGTGGCAATACCGATGCTGTCCATGGGCACGGACACAATGGAACGGATCCGCTCGCCGCAGACTTTGGCACCGGCCGCCACAGCGCCCAGCGTGTTCACCGAACCCTGCAGCACCACGTTTCCCAGCGAGCAGATAGCGCTCTGGAGCCCCAGAGGAATGCCCATCATACAGATGCGGCGGATGCGTTTCCATGAGAGCGCGCAGAGAAGATTCCCCTCTTCGTCACGGATACGGAGCACATCTGTCTTTCTGCTGAGATACACAAAGCACATAACGGTGGAAATCATCTGGCAGATCACCGTTGCCAGCGCAGCCCCCGCAACACCCATAGGGATCACCACAATGAGGAGGAGATTCATCCCCACATTCAGCACGCTTGACACCAGTAGGAAATAAAACGGCCGTTTGGAATCCCCCAAAGCACGCATGACCCCGGCAAAATAGTTGTACCACACGGAGGTGATGAGTCCGAAGAAAATGATGGTGAGGTAATCGTCTGCCATTTCCATGATGGTCACGGGCGTCTTCATCATGACGAGGATGGGTCGGGAAAGCGCCCCTGCCCCAAGGCTCATCACCAGACCGATCACCGTGGCAAGGTAAAGTCCGTTCCAGAAATTGCGGATCACTTCCCGCCTGTCCCCGGCTCCCACGCTTTGGGAGATAGGAATGCAGAACCCGCTGGAGCTGCCGATGGCAAAGCCGAGGAACATAAACCCCGCAGAGCCGGCCACGCCCACCGCCGTCAAGGCTTCGGCGCTGATGCATCGGCCCACGATGGCCGTATCGGCGAAGTTATAGAGCTGCTGCAGCAGCGAACCCAGCACCAAAGGCAGGGCAAAGCGCAAAATCAGGGAAAAGGGGCTCCCCTCGGTCATGTTCAGGGTTTTTTTGTCTGTCATACCGCACCGACTTTCCACAGGATACTATATTATATATGTATACATCATCCCGGGCCATTTCGCAAGGATAAAGTGAAATTGCAGGCAATTTTGTTTTTGGTGAAAGGGCGCGAAACAAGGGTTCGGGCAGATATGGGTCCGCGGCAACGATATCCCCGGGTGTCCCACCGACCCCGGTGCAGCACAAAACAGGCGGCCATCACGACCGCCTGTTTCTCTATACTATATTATATATGTATCTGCGCATTCCGGCTTCCGATCTCGATAAGATTCCCCTCCGGATCGGACACGTAAAAATTGCGGATGCCAAAGGGATAGGTCACAGGAGCACCGGCGGGAAACTTCACGCCCAAAGCGGAAAGCCGTGCATATTCCGCATCCACATCCTGATAGGTCGGCAGCCAGAAAGCAATCTCAAAGCCATACCGCGTCCCCTTCGGGGGATCGAACCGGGCACCGAAAGATCGGGCAAATGCACTGCCGCTGTAAAGCCAGAAGGACACAGGTCCGCTTGCGGTCTTGAACTCCGCAAAGCCGCCGCCGTCCCAATCGGTCTCGAGCCCCAGAACGTCCCGGTAAAACGCCGCCATGGCCGGCATATCCTGCACCATGATGCAGCAGCCCACGTTCACCTTTGTACTGTCCATCGTCTCTCCTCATCTCCCCGGAAGGATCCCTTCCATAGCCTTGAGATACAACACCCGCCGTGCGCTTTCCTCCAGCCGCTCACGGGGGATCCGCCCTTCCTCCACCGCAGAAAGCACCGCGTTCACCGCAGCATCCAGATCCTCCGGACAAAGGATGATATCCGCCCCGGCTTCAATGGCCATCACCGCGGATTCTCCCGCGCCCCATGTATTCACGATGGCGCCCATCTCCATGGCATCGGTGACGATGATCCCCCCGAATCCCAGCTCCTCGCGGAGAAGCTCCGTGGTGATCCGGTGGGACAGACTTGCCGGCAGCTCGTCCAGTTCCGGTGCCGTCACATGGGCAAGCATCACAAAATCCGCCCCGGCGGAGATCCCCGCCGCAAAGGGAAGAAACTCCTGCCCCCGCATCTCCTCAAGGGTCTTGTCCGTCACCGCCATGCCAACATGGCTGTCCTGCGCAGTGTCTCCGTGACCGGGAAAATGCTTCAGGGTGCAGAGCACTCCCCCATCGTGAAATCCCCGAACCGCTGCGGAAACAAGCTCCGCCGCCTCGGCAAAATCGTCGGAATAGGCGCGCTCACCGATCACCGTGTTTTCCGGGTTGGACCACACATCCGCCACCGGGGCAAAATCCAGATTGAACCCCAGAGAGGCCAGATCCTCTCCGATGACCCGGGCGTTTTCGTAGGCAGCGTCCGTTCCCCCGTCCCGATAGGTAAAGGGCGAATCCACCCACCTTGTGCCGAGCTCCTCCATGACCCGGTTCACCATGCCGCCCTCTTCATCCACGGCAATGAAGATCCCGCCGCCGAATGCCTGCAGGCTGGCGGTTAGCCCACGCGTCTGCTCGGGGGTCTCCAGATGGTCATAACTTAGGATCACCCCCGCAACGGGGTATTTTGCAAATCCCTCCAGAAGCGCACCGTTCCCGGAGAGAACGGGCGTTCCCCCGGTGAGCTGCTCCGGGTACACCATGAACATCCCGCATGCAAGCTCCCGCAGCTCCATTTCCGCCGCAGCTTTTGCGGCAAATTCCGCTGCCAGGTCCTCCGGTGACGGCGTGGGTTCCGGTGTGGGCATCGGGGTGGGTTCGGCAGAAGGTTCGGGTGTGGGTTCTGTGGTTTGGGGCGGCGTCACGGTTTCGGGCATGGCGTCCTCATTCCGGGGCGCACCGCAGGCACTCACGGTGAGGAGCATCAGAAGCAGGGCTATGCCTGCCTTCAGCCGCCTCATTGCAGTTCCCCCATGATCCGCAGATCATCGTATTCTTCCGCCTGCTCCAGCGTTTCGATCCCCCGATCCTTCAGCCTGGCAAGCACCTTGAATATGTAGTTCCATGCTCCGGGGCAGCCGGCTTCTCTTGCCCGGTCAAAGGCATAGGCGAGAAGCTTCATCCGCTCCTCATCGGGACGGATCCCCTCTCCCTCCCGCACATACACTGCCCGCATAAGAGCGGTCACATCTGCCCGTGTGGGTTTGCGCAAAGTATAAAGGTCGAAAAGCCTTTCCGCCGCAAGCGCGCCGTTTTGCAGATCTGTCTCCGTTGCTCCGAGAATCTGATCTTCCCCGATCTGCAGCGCGGAAGGCAGCCCCGCCTTTCCATCATCAGCAGCAGAGGGGTTATCCATATGTTTATATAAAGGGTTATCTGTAGGATTATCTTCAGTATTTAGAATAGCCCCCATGGACCAAGGGGAACTCACCCGGGAGGGTCTCTCTCTGGGGGGGCCTGAGCAGTCCCCCCCATTTTGGGGAGGGCTGGTCTCTTCCCGCAGCTGACCCAGCACAAGAAACCGATCGCCGTCTTCCACACGATCCCCTTCCATATAGGCATCCAGACCATTTTTCGTCTGCGCCTTGCCGCTTTCATCATAGTACCACACGGTGGTGATCTTTCCCTGCGGCTTTGTCACGATGTAAAAGTAAGGGGTATCGGGTTCGGCAACCTCCAGAAGCTCATGCTCCGTATCGAAGGTCACCGCACCCGGTGCACGGTACTGATAGGTCTTCAAATATCCAAGCCGCTGGAGCTCTTTCCAGCAGGAATCAAATGCTTTTTCCCGCCCATTGCAATGGGCCATGAGGAAGCTTTTGCTTACAGGGTTCGGCAGGGTGATCCAGCACTGAATGCGCACATACAGGCCCAGTGCTTTTTCACTGATGGTCAGGTCTCTGGCTACGGAATTCTGCACCACCGTAAAGCCTTTTTTGACTCTGAAATTCTCTGCCATGTACTCCCTCCTTTCTTTGTCATCACTCGTTGCCGCGTCGTCGTCGCGGGTTCCATATCCCTCGCCCTGATGACATACGCCGTCAGGGCTTATGTATTCCATCGCTGTTTTTCTGCAAACGAAAGCCGCTTCGCCGGGCTTTCGTTTGGTAAAGACGGGGGATGCGGGGAGGCTTTTGGCGCTGTATCCCGCAGGGGTGATTCGCAAATCGCCCGAACCATCTTCCTTCGTCCCCCGTAAGACCCCCTTTTCCGCGCCGGGAACCTCACTTTGCACGGCTGCGCTTTCGCACACCGGCCTGCAACGGCCCACAATACGGTAGTATACAGAGCCATATACAAAAAGTAATCACAATTCGGCTACAATCCGGATGCGATTTGGAAAAATCAAAGACTGCGGAAAAGAGAATGCTCACAAAAAGCCGGGCTCGTCAATATGACAACGAACCCTTCCGGCCTGTTTGAATTTTCATAAACGCATCTTACCACACTTTTCCTCTTATTGCAACAACAATTTGCGGTATTCCGTTACAGAAACAACAAGATATAGTGCGCCGGAATTAGGATTGTGAATTTTCAAAAAATGTGACGGCCGGGATTTTGAAGATTCATATTTCCGGGAAGGAAGCTCGGCGTGCCGAATGTCCGGTCTTACGCGGATTTGGAATTTTCATAAAATTTTGAAAAAGTATTTGCATTTTCAAAAAATGGGTGTATAATGGGGATAACGAGAAGGAAGGGAGACCGTAAAAATGGGTCTTGGAAGCTCTATTCGCACCTTGATGGATGCACGTCGCCAGTCTGTGGCGCAGATCGCCGCTGCCAGCGGCATGGACGCACAGAAGGTGTATTATATTTTGAAGCATGATCCTGTCAGCGGAGACATGCTTGCGCTGAAAAAGCTGGCGGATGCCTACGGTGTCACGCTGGAGTTTTTTGTGAATCCGGATTTCACTGCCTCCACCCGTGAAGCGCAGCTGCTGGAGCATTTCCGTATGTGCGGCGACCGCGGACGGGACAAGATCGTGGACTACTCTGCGGACATGGAAAGTCTCCACCGGGTCATGGGCTTGTAAGCGATGCAGGATGAGAGCGTGCCGATATCGGCACGCTCTTTTTGTGTGCAGCCTCTCCTCTCCCCTCATCCGTCGTTCCCAAAAGTTCAAACCGCTGCAAAGCGGCACATCATCTTTTCACGCTTCACGTTTCACTCTTCACGAAAGATCCCCCCCTTCGGATACCCCTGAATAAGTCCCCCCATATATAGGCCGCAGAGCCCTGTTTTTTGCACGCAAACGTGCAAAGATTTTCAGATCCCCAACAAAAGTCCCCCATTCCGTCATTGTTGACATACGGGGGAAAAATCGGTATACTATATTATTGGTATATCATGCGAATCAACACAAAGGAGCGTTCTTATGGAACTGCAGCAGGAGATCCGGCGGCGCCGGACATTTGCCATCATCTCCCACCCCGACGCGGGTAAAACCACACTGACCGAAAAGCTGCTCCTCTACGGAGGCGCCATCCAGCAGGCAGGCTCTGTCAAGGGAAAGGCCGCCGCACGGCATGCCGTTTCCGACTGGATGGAGCTGGAAAAGCAGCGAGGCATTTCCATCACCTCGTCTGTTCTGCAGTTCCAGTACAACGGCTACTGCATCAATATTCTGGATACCCCGGGACATCAGGACTTCTCCGAGGATACCTACCGTACCCTCATGGCGGCGGACAGCGCCGTTATGGTCATCGACGCGGCAAAGGGTATCGAGCCCCAGACCAGAAAGCTGTTCAAGATATGCGCCATGCGCCATATTCCCATCTTTACCTTTATCAATAAGCTGGACCGCGATGCCCGCGATCCCTATGAGCTTATCGAGCAGCT
>JAFQKD010000185.1 GCA_017397075.1 Oscillospiraceae bacterium | reverse complement strand
GTGGTGAGCATCAGCGGCAGCGAGAACCGGATCATCTTTGGGAGAATCGGCCCGCTGGTCATGTCCATTTCGTACCGGGACGGCGATTTGTTCATGTTTTTTCCTCCGTTGGCAGTAAGCCCACTGCAAGTATACCCCCCTCAGGATTGGCTGTCAATGCGGTTTGCGAAAGCGAGCGGATCAAAAGATTTTGAAAAGATGCGAAAAAAACAAGATATAGACACGTAACGAAAGGGAAAAGTGTGAAAACGAAAAAACAATCCGGATATCACGAGACCCCGGAGCATTGCTCCGGGGCTTCGTGATATGTGTATGCTGTTCAGGCTTTCTGCAAGCGGAAGAGTCTTGCGGTGTGGGGGGCGGCAAAGGTCAGCGTTACATCGCCGCCGGTGGTGATGCATTCACCGCTGTCCTCGTCTGTGAGGGTATATTCGCCATTGGCAAAGGGAAGCCGCAGCGTGAGAGAATCCCGCACGCAGCGATCCTGCCGGAAGGCAAAGAGAATGCCCTCTTCTGTTTCCGGGTCAAGGAAGCAGTAAGCGGTGAAGTCCGTGTCATCCTGCTCCTTATGCCAGGGTGTCAGAGGATAGAAGTCCTTCAGCAGATAGGGAGAGACCTTTTTCCACTCCCGGAGACCGAAACGGAGAGTATCGAAGTTTTCCTTCCGGTCGTCCTGCACAAACTGCGCATCCACATTGAGAACGGGAAGGTAAGATGCACGCCAGATGTAAGGATCGCTCTCTCCGGTAGGGGCAAGCTGACTTTTCTTCTCCTTGCTGTTTGCACCGCAGAAGGGGATCCATTTGTTGAAGGCGGTGGTCATGGAGAGACGGAGCGCTGTGGTTGTACGGTCATTGTCACTGCGCAGCAGGGGAACGCCCCGGCGCATGGATTCCAGATCGTTGCGTCCGCCGCCGGAAGCGCAGGAGTCTACAAAGCCGCATCCGCCGTAAGACAGGGTGCAGGAAATCAGATCGTCCCACATTTTGTAGTGGGCATCAATGAATTTGCATTCGGTGATGCCTTTGCGCCCTTCACCCTCCAGCGCATCCAGATGCTTCCAGAGCTTTTGTGCATCGCAATTGTTGTCCTCGCGGTACATTTCCACCCGATTTTCCCGAAGCATTTTGCAAATCCGCTCCGTTGTCCATTTCCGGCAGGCCGGGTCACCGATGTTGTTGGAAATGGCGGGTTCATTTTCCATGCGGATGGCCCAATCCGGGTTGTAGCCGTAATGCTTTGCCAAATTTTCGGGGTCGGTTACCCGCTCAGGCTCGAACCAAACAAGGGTTTTCCTGCCGTTTGCACGGGCAAAGTCCGTGGATTCGCGGAAGGTATCCTCAGGCCATTTTTCGGGATCCAGTTCCCAGGTGCCGACGGATTCCCACCAATCGTAACCGGGCACGAAGGGCTGCGTGCCCGTGCCGTCGGGACGGATATACCACCCCGCATCAAACCAGCGGAAGTCGACCTTCACATCCTCGGCAATCATTTTTTCCAGCGAGGGGCGCCATGTGGTGTGCCGCTCGGAGATACTGCCGTCGGAATTGGGGAGACCGGTGTCGCTGCAGAGACAGGCAGTGGAAAAAGGCTGCATTTCTGCGCCGGTGGCATCCGCCTTGGGGAGATTGTGCTCGATATACCAGCTGCGCCAGAAGTTTGTTGCGTAGTGTTCGTTGCGCACGGTATAGGGAGCGGCAACAAAGAGGGCGGTGCGGATTTTCTCGCCGGGTTTCAGGTAGGTTTTCATGCCGTTTACGGAGCTTGCGGTATAGGTCGTGACCTCGCCGCGGGATTCAAAGCGGGCGTGCCAGGTGCCGGCCCAGCCGATGGCAAGCATGGTGCCGCCGTCACCGTGTTCCAGATTGAAGTAGGGAAAGTTAATATGCGTTGCCCGTCCGGAATCGGAGGAGAAATCCACCAGATTGTCGGCAAGATCGATGCTGTAGGGGCTGTACAGATTTTCGTGGTCGCCCAGAATTCCCTTGAGTACCGGACGGCTGCCGGTAAAGGAAAGCTCGGTGCGCAGGTCCTGCAGAAGGCCGCTGTTTCGGTTGGAGGTGTTCTCAAACCACACTGTCCATTCTGTTGCGCCGTGGGTGAAATAGTGGGTCAGCACAAGCTCCAGCGTAAGCGTTTCTTCAAGGGTGAAGGTGAAAACGCGGGTTTCCTTGCCCTCGCCGGGGAGAACGCGCTCGCCGATTCTGGTGAGTGCGGAAAAGCCGGTGTATTCCCGGCCGTCATAGGTGAAGAAGAAAGGTATGGTTTCCGGTGCGTTTGCAAAACCGGTAAACCACGCATCGGCCTGAGAATTCCGGTAATTCTGTTTCATGCAAATACTCCCTTCGTATATTTGCATTAAGGATAACACAGGATCACAGATTGTCAAGAGCGTTTGACGGCGGAGAGAGATTGTGCTACACTGAGAAAAAATCTTTCCGGGGAGGATGGAATATGAAGATCACCGTTCTGGGCTCCAGCCACGGCGTTCCCGAACCCAACAGAAAATGCACGAGCTTTATGCTGGAGATCGGCGAAAACGTCTATTTTGTGGATATGGGTACAAATCCCGTGGATGCGCTGCGGAAGCGGGGCATGGAAATCGACCGGGTGAAGGGCGTGTTCGTCACCCATATGCACGGGGATCACACAAACGGTCTCGTTCCCTTTACGGATCTCATTACATGGTACTTCAAAACACCGGATCCCCTCATCTGCCTGCCCATGCCGGAGGCGGCAAAGGTGCTGCAGGACTGGATGGATGTGACGCTGAACGGCAATCAGCAGAAGCTGCGGTACCGGGAAGTGACCCCCGGCGTGATCTTTGATGACGGCATCCTGAAGGTCACCGCCATCGCCACGCAGCACTGCAAAAAGTCCTTCAGCTATATTGCGGAGGCGGAGGGGAAAACGGTGCTCTTTACCGGGGATCTGAAGCATCCCGCGGTGGATTTTCCCGCCCCTGCCATGGAGCGCGAGCTTGACCTTGTGATCTGCGAGGGCGCCCACTTCTCTCCTGCGGAGTATCTCCCCGTGTTTGAAAAATGCCGCATGAAGAAGGTCTGCATGACCCATTACCAGAACAAGTTTATCCCCGGCATTCTGGAGGTGCAGAATGCCATGGCGGAAAAGCATATCCCCGCCCTTATGGCGACGGACGATCTGGAGATCCTGGTCTGAGAAAACGCAGCCGATTGGATAAAATCATGTATTGACGATTGATATTCCGTTTGATACACTAAAGAAAAGTCCTCCGGTTGGGAGGAAAAAGAGAGGAGAAAATCTATGCAGTATCAGCAGTATCCGAATACGCCCCGGGCACAGCTCTGCACCAGCAGAGGTCTTGCAAAGACCATCCTGCTGAGTATGGTCACCTTTGGCATTTACGGCATTTATGTGATGTCCAAGGTCAGCGAGGATATCAACATCATCGCCACCCGCTATGACGGACAGAAGACCAATCACTACTGCCTGATGTTCTTCCTGTTCAGCTGGCTCACTCTGGGAATTGCTCCCCTGGTGTGGTTCCACAAGATCTCCAACCGTATCGGCGCCGAGCTTGTCCGCCGCAACATTCCCTACAGCTTTGACGCCAGCACCTACTGGCTGTGGAGCTTCATTGGTTCTCTGATCGTTGTGGGTCCCTTCGTGTACCTGCACAAGCTGCTCAAGGCCATGAATATGCTCAGCGCCAGCTACAACTACTACGGCTGAGTGAAGCATAAAAAAGACGCTTCGGAAGAAGCGTCTTTTTTTATGCGGAAATTATTCGCCTTCGATCCTGCGGCGCTTTTCCTCGAATTCCTCGGGGGTGATGGCGCCCTTGTTCATGAGGTCGCGGTAGAACTCCACCTGCTTGTTTTTGTCAGCGGCGGAGGCTGCCGCATCGTTGCGCTCACGCACCATATCGCCGATGAGCCAGTTCGGGGTCAGGGCGAAGGGCAGAAGGTTCAGGATCCAGCCTACGAAGGTGCCGCGAAACAGCATATCGTCCACGGAAAAACCCTGCAGCTTGCTGGTGACATAGATGAAAAATACCAGACCCACCAGCGCGATCAAAAAGGGGACGATACGCAGCTTTTCCAGAGGAAGAGCGGGCTTTTTCAGCACGGCGCTGCAGGTCATGACAAGCAGCAGCGCGCTGGAAGCCAGAGGAAGGATATAGCTGAGGATCATGACGGGATTGCGCATGCGCAGTACGGAAGGCCTCCCGAAGAAGGGGATTTCCTGCATGGTGAGACGCAGGTCAGATTTCGGTGAAATCGGTGTCGGATACGATGCCGTCCGCAATGCGCACCGTGCGCACACGGAAGGGGGTCAGGGGAAGGGTGAAAGGCTCTGCGGCGGGAAGAGAGACCTTTGCTTCGGTATCTTTGCCCTGCGTCTCAATAAGGCGGAGGATGATGCCGTTTCCGTCCTCGGCATACTTAAGACAGCTGACATCCGCGCCGGTCACGGTGCCGAGCACCGCAGAACGGGGGAGCGTCCCCGGGTGGCCTGTGCCGTGGATGACGGGGAATTCCTCGCAGAGCTGTTCGGATTCACGGCGAAGAGCCTCAAAATCACCGTTTACGGGCATCACCACGGAGCGGAAGGTCTGCTCGCCCTGATCGGTGGCCTCGCCGAAAATGTCCCGCTGGGTATGATCGGTGTAGCAGTGATCGGCGTAGTCGGGGCTGCGCAGGGCGGTGATGCGCAGGGCATCGCCCATGGCGTCGTAGGCGGTGCGGGAATCGGTGCCGATGCCAAGACCCACGCCCTTATCGTCCGTCATGGCCACCCATGCGTGCATGGCGCAGTCCTTGCCGTCAGGCTCCCGGGTGATATGCCCGTAGGGCAGGGAGGCGGTGGGCTTCAGATTTTCCCCTGCCGCGTGCCATGCAAGCTTCAGCATTTTGTGCCGTTCCTGCCAGTTGACCTTGGTGCTGATGAAGAGCGGCGCCATGGTGCGGTACAGGGTGTAATCCCGGGTGAGCACGGACTTGCCGTAAGTGCTTTCCGCGCGGAGGGTGACAAAGATATCTCCATGGGTCAGCAGCGTGAGCTTTGCGTCTGCAAAGCCGCCTGCGTCCTTGTGGAAAGAGAAAATGGCGTGGCTCCATGTATCGGAGTCGTTTTCATCCATGACCCGTGCCTGCATGGGGGCGGAAAGCAGCTCTCTGGCCGCTTTTTTGTCATAGAGGCGAAGCACATCGCCGGTGTTTGCGTCAAGCTCCAGCCGCAGCCAGTCATTTTCCAGAAAATCATCGCCCCAGAGCAGGGTGCCGGTGACGTTTGCCGGGGCGGTATCCTCCTTGCGGCGAAGCTGCCATGTGGCATAGCCCATAGCGGGGACCGTAAAGAGGGAGATGCCGTCCATCTTGCCGTGGACACCCATATTGCAGCGGGAACGGACCGCCTGATGGGGGAGAACGGTGCCGTCATCCGCCACGGCGGAGACCCCTGCGCCGATGCGCACGGGGATGGTCACCGGCCAGTTCAGGGGGTTGAATATGGTAAGGGGCGCGCCGTTTTCATTGTGCCAGATATCCAGCTCCGCCGTGCGGATGCCTGTGCCGCCGATGGAGGTGTCGATATTCCAGGCGATGGTCTGGGCGGCAAGATTCATGGTCTTGTGCGCGGCGGAAAGCGCTTCGCCGTAGAAGGCTTTGGCATCCTCGTAGGCATCCCGGATGCTGCAGCCGCCCATGATGTCATGGAACTGGTTGAAGAGCACGTTCTGCCATGCCTCGGCAAGGTCGGCCTTGGGGAGCTTCAGCCCCATGCTGCGGGCAAGGAGGTTCAGCTTTTCCGCTGCGGCAAGGTGCCGCTCCGCCCTGCGGTTCAGGGTCTTGATCTCCATGAGAGCGGTGTAGCAGCCGCTGGCATGGTGGAGCAGATCCCCCTCCTGAAGGGGGAGACCTGCGGTGTCAAGCTCCGCAAAGTACGCATCCGGGGAGGAATGGGCATAGGTGTCCCCGGTATTTTCCTGCATGGAGCGGATCTCCGCAAGATTCTGCTTTGTGGGTCCGCCGCCGTGGTTACCCACGCCGTAGAAGCACATTTCGGGTCTGCCCAGCTTTTCGGCAAAGCCCTTGTAAAGCTCCATCTTTTCGGGGAGATTGCCGAAATTGGTGCAGTAGCTTTCGGGGATGCGGAAGGTGGGCATGACCGTGCCGTCCGCACCCTTCCAGAGGAACATATTTTCCTCGAAGGCGTATTCCTTTTCCGCTCCTGCGCCGGGACGCATATAGACGTAAGCGCTCATGCCGCCCTCTTTGAGAAGCTGGGGCATCATGGCGTTGTGGCCGAAGGAGTCCACGTTGTAGCCGGTTTTTGCCTGAATGCCGAAATGCTTCCGGAAGAAGCGCTGGCTGTAGAGCGCCTGACGGGCGAAGGATTCCCCGGAGGGTCTCGTGCAGTCCGGCTGGATCCACCAGCCGCCCACGATGACCCAGCGGCCTTCCCTGACCCGGGCTTTGATCTCTTCAAACATGGCGGGGTCGGTTTCCAGGATCCACTTGTAATAACAGGCGCAGGCACAGGTGAAGATATAGTTTTTGTCCTCGTTCATCCGGTCAAGGGCGCTGCGGAAGGTGGCAAGGACCTCGGAATAGCCGTCCTGCCATGTCCAGAGCCAGACGGGATCCAGATGGGCGTTGCCGATCATGTGTACCTTGGGCATGGAAATTTCCTCCTTGGTGATGATGGTTGGATTGTATCGCAGGACGGGGAAAAATGCAAGGGGAACAGGACGGGAAACGAAACGGTGAAATCTGCCGAATGTTTATGAGAGAATGATCATGCATCGGCTCGGGAACACCAAAGGCTCCCTTTACACAAGGGAGGCTTTGACGCGGTGCAAGAGTGAGCGCTTTATCGATTCATCCAATTGCAAAAATCATGTTTGGTCAATTCATAATCAACACAGGACTGCAGTTCGCCTAACTGGTTTCTCCACGCATCATAACGAATTCCGATTTTTCGGAATCCCAATTTCTCATACACATGCTGTGCTCTGGTATTGTTCAGGTTTGTATCTAAAAAGATCGTTTCTGCGCCCATATTGAACAATTCTTCAATCAGCATACTTAGCAGGATTTTTCCGAATCCCTTGTCCTGATATTCAGCTTCACATATTTTGATGCCAATTTCGTATCTTGCATTTTTGTACACATAAAAACTCATCTCGCCTATCAGCGTATTTTGATATTCGATAACCAATCGTCTTTTTGTGTTGTTGCTGTCATCGGCAATTTGGTTTTCTATCTCCGCGGCTGATATGCCAAGTCCGTTGGGAAAACCGGCGTGAGCCATTACTTTTCCGTTGTTCCACCATTTGGCCAATTGCACGCAGTCTTTTTTCTCTGCGTTTCTAATGCGTAATTGATGATATTCAATATTCATAATTGATCCTTTTCAATATGGAATTTGGTAACAGTCCCGGCAGGATTACCTGCCGGGACTTTCACCGTTCTGCGTTATTTCAGAATGCGGAATCTTCCGATGACGGGAAGCTCCTTTGCACGGCCTTTGGCGGCATTTACGATGCCGATGATGGAGAGCACCGCAAAGACGATGCTGCCCAGATCCAGAACGAAGCCAAGAAACCACAGAAGCTCTCCCGCAATGGCGGCGAAGATGCCCCAGATGACCTCCACGATGGCAAGGACAAGCCCCTGATTTACATGGAAGCGGGCATAGGGGGAGTCCTTGGCGGCGAAAATGGGGATCAGCACCAGCCATGAAAGATATGCCAGAACCGCCATGACCCTGTTTGACTGCACATCCTGAGGATGGTATGCATAAGTGGTATCGGCGGTGTTGTTCAGATCCTTCACCTTATCGAAAAAATCCTCCGCGGTAGAGGTTACGGGTGCGCCGCAGCTGGGACAGACGGTGGCTTCGTCCGCAATACGTGCGCCGCAGTTTTTACATAATGCCATGGGAAAACCTCCTTAGATCAAGTTATTTCTTTTCAACCATTCCCAGAGAAAGGTGGATGAAGGCGAGCTCCAGATCAAAATACCGCTCAATGTAGATCTCGCGTTCGGAAAATTCGTGGAAAAGCCGCTTTGCGGCGCACAGGGCCATGTCTCTGTCCCCGGCGGCAAGATACCGCACCGCTTCGCTGAGTCCGTTGAGCCAGCTGCGGTGGATATCCAGCAGACGCCAGCTGACGGAAGCGGGACGCATAGGCTGGTTCTTTTCCTCTCCGATGAGAGGAGCCACGGCTGCGGTAAGAACCGGGATTCTGGCGGCAAGCTTTGCCATTTCCGGGTTATAATATGTGCCCTTTTCGGGATTTGCGGAGGCAAGACCGGAGAAGTATGCAAAATCCAAAAGGTCGCGCACTTTGTTCAGGTAGTCTGCCACTTCCCGCCAATGGGTGCCGAAAGCGTGGGAGAAATAGTCCTCCGTCAGCTCTTCAAAGCTGCGGCTTGCATCAAACAGGGTCTCGCCGTATACATAGAAGGGGAATCCCGTGGGGAAGAAGCTTCGCTGGGTGCCGTCCTCCACCATACCGGAAAGTCCCCGTGAGCGCAGGGCGGAGATGTCGTCATAGATCAGCTTTGCCAAATACATACCGCTCTGGTCAAAGTACTGATGCATCCAGAAATGATACTCGTAGCAGAAGCAGTCCCCGGTCCAGATCTTCTTCCATGCGCTGAGATAGCCGAGACAGTCTGCCATGCCCCGGGGGGAGTTGGCTTTGTTCAGCACGAACGGTTCCACGGCACTCTCGTCCGGAGTCTCTGCGTAAGTTTCCGTGTAAAGGCGGGTGATGGGGGCAAACAGCATGGTAAAGCGCCCGGGGTTGTTCAGCCGTTCCTCCACAGGAGGCCAGAACAGCTCATGATAGGCGAGGAATACCAAATGTGTATCCAGCTTCCGGCGGGTAAGCTCCGCGTCGATTTCGTTGAGAAGGATGATATACCAGTCCGTCACCGTCTTTTTGCGGCAGGCATCACATTCGCAGTGCTGCCCTGTGCCGTCACCCAGCCAGATGTGGAGAAAATCCACATTGTCTTGGATCTGGGCATAATCGGCAATATAGTGAACCATTTTTTCCCGTGCTTTGGGGTTGGAAAGGCAGACCTGTGTATCGATGACACGGCCGGCAAAGCCGCGTTTTCCGTTCACCATGGCAAGGTACTGCTGTGCATCCCCGGGCACCGTGTCGGGAACAACGGCGAGCTTGCTGTCGATGCCGAAGGGCTCGCAGGTCCAGCCGTGCCCCATATCATGGAAATGCAGTCCGCGCTTTTGGATTTCCGCTTCGCACTGGCGCTTCCACTGCAGAACCGTTTCGTTTGTCACAGGTTCCGGCTCCCGGACGCTGCTGCCGTAATGGCTGTAGTATCCATTGTAATACAGGGAGGGAATGTCGAATTCCAGCATATAGGTGTTCATGCCGATTTTGGGCGTGAAATCAATGGTTTCCAGCATGTTTGCCTGAAATTCCGCACCCTCGTTGCACTGACCGCGGTAGCGGTGGTCGGCAAGTTTGCGGTACTTTACCGGCTCCAGAGCGGTGCGGTTTGGGATCCATTCGCCGTCAACACCGGGGAAAAGCCAGCGGCAGCCGCATTCCCGCAGATAGCGGTACACGGCAATGAGGAGCGCGCAGTAGTTTGAGCCGGCAATGATGCCGCCCTGAGCATCGGTGTCGATATAGACGATATCATCCAGAGCGGGGTCGGCAGCATCGGAGATATCCAGACCAAAATCCTGCATAAGACCGAGAGAGAATGCCCGGGGCATATCCGTCATCGGGGAGATGGGGATGTTTCCCGCCCGGGGCATCATCATGCGCAGGTATTTTTTCAGTTCCTCCGCAGCAAAAATGGCAGTGGGGTGGGCAGTTTTTGTGCAGATGCGATACATGGGAGTCCCTCGCTTTCGAAATTGCAGTTTTGCTCTGGTTCATGTTATATACTGAATATGTATGAAAATCAAGGCTTTTCGGCGGAAAAGAATACAAAAAAGAAAATGCGGATATTTTTCAAAAAAACGCTTGACAAGGGAAAAAGCTGTGATATAATGCAAACTATAATGAGCGGATATTTCAATGGCGCTGACGAAGACGGTCGCAGCAGTGGCCTTCAGAGAGCCGGTGGTTGGTGAGAACCGGTGACAGACTGCAGCATGACCCATCGCTTCCGAGCCGGAGATCCCAAAGGCACTGCCGAGTAGGCGTCTCCCGTTTGCCCGCGTTAAGGGATAGGACTTGTTGGAGTCTGAAGTGACGGCAGAATTGCCGTAATTTGAGTGGTACCGCGGGTATGTGAAAACAGCTCGTCTCAGAAATCTGAGACGGGCTTTTTATTTTTTCTCGAAAGGAAGGATTATCATGACAGCTCAAATGAATGCAAAGGGTTCTCTTCTGGAGATCGCGCTGCGAATTCGGGACATGCGGGAGATCTTCGGCTATACCACGGAAGAAATGGCGAAGAAGGTAGGCATTACCGAGGAGCTGTACTGTGCCTATGAAAGCGGTGAGACGGATCTTCCGTTCACCTTTATGCATAAGTGCTCCCTGATCTTCGGCGTGGAGCTTACCGATCTGCTGGAAGGCCGCAGCGCAAAACTGCAGTCCTATGCCGTGACCCGCCGCGGTCAGGCGCCCAAAACCGCCGAGGAGGACGGCATCACCATCCAGAACATGGCACCCATGTTCCGCCAGAAGCTGGCCGCCCCCTACTGGGTCACCTATCAGTATTCCGAGGAGCTGCAGAACCGCCCCATCCACACCACCACCCATGACGGTCAGGAATTCGACCTTGTGATCCAGGGTTCCCTGCGTGTGCGCGTGGGCGACCATGAGGAAGTGCTCAACGAGGGCGACAGCATCTTCTATAAGTCCTCCACCCCCCACGGTATGATCGCGGTGGACGGAAAGGACTGCGTTTTCCTTGCCATGATCATGGCAAGCGACAAGACCGACCAGCCTCTCACCATTGCCTCCCGGCATACGCAGAAAGAAGCAGCCTCCGTGCAGCCTGCAAAGGATGCCCCCGCCCTTCTCAGCAACCGCTTTGTCTGGGGCAAGGAAGACGAAAACGGGCAGCTTACCGGCATCGGCTATGCGGAGACCGATACATACAACTTTGCCTTCGACACTGTGGACGCCATCGCCCGGAAGGATCCGGAGAGGCTGGCCATGATCCACATCGCAAACGATATGACCGAGCGCCGCTTCACCTTCAAGGACATGAAGGACGCTTCCTCCCAGTGCGCCAACTACTTCAAGTCCCTCGGCATTAAGCGCGGCGACAGAGTGATGCTGGTGCTCAAGCGGCATTATCAGTTCTGGTATGCTATCCTTGGTCTTCACAAGCTTGGCGCCATTGCCATCCCCGCCACCAATCAGCTTATGGAGCACGACTTCGTCTACCGCTTCCAGGCGGGCGGCGTCAGCGCCATCCTCTGCACCGCAGACGGGGATACCGCCCATCAGGTGGAGCTTGCGGAAAAGTCCTGCGGCATGAATCTCACCAAGGTCCTTGTGGGCGGTCAGCGTGAAGGCTGGCATGATTTCAACGATGAGTACGGTCTCTTCAGCCGCCGTTTCCTCCGCACCGAGGATGCTCCCTGCGGAAACGATCCCATGCTGATGCTCTTCACCTCCGGTACCACCGGCTATCCCAAGATGGCCATGCATTCTTATAAGTATGCGCTGGGTCACTATGTCACCGCCAAGTACTGGCATCAGGTGCACCGGGACGGCGTTCACTTCACCATTTCCGAGACCGGCTGGGGCAAGGCGCTCTGGGGCAAGCTTTACGGCCAGTGGCTCTGCGAAGGCGCAGTGTTCGTTTACGACTTCGACCGCTTCGACGCGGAGAAGATCCTGCCCATGTTTGCCAAGTATCATATCACCACCTTCTGCGCACCGCCCACCATGTACCGCATGCTCATCAAGCAGGATCTGTCCGGTTACGATCTTTCCTCCATCGAGCATGCCACCACTGCCGGTGAAGCC
>JAFQKD010000184.1 GCA_017397075.1 Oscillospiraceae bacterium | reverse complement strand
TTATGTCAGATGTGTTCTCTACCGTAAGGGGCAAAGCCCCCCGCAGCGGCAGCGCGTATCTTCCCAGCTGCATCCAGTTTGCCACCTATGCCCAGGCAGGTCTCCATGTTCCCGCCACTCCCGACGGCAGAAAAGCCGGCGATCCTCTCTGTGACAGTATGGCCCCCCTTTCCGGGAACGACACCAAAGGGCCTACGGGGCTTCTCCTCAGTGCGGCAGCGCCGGATCTTTCTCTTGCCCCCGGAACGCCGGTGACGAATCTCCGCCTGCATAAGGATCATGCAAAAACCTATGTCCGTCCGCTGACGGAAGCCTTCTTTAGGGCAGGCGGCATGCAGCTGCAGATCACCTGTGCTTCCGCGGAGGATATGCGGGATGCCATGGTGCACCCGGAAAAGCACACAGATCTGGTGGTCCGTATCGGCGGCTACGCGGATTATTTCGTCCGTCTTGAACGCGCACTGCAGGAAGCGGTTCTGGAACGCACGGAGCATTGCAGGTAAGAAAGCACAAAAAAACACGGGTACATCGTACCCGTGTTTTTTTGCATGATCTCAAATCGGCTTGCAGATAAATTTCTCATCGGTATACTGCATCCACATCTCCCGCGGAATATCGCAGCACACATTTTTGAACACCGCATTCCCTTTTTCCGGGTCGCCCCAGCACTTCATGAGAGGCTTTCCGGACAGACCGCGAATCGTCACGTCTTCCATAGCAATGATCTCAAAGTTCGCTGCCTTCATAAAGGCCTCCGCCTCTGCCCCTTCCCGGAAGGACGCATCCACATTCCGCAGCCACAGCTTCACCCGTTCGTCCGGGTCACCGTATGCGGTAAGGGGCATGGAAATATTCACAGCCCTGATGTTCTCAAAGGCAATATCCAGCATGGGTCTGCCGCTCTGCCAGATTTCATTGCCGGAATAATTGTAATGCAGGAATCTGTCCGCACCATCCACCGTACAGTCCCGAATGACGATGTTCGTGCCGGGATTCTCGATGATTGTTGCAGGCTCAGCAAAATAAGTAAACAGGCTCAGCATATTGTAGCGGTGGGTCGTATTTTCGGCATCGTTTGCGTTAATGCCGCTGCGCTTTTCCTCAACAGTCAGACTCCCCCGGAACAGATACTTTGCCGGAGCAAAGATATTGCACCGCTGAACAAGAACATTTGTGCCGCTAAAACGGAAAGCACTGCAGGCGGTGTTGATCTGACAATCTTCCACCAGAATATCCTTGTTATTGTAACCGGCAATACAGTCGTCTCCCGTATAAAACCTGCTGCCGCGAATAGTCACATCCTCGCAGGAGGTAATATGTACGCCGTCATGTCCTGCGCGGTTTTCTACATTTTCCACCAGAATATGCTTTGTATCCTTGATGGACTGGGCCCAGTTCGCGCTGTTCACCACGGTATAGCCGCGAAGGGTAACATTTTCACAATGGAGAATGCTGATCGCGTGCGGGCCGCGGTAATTCTCCTCACCGATTTCGTCGAAGCAATCCCTGCCGTCAATAACAGATCCGGGTTCGCCGATAATTGCAACATTTTTTGCCCACAGACAGCGGATCACGCCGTTATTCCAACGGCTTCCGGGAATATGAAAACTGTTTGCAGCCCCGCCAACACGCTCCCAGGCACTTTCATCCAGATCCTTCGAAGCCACGGGCTCCACCGTATCATACTTCAGCATGAAATAATCCTCGGGATTGCGGCTTGCTTCCAAATGTGCATTTTCGCACAACCGCAGTGTCACATTGCTGCGCAGACGAATCGTCCGCACGCGGAAGATACCTGCGGGAATTCGTACCTCACCGCCTCCTGCAAGGAAGCATTCGTCAATAGCTTTCTGAATACAGGTATCCTGAAATTCATCGGATCCGGGAACCGCGCCAAAATCCAGAACACTGACTATTTTCTCACTCATCGCAAGTTACTCCTTTTGCTTTTTCAGATTTCGGGGATTTCCACAGCTGCGCCGCCCTGAACGGCAGATTCATGGGCAAGGATACCGGGCAGGGACATCTGAATGGCAAAGTTCACATCCAGCTTGGGTGCCTTGTTCTCCCGCACGCAGTCAATAAAATCCTTGAACATCAGGGGATCTGCGCCGCCGTGGGCACCAACATTGCTGTTGCCGTACTCATCCACATAGCGGGCGGTAATGGGAAGCTCGATCTTCTCCCCAAAAGTACCGGGAATACTGTGGAGATTTGCAAAGCTGTGGGCGCCGAAGTCGATGTTCTTGGTGGGATCGGTCATGATCTGTCCCCGGGTACCGCAGAGACGGTAATTGTGATCATAGGAGGTGTACGCGCCAAAGCAAATGAGGATACGGATCACCGCACCCTTTGCGGTCTTCAGCAGGGCGACACCCACAGCCTTTTTCCGGGAATAAGGATCATATTCCACATCCGCTTCCATGCAGGTCACACTGACGCAGCGGTCATTCATGATGTACAGCAGAGGGCCAAGCTCATGGGTGATGTACTTGATGGCAGGGTTATAGAGGCGCCAATGATTGGGGTCGGCAGGGGGCGCGAAATCGTCCGGATTCTTTCCGTGGAGATATTCTGCCTCGGCGTAAACGATCTCGCCGAAATCACCGCGGTCATACATTTTCTTCCACGTCTCGATAAACGCCCAGTAGCAGCAGTTTTCCGCCGCCATATAAATCAGGTCGGGATGAGAGGATACGATTTCCTTCAGCTCATACGCCTCTTCCACGGTATTGATGGAGGGGATCTCGCTGAGAACGTGCTTTCCTGCTTCCATGGCACGGCGGACAAAGGGCACATGGTAGATGGCATCGGTAGCCACGATGACCGCTTCGATATCCGTCTTCAGCATCTCATCGAAATCGGTAAAATACTGAATGTCGTTCACGCCCCGCTTCTCCATATCCGCTTTGAAAGAAGCAAGCTTCTTTTCGTTAATGTCGCAGGCTGCCACAAGCTTGCAGTCCGGATTATCCAGACCCACACTTGCCACGTATCCGCCCCGACCAACGCCGATGACGCCGTATTTGACGATTTTCTTTTCCATATTGTCTTCCCCTTTCATTCGGGCAGTTTGCTTCATTATAGCACAGGAGCCCGCGCTGTGCGTATCTTTTTGTTTATCTTTGGTGCAAATCGTTTGCATTTCCCAAAACAGCAAAACCGCCTCTGCATAAACAGAGGCGGTATCTTTTACAGAAGATTTTCGTTGTAAACGGCACGGCTGCCGCCCACAAACTTGGGGCGCACTCTTGCTGCAAGGATCAGCGCGCATCGCAGATGATCTGCGGAAAGGCGCAGAGGAACCGCGACCTCCCTGAGATGCATCCCGATGAGCGTTCCGCCGATATCAAGGCCGGCATCGGCACGGATATGCTCCACTGCCACAGGATCGTTAAATCCGGCATAGGCTGCCGTGGCAAAGGAACCTCCCGCCTTTGGCTGAGGCACCACGTTTACAGGCTCCGCAAAGGGAACTGCTGCCCGCTCAACAATAATTGCCCGGTTCAGATGCTCACAGCACTGGGCAGCAAGAAAGATCCCCCGGGGACGCAGCGCATCCATAATTCCGTCAAAGATTTCTTTGGCAGTATCGGTACGGGAATTGGAGCCGATCCTGTCCCCGTTCACCTCACTGGAGGAACACCCCACAACAAGGATCTGCCCGGCCTTCAGCCCGGCTTTTTCGCAAAGCTCATTTGTCAGCGCACAAATTTCCTGACGTACAGAAGTCTCCATGGTTATACACACTCCCAAACGCAAAATACAAACACAAAAGCGCCCCGGAAAACCGGAGCGCTTCCACGTTCAGAATCAGGCAAGGCCAAACTTCTTGTTGAACTTGTCTACACGGCCGCTGGTATCGACCAGCTTCTGCTTGCCGGTGTAAAAGGGGTGACACTTGGAGCAGATCTCAACCTTAATGTCCTTCTTGGTGCTACCAACTTCAAACGTAGCGCCGCAAGCACAACGGATGGTGGTCTTCTCGTAATTGGGGTGCAGCCCTTCCTTCATTCTGTTCACCTCTTTCATGATAAGTCCGCTTCTCACAGCAGAAGATATGTTATCACATATCCCGCAAAAATGCAACACCTTTTTTCAGATTTTTTCTATTTTTATATCCCCACAGCGTCCGAAACAGAGAAAAAGTACAAAAGCTTCTCTTTCACCGGATATCCCAGCATACGTTCCATGGCTTCGGCGTAAGCACTCAGCTGTGCTGCATATTCCCGGGCACGGTCATGCACGGTGTTTTTACTCACATGATCCGTCTTGAAGTCGATCACCGTAAGCTTTCCATTTTCCAGAATGCAGCAGTCCACAACTCCCTGCAGCAGGATCTTCTCTCCCTCTGCCTGTTTGAAATATGCGGAGGCATCCGTAAGCAGCGAGAATTTCAGTTCCCTCCAGACCTTCTCCGCAGAAAGCACCCGCCTTCCGATGGGCGAACAAACAAACGCCGTCATTTTCTCCGGCATGACCGCTTCTGCCTGCTGCCGTGTGAGAATGCCTTTCTGCAGAAGCTTTTCCACTTCTTCTGCGGCGCCTTTTTCCGTAACACAGGCAGCATAATCGCAGTACTGCATGGCAAGATGCTGTGCAGTACCCGTCTGAGCGGCCGTCAGCTTTTTCACCGGCATAAAATCAGGCCTCCGCACTTCCGGGATCCCTGATGCTTTCGTGAGCATCACAGCCTCCTCCGCCGCCTCTCTGTCGCGGAACATTCCCTTCAGCTCCGTTGCCGTCACTTTGGAGGGAAGATCCCGGGCAGCCTCATGGGGATAACGGAAGGTAAGCCGCTCACGGATGAGCGCAGTATCCGCAATACCAATGTTTTCCCGGCTCTCTTCCTTTTCTTCTTTCTCGCCATGCTCTTCTTCCGCATTGCGGATAAGCTTCACATCCCACACATGGTCATCCGTCTCCGTGCAGGAGACCTCACTGCCGAAACGCAGCACACCGCACTCACTTCTGCAAAGCGCTGCAAGGAGGATCCAGTCTCCCATGGATGCGCAATCCTCCATTACCTCCGGCGGTACGGGCAGCGACGCTGTCACTGCAAGCTTCTTCAGTTCCTCTTCCGCAGCCTTCCGTCTGACGGTCACGATCAGCTTTTCCCTTGCCCGGGTAAGTCCCACATACAGCACCCGCAGCTCCTCCGAAAGCATTTCCCGCTTCAGCGCCCGCTCCACTGCCATACGCGCAAGGGTAGTCCGTTCCGTACGCATGACGGTATCTGTGCACAGAGGTCCCGCTCCCATCTTCGGGTGGATCAGCATGGTCTTGCGCATATCTTCCATATTGAACCTGTGGGATGTATCGCAAAGCAGCACAATGGGAAATTCCAATCCCTTGGATTTGTGTATGCTCATGATGTGCACCGCATCCTCCCGGCTCTCCACGGTGGTTTCCGGCTCTTTTCCCTTTTCCATAAGCTCCCGAACATAGGGGATAAAGCGGCAGAGGCCTTTATACCCTGCGGCTTCATAGGAACGGGCAAGCTCATACAGGGTCATAAGATTCCGCCGTCTTCCGGCACCTGCCGGCAGTGACCCCATAAGGGCAGGCAGCGACGTCACGTTGTACATATGCCAGATCAGCTCATCTGCGGAAAGCTCCGGTGCAAGCGTGCGCAGCTCGGCAATATCCTGCAGGAACCTTCTGCAATGCTCATCCTCTTCTCCCCGACGCTTTACCGCGCTCCAGAGATCTCCGTTTTTGTCCGCAAGCCGAACACGGGTCATTTCATCTGCCGTAAAGCCCCACACAGGGCTCATCATGGCAGAAACCAGCGGCACATCCTGACAGGGATTATCCAGAACCGTAAGAATGGAAAGGGCAACGGCGATCTCCTCCGTCCGGAAGAAGGATCCGCCATTTCCTGCATCCACAGGGATATTCTGTTTTTCCAGGGCCTGCGTATACACCGCAAGTCTTGAGGACGGTGAGCGCATGAGAATGGCGATATCCCCCGGTTTCACCGGACGGAGACCTCCGTTTTTATCGCTCACCTTTCCCGTTTCCAGCAGCTCGCGGATACGCAGAGCGGCAAAATCCGCCTCCGCATCAATGCCCCGCTCGCCGCTTTCCACAACGGCAAGCTCCATAGAGCTGCCGATCTCTGCAAAAGGACCCGGCCCGGGATACAGCGCTTCCCGCTTGCCATATTCCATTTCCCCTACGGTTTCGCTCATGAGGTTTTCAAACAGGAAGTTTACCGCGCTGAGAACACCGGGATGGGAGCGGTAGTTTGTGGAAAGGAGCACCTTTCTGCCCTCACCCGGTTTTGATTCTTCCACATCCGGAAATGCGGCATACTTATTTAAAAATATGGTAGGATCCGCAAGCCGGAACCGATAGATGGACTGTTTCACATCCCCCACCATGAACAGATTTTCCCCATTGCGGCTTACCGCACGGAAGATGAGATCCTGCACAGCGTTAACATCCTGATATTCGTCCACCATGATCTCTTCAAACCGTCGGGAGATCTCTTTTGCCTGTTCTGTGGGGGTTTCCGTCCCAGGCTCTGCAAGAAGACGCACCGCAAGATGCTCCTGATCGGCAAAATCCAAAAGATTCCGCTTTCGTTTCTCCGCGGTATATACCTCGTCAAACCGCATGGTGAGCCGCATAAGCGCCTGAACGGCAGGCGCTGCCGTTTTCAGATCCTTCAGCAGCACATCGGAGGATACAAGGAACGATTCCGCGATCTTATCCAGCGCCTTTTTGCAAAGCTGCCGTTCATCCTTCCACAGGTCATAATCTCCTCTGACGGGCTTAGGTCTGGGAAATACCACAGGACCGTACTGCGCTGCGGCATCCCAGCCCTTTTCCATGGCAGAAATGAACGCTTCCCCACACTCACAGCTTGCTTCCAGAGACAAGCCGTACCCCTTCCAGAACACAGGATCTTCCCTTGCCTCTGCCGCAAGCCTTTTGAGCCGTCCAACCCAATACCGCCCACGGCGTATGGCCTGCTTCATCAGATAATCGCCCCAGACCGTTTGGGATACATCGGTCACCGCATCCGCTGCAAACGCGCGATTCTGCTCTTCCGCCCATGCCTTCGGCTCGGGATGGCTCTGCAGCTTTGCATGGGTATCCAGCAGCAGCGTTACAAGCTTCCTGTCATCTCTGCCTGAGGTCACCGCCTCCACAAGTTCCGTAAAACCGGGAAGCGCATCTACATCTTCGTACAGCTCCTCCAGCAAATTATCCGCAGTATGCTCCCGCAGGAGCAAGCTTTCCTGCTCATCGGCAACGCGAAAATCGGGGCTGATGCCCAAAATATAAGCATATTCCCGCAGTATGGTCACACAGAAGCTGTGGATCGTTCCGATCTGCGCACGACAGCAAAGAGATGCCTGGCGGCGGAGATGACGGTTTGCGGGATCTTCCGCGCTGCGTCGGTTCAGCTCCTCCAGAATTCTGCCCCGCAGCTCCGCGGCAGCAGCCTTGGTAAAGGTGATGACAAGAAAATCATCGATATCGCACTTTTCCGCAGGATCCAGCACGCGGCGAAGTAGCCGCTCCACAAGGACCCGGGTCTTTCCGGAGCCTGCTGCGGCAGATACCAGAAGTGCACCGCCCCGATTTGTGGCTGCGCATTCCTGCTCTTTGGATAAAACCACACCGCTCATCTGATCTCCTCCAGTTTCTGCCACACCTCATCCGGCAACAGCTTCTTGATTTTTCTGACTTTTGCATCTTCCCCGGTACGGAATCTGCACACCTCCGCAAAATCGCAGAAAGTGCAGGCATTATCCGTTTCATTGCGGGCAAAGGGTTCCGCCTCCATGGAGCCTCGCCGAAGCTCCCTTGCCATCCCCAAAAGCAGACGGTCGATATGCTCCGCCAGCATACCAAGCTGCTCACTCTTTGCAAGGGCATCTCCCACATATTCCCCTGTTTTTGAGATCTTTACCGGCAGAAGGCCGCTCTGTCCGCCATGGTCCATAGCTTCCAGCACTGCGGGATCCCCCAAAAGAAGTCCGCTGCGTCTGAGCTTTTTCAGCCGTTCGTAAGCGGCATCCTTCTCCGAAGTACCCGGCGCAACGCGGAGCATCACATCCCGTGCCGGAGCATAAAGCACCCCCGCCGGAACGATCTCCATTCCGTAGCGCGCTTTCCCTTTCCGCTCAAGAGCAAAAAGGTAAATGAGCATCTGCAGCCCCATGCCGTACCACACATCGGTGAGAGAAAACGCCTTTTTTCCCGTTTTATAATCCACCACCCGCAGATAGAGCTTGCCGTTATGCACCCATCCGTCCACGCGGTCAACCGTTCCGGTAAGCCGCACGGAGGCTTCTTTGCCCTCCAGCTCCACGGCATCCATATCACTTCCGTTGAACTCCAGTTCAAAATCCACCGGTGCAAAATCGGAATGACGCAGCTCCTCTGCCATATCCAGAACCACCCGTTCCGCTTCACCGGCAAGACGGTTGAACAGATAACGGAATCTTGCCGTCACATCCCGCAGACCGTCATAATGGCTGCCGGCGTATTCCTCCACATATTTGCGGGTCATCTCCCGCAGCGCATCATCTGTCACCACGGCAAAGCCTCCCGCAGCTTTTACTTCTGTGCAGACCTGCTCCAGAAGATAGTGCAGGAAGGTGCCGGCTTCCGGCGCATCAAGACCCGCCGCTTTTCTGGGCTTCAGCTTCAGTCCGTACTGCAGGAAATAGGAAAATCTGCAGGCGTAGAATTTATCTACTCTGGATGCCGTCAGATTCAGTTTTTTCGGATAGAGCGTCTCTGCCGTTTCGCGGGAAAGATTCTCTCTGGGACGGGATGCAGCTTCACGGATGGCGGAAAGCCGCCC
The DNA here is from genome assembly GCA_017397075.1 of Oscillospiraceae bacterium. Lineage (GTDB taxonomy): Bacteria > Bacillota > Clostridia > Oscillospirales > Oscillospiraceae > RGIG1893. The sequence continues at coordinate 4,821 of JAFQKD010000184.1, read as the reverse complement.
ACTCCAGTAGGGCGTTTCCGCAAACCAAGCCTCCGCAGCTTTTGCTGCGGGAGATGCACCTGCGTTTGCTGCGCTTACCGCAAGCTCAAAGCAGGGCTTCTCTGCTGCCGTGCGGTCTTCATCCGTCATGGTTTCCGCTTCAAGGGCAAACATTTCCTCTGCCCGCTGCATCACCATAGAGGGTCTTGCATTTCCGCCCAGCACAGGTGCAAACAGATAAAGGCCTTTTTCCGGCAGGGAAAAGGCGGTATACACCGCGTTCATCTCCCGGGAAAGACGGCTCTCTCCCGTATCACTGAGATCGAGACCGGCCTCCAGAAGAGCATCCCGCTCTTCATCGGTGAAAAGCCCCGCCTTGCTTCCCAAAGCAGGGATGCTGTCATCCGTGCATCCCAGCACCAGAAGGTACTTAAGTCCCCGGCTTTTCGTACGGTTCAGATCTCCCATGGCCACGCGGTCAAGTGCGGCAGGGATCGTCCCCACGTCATACTGGCTCATCACCAGCTTAAGAAGCTTTCCGAATTCCTCCGTTTTCAGCTGCACATCCCCGAGCACGGCATTAAACTGCTCCAATGCGGTAACAAAGATCTCCCACAGCTGCAGGTTTTCCTCCGCAAGCTGCCTGTTCCCCGCCGCTTCCAGCTGCAAAGCTCGGCGTCCAAGGCTCTCGGGCACCTGCATTTCCTCCGCGCACTGCCAAAGCGCCTGAGCCATGGCTCCTGCACTCTCCGCTTCCCTGAGCCTGTCTTCCAGCCGGGAAAGAGGTCCTGCCAGAAGCTCTCTTGCATGGTTCACAGCCGCAAGACGCTCCGCCGCGCCTTCTTTTTTCTCTCCGTATCCCTCAGGGTCTGCCGTCCAGCCTCCGCTGCGGCACCACATTCTGCGGCCGCGGATATTCCATTTGTGCACATAGTTTTCCAGCCTGTCCAGCTCTTCCGCAGGGATCTCCAGCATCCCCGTTTTGATGCAGGCAAAAACCTCTCCCCGTTCCCAACCGCTCTGGATCACATCCAGAAGACCGGTAAGAAATGCCAGCACAGGGCGTTCCAGAACAGGCCGCCTTTCCGTGACATGCACAGGAATGCCGTACTTGTGAAACACAGATACAGCCTCGGCACCGTAGGCTTCCCAGCCCCGGGAAACCACAGCGATGTCCCGCCATCTTGCCCCTGCACGCACAAGCTCAAGGGTTTTTGCGGCGGCAAGTTCGCACTCCTCGCCCCTTCCCCCTGTGTGGAAGATCCGCACAGCGCCATCGGCGCTTTCCTGCTCCCTGCCGTCGGGGAGAAACAGGGAGGCGCAATACCGCCTGAGAACATGACTGCGGTTTGCAGGATCCTCATCCATCACGATATGCCGCACTTCCGCCCCCGCGTCCTTCGCACAGCGGATCAGCCGCAGAGCCGTGCTTCTGGGCAGAGCGAATTCCGGCTCCAACCCCGAAAGCTCTCCGCAGGTAATGCACACGGTAAGATCGCAGCCCTTTTTCAGAAGCTTTTCCAGAATCACCCGCTCCTGAGCGGTAAAATCTCCAAAGCCGTCCACATACACGGGTCCTTCCAGGCCAAAGCAGCTTTCACCGATCTTCTCCCCCAGAACCTCAAGCCTGTCTGCAGGATCATAACAGTCCTCCGGGATCAGTGACCGGTAAGCGGCAAATACGGCTGCCAGATCGCCAAGCTTTGCGGAAAGGGTCCCCTCCACCGCATCCGCAGTCCCCAGAAGTTTCTCCTCTCCGATACGGCAGGCGCGCATCTCGTCATAGGCATCCACAAGTCCGGAAAGAAATGCCTGTCCGGATGCTCCCGCACCGAACACGCGCAGCGCAGGAGCCGCTGCGGAAAGAGCCCGCTGCATCACAAGCACACGCCCTCCTGCATCCAAAGCCTTCCCCTGCAGTCCTCCCGTCTCCGCAAGAACGCGGCTGCACAGACGGGAAAAGCTGACCACCTCTGCCCAGAGACCTATCCCGTCGCCGCAGACTTCGCAAAGAGCGCGTTCCGCTCCATGGGAATACTGCTCCGGCACGATCATGGTCTGCCGTGCATCCTGCTTTTCGGCACGCTCTTTGATCTGCGACAGGATGCGGGAAGTTTTCCCCGCCCCTGCAGGTCCTGTAATCAGGGTAAGCATGGCATTTCCTCCTTGGTTCGATACTGCAAGTATACCATTTTCCGCAAAAGTTTTCATCTCATTTTCCAAATCCATGTATTGAAATCAAAAGTACGCTGTGCTATTCTAAGCCTAACTTCAAACTCATGAGGTGTAGATATGGTCAAATCCCCCCCTCTCCGTTTCCACGCGGACGGTTCGTTCCGCATCCTCATGCTCTCCGACCTGCAAGAAACTCTGCACCACGACGGAAGGACGCTGCGCGCCATAAACGGACTTCTGGACGAAACAAAGCCTGACCTTGTGCTGCTCGGCGGCGACAACTGCTACGGCCCGGAGTTTCACGATCCTATGGAGATCCGGGAATATCTCCGCATCTTCACCGCCCCCATGGCGGAGCGGCGCATCCCCTGGGCGCATGTATTCGGAAACCACGATCACGATCTGGAGATCGATGACCGCGTGCTGCAGGCAGTTTATGAGGAGACCCCCTTCTGCATTTCCGGGCATACCCCCGAAACTGTCCACGGCGTAACAAACTGTGTGCTGCCTGTTTACGGAAATCGGGACGATTCCCCCGTGTTCAATGTGTGGCTCATGGACACCAACAATCTGGCGGAAGATTACATGAAAGAGTTGGGTATCGAAGGCGGGTGGAAGCTTCCCGTAAAACCCGATCAGCAGGGAGGCTGGGACAAGATCCGCTTCGACCAGATCATGTGGTACTACACCACCTCCATGGAGATGGAAAAAGCTGCCGGGCGGAAGATCCCCGGCATGCTCATGACCCATGCCGCACTCTGGGAGCACGCTCTGGTGCGAAACAACCCCAAGGAAACAGGTCTTACCGGAGAAACCGTGGAGCGGACAGATCTCGGCGTGCTCAACAGCGGTCTTTTCTCCGCCATGCTGGAACGGGGCGATATCCGTCTTGCTGCAGCGGGGCATACCCACATGGATGATTTCTGCGGAAAATACATGGGGATCACCCTTTGCCTTGACGGCTGTGCGGGCTGGGCACCCTATGGCACGGACAGCATCCGCGGCGGCAGGGTTTTTGATCTTCGCGAAGATGACCCGGCAAACATTACAACATTTATGGTGCGAAGCGCCAAATATATTTAACATCATCGAAGGGAGAATGGATATGGGAATCCAGATCACCGACGTACGCGCAATTACCACCAACCCCTACGGCTGCAATCTGACAGTCGTTCGGGTAGACACCAATCAGCCCGGTCTTTACGGTCTCGGCTGCGCCACCTTTACCTACCGCTGGAAGGCAGTGGAGTGCATGGTAAACGAGTACCTGAAGCCGCTTCTGGTCGGTCGTGATCCGGCGAACATCGAAGAGCTTTTCCAGCTCATGAACGTGAACTCCTACTGGAGAAACGGCCCCGTCACCAACAATGCCATTTCCGGTGTGGATATGGCTCTCTGGGACATCAAGGGCAAGCTTGCAAACATGCCTGTGTATGACCTTCTTGGCGGCAAGTGCCGTCAGGCGGTGGAGGTCTACCGCCATGCAGACGGTCCCTGCCCCGAAAAGGTGGAGGAAAACGTCCGTAAGTTTATGGACGAGGGCGTTCGCCACATCCGCATCCAGTGCGGCGGCTATGGCGGAAAGGCTGTTGATATGAATACGCCCGCAGGTTCCCCCGAGGGTGTTTACTACTGCCCCGACCAGTATTTCCGCAAGACTGTGGAGCTTTTCGCGTACATGCGTGAGCATGTTGGCTGGGAAGTGGAATTCTGCCACGATACCCACGAGCGTCTCCCCGCCATCCAGTCCGTACAGCTTGCCAAGGAACTTGAGCCCTTCCGTCTCTATTTCCTTGAGGATATTCTCTCCCCCGAGCAGGGCGAGTGGTTCCGCATGGTGCGCCAGAACTGCACCACCCCCATTGCAAACGGCGAGCTTTACAACAATCCCAAGGAATACGACTTCCTTATCAAGGAGCGGCTCATCGACTTCATCCGCTGCCACATCAGCCAGATCGGCGGCATCACCCCCGCAAAGAAGCTTGCGGTGTTTGCGGAGGTCTTCGGTGTCCGCACCGCATGGCATGGCCCCGGCGATGTCTCCCCCGTGGGTCACGCAGCCAACATCCATCTGGATCTCAGCGCCCCCAACTTCGGCATTCAGGAGTGGTGCGGCTTTACCGATATCGCTTACGAGATGTTCCCCGGCATGCCCGTGCTGAAAAACGGCTTTGTCTGGGCAAACGACAAGCCCGGTCTCGGCATTGAGTTTGACGAGGAGCTGGCAAAGAAGTATCCCGCCGTCCACGATGTCACCAAGTGGACCCAGACCCGCTTCCCCGACGGCACCATGCACACCCCGTAAATGACGATCCTCCGTATTTTGGGATCAGCATACCGCACAATGTGTCCCATAAAACGGACTTTCGTATTTTCAAATCCGCATATTCATACAAGAGACCCCGGAACCGAGCGTTCCGGGGTCTCCTGCTATGCTTTCTTCTCCGTGTAGTACTGTGCCTGTGCATGCCACAGGGCATGGTATTTGCCCTTCGCATCCGCAAGCAGTGAATCATGGGTTCCGTGCTGAATGATCTCACCGTGATGAAACACAGCGATCTCATCGCAGAACTTGCAGGAGGACAGGCGGTGGGAGATATATATCGCCGTCTTATCTCCGGAGATCTCGTTAAACTTACTGTAGATCTCCGCTTCCGCCATGGGATC
>JAFQKD010000183.1 GCA_017397075.1 Oscillospiraceae bacterium | reverse complement strand
TGACAAAGCGACTGCTGAAAGAGGGACTTTTGCAGCTTTTGGAGACCCGGAAGCTGGAAAATATCCGCGTTACGGAGCTTTGCGAGGTTTCCGGCGTGAACCGGGCGACCTTTTACCGTCATTATACTTTGCCCAAGGATCTTCTTGCGGAAATAGAGGGGGATCTCATTGCAGAGATTCGCCGGATCTCTCCTTTGCCGCAGAGTATCGAAGAGACGGAAAATTATCTGGAAAAGTATTGCAGCTGCCTGCAGAAAAATGCGGCATCCGTGCAGACACTTGTGCGCAGCGGCTGCGTGATGAAGCTGCAGGAGTCGGTGAACAGATTCTGCGAGAGCTTGATTCGGAAACAGAATATCAGTCCTTTGCATCTGCAGATGAGAGCGGCTTTTTTGACAGGCGGGATCGGTCTTATGCTGCGCAGATGGATATTGGAAAGCGAGCGGCAGAGTCCTGCGGAAATTGCGAAATTTGTTGCGGAGCTGCTGCGGCGTGAGGAAGATTTCTGCAGCAGCACAGCCGGATAAACGGGAACACCGGAGGAGAATGATGGAACAAAACGGTCTGTGCAAGGGCGCGAAGCTTCGGCTGCGCAATGCGCTGCTGCAAATGCTGAAGAACACAGAGCTGGACAAAATCTGTGTAACGGAGCTTTGCAGACTGGCTGAGGTGAACCGCACAAGCTTTTACCGCTACTATACCCTGCCCAAAGAGGTTCTGCAGGAGCTTCTGGAGGAAATAGCCGAGGGCATTATGCAGGTGGCAAAGCTGCCGCATGACAGCGCGGAGCGGGAAGAGGCGGTGCTTCGCTTTTGCCGTGAGCTTTACGACCGGGCGGATATCGTCCGTACATTGATATGCCGCAGTGAGCATGGCGGAAGCGAAGGAGAATTCCGGGATCTTGTGACGCAGCACGTCTGCGGAGCCATGGCGGGTAATTCAGGGGAGTCCCTCCGAAGCACAACGATGGCCGCAGCATTTTTTGCCGGGGGACTTTGGCGGCTTCTGCGCAATTGGCTGCAGGAAGAGAACCCCAGACCGCCGGAAGAAATTGCGAAACTGATTCAGGATATGCTCCATCCGGAAAGATGGTTCTGACAGAAAAACAGCAGATGCATTTGCATCTGCTGTTTTTGACGTTATACGGCGGAAAGTCCCGCGAAGGTGGAAATATATACATCCGCAGCGCTTTGCAGCAGAGAAAGCAGCGGCTCGCCGGAGGCATCGTATACCCCTACGGTGAACATCCCCGCAGAGGCTGCCGTGCGGACGGCACCCAAATTGTCATCGAAAAATGCAACCTCTGCTGTCCGGACACCGAGCTCCCTTGCGGCAATGCGGTAGATCTCCGGGTCGGATTTCACGGTGCCAAGATCATCGCAGCTCCAGACCTTGTCGAAAAGCTCCCAGACCCCAAGCCGCTTGAGACAGGGATCAAGCATCTTGTGAGGACTTGCAGTAAGTATATTGAGGCGCACACCCATGGCCTTCATCCGCCGCAGATAGTCCTCCACACCCTCCTTCAGAGGGATCTCATCCCGATAACGGGGAAGGGCATACTCGTCCATCATGGAGAACATCTCCTCCTCAGAGAGGGTGACATGAAGCTCCTCACGGAAGTATTTTGCCGTGCCTTTGTCCCCAAGGGTGGCAATGTGGCTTACGAGACCGGGCTTCGGCGTGATCCCCTCATGGCGAAGAATGTTGAGCATCTTTTCCCCCCAGCAGGGCATGGAATCCACAAGGGTCCCGTCAAAGTCGAAGAGATAGGTTCTGTGCATGAAAATCACCTCCGGTATAGTATACGGCAGAAAAAACAGAATGTCCAGTGATTGCTGCAGGATAAAAATTTATTGTAAAACAATAAATAATCATTGACATACGGTAATACACTGTGGTATAAAGAAGATACAGAAAATCAGGGAGGTGCAAAACATGAATCAGAGATCCCTTTCCCGATGGCTGAAAGCGGTCATTCTGGGGATCGGCATATGCGGTATCGTATTTTACGGGGGTGTGCTGCCCGCCGCAGGCTTAAATATTGCTGCCTATGAGCAGGGGGCCTTTGACTATTGCTTCTGGCCATGGCTCATTTTTCTTTGGTGCAGTGGGATCCCCTGTTACGGGGTGCTCGTGCTTTGCTGGAAGATCGCCGGGAATATCGGGCGTGACCGCTCCTTTACCGTGGAGAATGCCAGGGCGTTTCGCATGATCGCGTATCTTGCTGCGGGGGACGGCCTGTTTTTCTTTGTTGGGAACATTGTGCTTCTGTTTCTGAACTGCAGCCACCCGGGGATTTTCCTTGGATCTCAGCTTGTGGTGTTCGCAGGGGTGGCTGTCTCCATTGCGGCGGCGGGGCTTTCCCATCTGGTGCGGAAGGCGGCGTCTCTGCAGGATGAAAATGAGCTGACCATCTGAGGAGGCAGACATGGAAGAAGAAATCGTGATCAATCTTGATGTGATGCTGGCAAAGCGGAAAATGAGCCTGACGGAGCTTTCCGAGCGGGTGGGCATCACCATTGCCAATCTCTCCATACTGAAAACGGGGAAGGCTAAAGCGGTGAAGCTCTCCACCCTTGCAAAGCTGTGCCGTGTGCTGAACTGCCAGCCGGGAGATCTGCTGGAATTTCGGGCAGGTGACGGGGAATGAAGCAGGTTTTTCTGCTGATTCTTGCGCTTTTGATGCTGATGCCCGGCTGCGGGGAGAGACGGGAAAAGCAGGATATTTCCGCTGCGCTGAATATCGATGTTACCGCCGGAGAAATCACGGATGTTTGGGATACCCACGGCGGTTTTCACGGAGACGGGTTTTCCGTGGTGACCGTGGAAGACCGGGAGGGTGTGATCCGCGGGGAAATATTGGCCTCGGGCGAATGGCGCTCTCTGCCGCTGAGCGGGAGCATATCCGCACTGCTTTACGGAATCGCAGAAGAGGGGACTCACGAGGGCAGAACGGGAGGCAGTGCGCTGCCTGTCCCCTTTGCGGAAAACGGCTTCTGGTTCTTTCGGGACAGGCATTATGCCTGTACAGACCCCGCAGATGACGGGGCGATCTTCGGGAGAGCCTCTGTAAACTGCACCGTGGCGGTGTATGATGCGGATACGGGAAGGCTGTATTACGTGGAATACGACACATAGAAAACCGCTCTGCCGAAGCAGAGCGGTTTTGGCTTACAAGATCCCCAGCATTTCCAGAATGATCTTCACCGCCAGCAAAAGCAGGACGACGATGATGACGGGGCGGACGATCTTTGTGCCGTTTTTGATGGTAAGTCCCGCGCCGATGTAATGCCCGGCGATGGAGAATGCCGCGGCGATGACGCCGATGGGCACAAGCACCTTTCCCGCCATGAGCGCGGTGGAGAGAGCGCCGATGTTGGAGGCGAGATTCACAAGCTTCATGTTTCCCGAGGCGGAGCGGACGTCCATTTTCGCCAGATGGCAGAACACCAGAAGCAGGAACGTCCCCGTCCCGGGGCCGTAAAAGCCGTCATAGGTGCCGATCACGAGGGAGGCTGCGGAAATGACGGCATACCGGGCAGCGGTGTTCATTTCCCCTCTTGTTTCCGGGAAGCTTTTCTTCCGCAGCAGCACTACCGCCACAACGGGAAGTACGCCAAGCAGCACATACTGCAGATATTTTTCATCTGCCATCAGCTGCAGCCTTGTGCCGAACCAGGAGCCGATGAGGGCAAGAACGATGGCGGGGGCAGCAAGGGCCCAGTCCACATATTTGTTTTTCACATAACGGAAGGTGGAAACCACGGTGCCGAGAGTGGAGGAGAGCTTGTTCGTCCCCAATGCGAAATGGGGCGGAAGACCCGCAAGCAGATACACGGGGACAGAAATGATCCCGCCGCCGCCACCGATGGAATCCACGAAGGAGGCGCAGAACACCCCTGCACAGATGATAAGCACCACCCAGATGGGATAGCCGGAAATAAGCATATGACCGTTTTTTATTCGTCCTTCAGGAACTTCATGTTCAGTTCCAGAAGCTTGTCCTTGCACATGGTCCAGCAGGGGTCTTCGGGGCCGCAGCAGGTCTTCACCACAGAACCCCACATGCCGATCTCCTTGTAGCGCTTCATGGCGTGCTCCACCATTTCCCAGAAACGCTGGCTTTTTTCTTCCCAAAGCACGATCTTGCTGCTGCAGTAGGTGACGCCTTCTCCGCACATGACGGGAACATCGGGGTAGTCCTTCATGGTGCGCCTGTACCAGTAGAGGCTGTTTTCCAGATTCTGTGCAAAGTTGTCCCACTTTTCGTTCAGCCGTGCTTCAATGGCTTCTTCCATGGCGGGAACCTTTTCGGGGTCAATGTCATGGCAGTATTTCAGCCGTACATACCAGCCGTAAGAGGAGTTTGCCTTTCTGCCGTCACGGCAGTGTTCCAGATCTTCCATGGTGACTTTGCCGAGGAAATAGTCGCCCTTTTCGTCACCCTCTTCAAGGGTATTGCCGTAGACATCCCAGAGGAAATAGTTGTGGCCGTTGAAGACCTGCATATTCCGGGGATTCAGGCACATGGTCTCACCCCGTGGGGTATCGTCGCAGGAGAAGAGAATGTTGGGGTGCTCCTTCTGCAGGAAGTCCAGCGCCTCTTCGTGCTTTTCCCGGAAGATGGTCCAGTAATATGCGGGGGACTTGCCGGAATGGAATGCCCAGTGCACGGTGAGATCGTTTACCTCGTTGAAGATCTCCGCGGAAGCAACACGGTCAGCGAGATCGCGATCTTCCAGCTCCCGGAGGATATAGTGCAGGTATTTGGCAAAGGCCATGAACCGATCTTCAGGTGCGATGGCAAAGTTTCTGTCATTTGCGCTCTCTTCGCTGTACCAGTAGGTGTGCAGGAAGTACCAGCTGGAAAGGATCACGTACACATCATACTTTTTACAGGCGGTGCAGAGATCGATAAGCCGCTGCAGAAGGTCGCAGTGTCCCTCGCCGCCAATGCAGAATGCCTGCCGGTTGTCGCTGTAACCGGGGAAGGGCTGCAGAATTTTCGGAGGGGGCAGACGGTTGCCCTCCAGATCGTGGACAAGACCGGCTCCGCTTTCCAAACGGATGCAGTTGAAGCCGCGCTCCACATGCTCCCGGACCATTTTGTCCAGATCGTGGTAAGCACCCTCGGGGGAAGTGTCTTCCAGACCCCAGATGGGGAAGGAAATGGTAAGCCGCTTGGGAAGATGCGCGGGGATTTTGCCGTGGACATCGGGATAGGTTTTGAATTCCATGATTATAACTCCTTTTTCTGTTTTCCGCCCATCTGGATGAAAATGCCGGATACGATGACCAGCAGACCCAGAACGGACCAGATGCTGAGGGATTCTTTGAGCAGCAGGAAATTCCAAAGCAGGGAGAGAAAGGGGGTGCAGTAGGCAAGGTTGGAAATCTTTGCCGTGTCACCGTACTGAAGGGCAAGAGCCCATGTGACATAGGGGATGGCGTTTGTGCCGATGCCGAGCCAGAGAAGACCGAGCGTCTGGGGAAGGTCAAGCTGCAGGGGAAGCTTCATTGCTGCCATGCAGACGGCGGAAATGAGGAAGGAAATGCCGTAATACACCATCATGCACAGGGTCTTGTCCAGCTGTGAGCGCTTGTTGAGCACGGTAAATAGTCCGTAAGACACTGCGGCAAGCACGCAGAAAAGCGCACCGGTGAGATGGGCGGGGTCAAAGCCGCCAAGCTTTCCGTTGGTGGTGACGATGACGACGCCCAGAAAGGAGCAGAAAATGGCAATGAGCTTTCGGAAGGTGAGCTTTTCCTTCAAAATGAGACAGGCAAAAACAACGGACATCATAGGCCAGAGATAGTTGATGATAAACGCCTGAGAGGCCTGCATCCGTGCAATGCCGATGTTGAGAAACAGGGTGTAAAGAAAAATGCCGAGAAGGCTCATGCCCGTGAGAAAGAGAAAGTCCGAAAGCTTCAGCTTCTTCAGCTGACGCAGATTTCCTTTGGCAAGATTCAGGATAAGCAGAAACGCGAAGGCGAAAAAGAAGCAGACGGTAAGAACCTGCATGTTTTCCATGCTGCCAAGCAGCAGCTTCGTTACGCTTGCGGTGGTGCCCCAGCAGAGGATGGAGATCCCGGCAAAGAGATATTCTTTTTTCATATAGCCTCCTCGTGTATGATCAAATGCAAAATAGCACAGCGCAGGCGTTTTGTCAATCAAAAAGCACGCATCCGCAGATGCGTGCTTTTGTGGGAATGCGGGGATCCGGCAGACATCAGGAAAGGGAAAAGCGGATCCAGATGGTACGGCAAACCTCATTTTCCATGAGCCACTGGGTGTAGAGGATCGTGCCGTCGCTGAGCCGTATGGCAGAGGGCTGACCAAAGCGGAGCATATCAAATACGCCAAGATTCCCGTTGGTTTTTGTCACGGCAAACCGAGGCTCCCAAAGATAAAAGGTCTGCTCCGGCTTCCATGTGCCGCCGGAAAGGTCGGCAACGCAGGCAAGGACACCGAACCGATCCACATGCTTGCGCATGCTGTGCAGGGTGAGGACCTTTTCGCCGCCCAGACTGCAGATACCGGAGGCCTGACCGCGGATACCGGTATCGATGGCAGGGCAGAAGGTTCTGCCGTTATCGGTGGAGATGGAAATGTGATTATTGTGCAGCCTGCCGGTTTTCAGGTTTTCTACCCATGCGATATCTGCGATGGTGCCGCTGTCTGTGACGGCAAGCCGCTGCTCCCACACGGTGGTGTCCGCACCGAAGTCCATGGTTACGGTGTCGTCATTCCATGTCCGCCCCTTATCCGAAGAACGGAGCAGTCTTCCGCACATGGGGGCGGTAAATTGCCCGTTCCAGTCCTGCATGGCGGCAATGGGCGTAACATAGTCTCCGTTTTGCAGCACATAGACCGGTGCGCTGGCTTCTGCATGAAACCCCCAGTGGGTGGGGAGCGTTCGGCAGGGGAGAAAGGTTTTTCCGCCGTCAAAGGACTCAGAGAAGAACACCGGGCAGTCCAAAAGACCGTTGGTCTCCACATTTGCCGGCCCTGCTTCTCCGTGGTTCTGCACAAAGCCGTAGCCGATGGCAAGCAGATGGTTGTCTCCGTCGCCGCGGGAGATTTTCATGTTTGCCACGATGGGAGCGGAGAAGGCTTCTTCGGCATCGGAAAAATCAAAGGGACTGTCATTGGTCAGGGCATAGGTTTTTCCGCCGTCCTCCGAGGTCAGAATACATGTTTTGGCATCCGGTGCATCAAAGCAGCTTCCAATCACGTTTGAGGCAAGGATGGTGCGGTCATTCAGCTGGCAGAGACAGGGCATATATCCGCTGCGATCTCCCTGCTGCGGAGCGGAACTGCCAAAAATGATCCCCTGATCGATAAGTTGGAATTTCATAGGAGCTTCCTTTTCCGGTAATTATACAGGGACGGGAAGCCCTGCGCGGATAAGCTCCTGCCAGATGGCTTCCTTTTCCTCTGCGTTCCAGCGCTTCTGGGGGAAGGAGGCATTGCCCACGGGGATGCCCTCTTTTTCCAGAACCACCTTCAGCGCGGGGATGACCTTGTAGGAAAGCAGAACGTCGATGACCTTGTTTGCGGCGCTCTGTGCTTCCATGGCATCGGCAGTGTTTCCCGCCTTGAAGCTTTCGTAAATGCGCTTGATGCGGGGGTACATCACATTGTAGGTGGAGCCGATGCCACCGTCTGCCCCGGCGCCCAGACCCATGAGCAGCATTTCGTCAGGGCCGTTGATGATGTTCATTTCGCCGTGGGTCAGCTGCCGGAGCATGTTGAGTCCGAAATAATCGGAGCTTGTCCACTTGATGCCGGTGACGTTATCGATCTCAAAGGTTCGTGCGGCAAAACGGGCATTGATGCGCACACCTGCATTGGGATTGAAGTACACCAGAAGGGGAATGCTGACGGCTTCCGCAAGAGCCTTGTAGTAGTTGAAAATGTCGTCCTCGTCGTAGGCGAAGAAGATGGGCGGGATTGCGGAAATGGCATCCGCGCCTGCGGCTTCTGCCTGTTTTGCAAGGGCAACGGCATCACTGAATACGGGGGTGGCTACGTGGATGATGCAGGGCTTTTTGTGATCCACATGGCGGATGGCTTCAAAAGCCAGCGCTTCACGGACTTCCCGCCGCAGATTCAAACATTCGCCTGTGGCGCCGCCGATGTAAAAGCCGTCGGCTCCCTCGCCCAGCAGCCGGTCAAGCAGCTTTTTCAGGGCAGGAACATTCAGCTCTTCCTTTTCCGTCAGCGGGGTCATCAGTGCGGGCATTACGCCGGTGAACTTTTTCATGGAAGGTTTCTCCTTAGTCTTCGATTTTCCAGAGCATCTGCTTGATGACGGTAGCGCCAACGCCGGGATCGCTGTATTCTTTGCTGCCTGTTTCATGGGTATAGAACACGGTGAGCAGACTGCCGTCCTCCAGCTCCATGGTGCAGGGATAGCCGAGGTCGTGGGAGGGACCCTTGTCCCAGAGAATGTTGTTGGTATCCCATGTTTCCCCGTTATCGGTGCTGAACATGACCCGGATGCCGTAGGGAGCTTCTCTGTAGCCGTAGGTGCTGATGAGCATCCCGGAGGAGTGGCGCAGCAGATGGGGAGGAGAGCCGCCGCGATCGGCAAGCAGGGGGACAGGTGTGCTCCAGGTTCTGCCGCCGTCATCGGAGACGGACTGGTACACGGTGAAAACCTGCGGCTCAACCCGGATGTGGCAGATGATCCTGCCGCTTGGAAGCTGGATGGCGTGAGGCTCGCAGGAGAGCAGGAAGATGCCGTCCCTGTAGATGGGAGGCACGGTGCCCAGATGCTCCATGGAGCCGTCCGGGTTTATGCGCCATGCCTGGACACGGTCATCATTGACGCTGTCATCGGGGGAGAAGGTACGGCCAACATAGAGGATCGTGCCGTCCTGCAGCTCACAGGGACCGTGGGGAGAGGTCACCGGGGACTTCATCACAGGGCCGTAGGTTTTGCCGCCGTCAGCGCTCATGCGGAAGGTGGAACCCAGATCCCGGGCTTCCTCTTCATCGGTGACGGTGTCAAGATAGGCATGGATGTAGAGGTTCTTGAGGTACAGCTCTTTGTCCCCGTCAGGCTCAAGGGGGTGCCAGTTGCGCTGGGCAAGACGGGTGTTGTTGAAGGAGGTGATGATGACACCTTTTTCCCCGAAGGTCATAAAGCCGCTGTCCCGGTCATCCAGAGCAGTATCGATAATGGGGAAGGGGGAGGAATATGTCTTGCCGCCGTCCTCACTTACCGCCATAACGGATTTCCCGAAAGGACAGACATGGGCAACACGGAAACCGGAGCAAACGGCAGCGATCCTGCCGTCGGGGAGTCTCCCCACGCTGGGCCATGCGAAATAATTGTGCTTGCTGCCTGGGTTGGAGATAATGGTTCTCGGTTCTTCCAGAATAGAAATTTTCATAAGTACTCCTTTCTCCCTTGAAAAGACAGGCGCAGTGTAGTAAATTCATTATAGCAAAACCGTGACTTCTGTCAATTTATCCGGGGGACAGTTTTCAGAAAAATGTCGGCTGAGGAAATGTGAAATGTTTCGGGAATTGAAGATCAAAGTCGGTACGCTGGAAAAAAAGCTGTATCTTCGCACCGGGGTGGAACGGTTTTCCAACCATGTGTCCACCATTCATAAGCACAGAGCCGCAGAGGTGCACGTGATCTCTGCGGGGACAGTCTCTTTTCTTGTGGAGGGGAAGGCCTATACCGTTCGGGCAGGAGAAGTGTTTGTGATCCCACCGCTGCAGACACATATGTGTTCTTCCGCATCGGAGGAAAACCGGTACGCGAATTTCTATGTGGAAGTGCCGCTGGATGCACCATTGCGGTTTGGCGCGGGGCCGGGGATCGCCGAGGCATTTATCCGTCAGTGCGAGGAAAGCCAGAAGCAGGAGGATTACACAAAGCTTGCCGCCTTTCTTCTTTTGCTTTGCTGCGAGTTCTGCCGCTGGGATACAGCAACGGTGGAGACGCTTTCGGACAGAGGTGTGGTCATCGACGACTATTTCGCCAATAAGTATGTGGATGGAACGCTTTCCGATCTTGCCGGAGAGCTGTGTCTTTCCGAAAAGCAGACGGAGCGCCTTGTGCTGAAGCGGACGGGGATGACCTTCCGGCAGAACATTTCCCGCAGCCGTATACAGGCGGCGCAGCTTTTACTGCGCGGCGGGGAGATGACGGGGAAAGAGATCGCGGAATATGTGGGCTATGCGTCCTATGCGGGGTATTACAAGGCCATGCGCGCATGGGAGAAAAGCCATAAAGAAGCGTGAGTTTTCGGGTCAAAAGTGTTGCATGTTTGATCCGGCAGGTATATCGTAAATACAGAACGAAAACCGTAAAGGAGCGGGAAAAATGAAGCACGGGATCTACTACGCCTATTGGGAAACGGAATGGGCAGCGGATTATATTCCCTATATCCGCAAGGCCGCAAAGCTGGGGTTTGATGTGCTGGAGATCGGCGGCGCGGCGCTGCCGGGAATGACCGTGGGGCAGCTGAAGGATCTGAGGGCTGCAGCGGAGGACTGCGGCATCGGGATCACCACCGGTTACGGACCTGCGCCCCATCACGATGTGGGAAATCCCGCAACACGCAAGGGCGCTCTGGAATGGTATGCAAAAATGTTTGAGGCCATGGCAAGGATCGGGAGCTTCGGGATCGGCGGCGCGCTCTATTCCCACTGGCCTGTGGATTATTCCCAGCCGATCCGCAAGCAGGAGGACTGGAAATACGCCGTTGAGGGTATGCGGGAAATGTCTGCCCTTGCAAAGCCCTACGGGATTCAGCTGAATATGGAAAGTCTGAACCGGTTTGAGGGGTATCTCATCAATACCGCCCACGAATGCGTGGAGTTTGTCCGTGAAGTGGACTGCGATAATGTGTGGGTGATGCTGGATACCTTCCATATGAATATTGAAGAGACCGATATGGGAGCTGCCATTCGGGAGGCAGGAAAGCTTCTCGGGCATTTCCATACAGGCGAGTGCAACCGTCTTGTGCCGGGAAAGGGCAGAATGCCCTGGGATGAGATCGGTCTTGCCCTGCGGGAGATCGGCTACGACAAAACCGTGGTCATGGAGCCCTTTGTGAACATGGGCGGTCAGGTTGGCAGCGATATCAAGATCTGGCGCACCATGGTGGAGGATAACTCCGTGGAGGCACTGGATGCAGATGCGGCAGAATCTGTGATCTTCCAGCGGAAAGTGCTGGAGGGAAAGAACTGAAGACGGAAGACACGGCGGTCAAATGACCGCCGTGTTTTTTACGCCTTATGTGTCCGGTAATAGGCAAGCCCCTCGATGAGCATATCCAGATTCGCAGGGGGGACACCCGGGGCAATGCTGGAGGAAGAGCCGAAGGTAAGCGCGGAATCCCCGTGAACCTCCGCAAAATACTGCAGCTCCCGCTTCACATCCTCCGGCGTTCCGTGGGGCAGCGTGGTGGTGACGGAGGCGCCGGCCTCGAAGAAGAGGGGCTTCCCTTCCCGGTCGCGCATTTTCGCAAGGGCGGCAAAATCTACGCCGCACTCATACTGAAAGCCCTGAAATCCACGAATGCCGATGTCCAGAAGACGGGGCACCATAGGCATGATGTTTCCGTCGCAGTGCCAGATGAGCCGCGTATCCGTCTTTTCCAGAACGGGAGCAAGACTGTAGGATACCCGGGGAAACCAGATGCGGTCCATGCTCCGCACATCCACAAGAGGGGAGCGGGAGTCGGTGATGTCGTGATCCAGACGGTAAAGCCGGGGAAGGTCATAGCGCTCGATGGCCTTGGCGGCGGCCTCGTTATTTTTGCGGCAAAGCTCTGCCTGCAGAGCGAAATGACGGTCGATCACATCCTCGTACAGCTGATAGGCGCAGAAATAGTTTTCGTAGCCGTACACGCCGTAATAGAAGGTGGGGAAGGTGATGTACCCGTACCCGGTTTTGAGGATCTCCGATCCCATTTCCTGCTGGCATTTGTATTCCGTGAGACCGATCTCGCGGATCCGCGCCTCCTCGTCAAACTCCGCGATGTCCTTTTCCAGCGCGGGGAACAGGAAGCGCTCCATGTGCTCCACCACGTCCTCAGGCTCTTCAATGGTCATGCCGTCCACCACGATGGCATTTCCCGTAGTGGCGCTGAATGCACCGCCCTCATAGCCGTGGCTGCCCATTTCCATGGGATTATCCGGGATCCACTGGTCGCAGACATTTGCACCGAAAGCCGTCTGCGCTGCTCTGTAGACACGGACCTGATCGTTTTTATAATCCGGATCCTTTATCCCCATGCGGGCGGCAAGCCGCTCCAGCTCGCGGTGCTCCATGAGATTCATCGCCCATGTGGGGTAGCCGGAGATGTTTTCCCCGTGAATGGCGGCGGTCACCTCGGTGTGGCGGGCATTCTGGGAGGAAAACAGGCCGCGGATCTCTTCGTCGGTGATGGAAAGAAGAGGCTTTGCGTTCATGGCGGTTTCCCCTTTGTAAACAGATTTCTGGCTGTATTGTACGGAAAAAAGGAGTAACTGTCAAGAATAATGAATATAATTGGCTGGATATGAAAATGACGAAATCGATCGAAACAGAACGGACAGAGGTCAAAAATAGCTATCGAAATGCGTGAATGAGTGTAAGAAGATATTTGTTTATTAAGAGAAAAAAGTATTTTACATTCTGTCGATAACTGCTATAATTTGACTATTACATATGCTGTTTGCAGATAGAGGTGAAAGTAATGGGATTGCTTGGAAAATTATTCGAGAAAAAATATTGCAGTATATGCGGAAAAGAAATAGCTATATTAGGCAATAAGAAGCTTCGTGATGGGAATTGTTGTGGCACATGTGAAGGGGTGCTATCTCCTTACTTCAGCGAAAGAAGACAAGCATCTGTGGAAGAAATCAAGCATCAAATTAGGTGCAGAACTGCAAATATCGAAAAATTGAGAAATTTCAATATGACCCGCAGAATAGGCGATTCGGTTAAAGTGATGATTGATGAAGGGAAAAATCAATTTATCGTCTCAGATCCCAAATAC
>JAFQKD010000182.1 GCA_017397075.1 Oscillospiraceae bacterium | reverse complement strand
TCAGGCCGCCATCGATGCCGCAGCTGAAATGGGTGAGGAGGCTGTGATCCCCGCAGTGAATGCACGCACCGGCAAGCGCCTCTGGGAGATCGACGGCGGTCTTCTGCTTCCCGACGGGATCGTTGTTAAACTGGTAAACGCCCATCTGCGCCTTGCTGACGGTGCCGTATGCCATATGTTCCAGAACAAAAATGCCGGCACACCTGCCGCAAAGACTCTTGCCGGCCGTCAGCAGGATATCACTATCCGCGGCATCGGCAACTCTCTGCTGGACGGAGGCGAGTATAACGGCATTGTGGAAAAATGCAACGGAAATCCCGGTGTTCCTTATGCATGGGAAAACATCATGATCTATATGCATAATGTGGAAAACCTCCGCATCGAGGGCATCCGAATCATGGATCAGCGGCAGTACGGCATCTGCATGATGTACTGCTCCCGCGTTATCATCCGGGATATTACCTTCCACTCTCACTGCAATGTGCCGAATCAGGACGGCATCGATATCCACGCAGGCTGCAATGAAGTCATGGTGGAAAACATCCGCGGCTGCACGGGAGACGATGTGGTGGCCATCACCACCATCGATTGGGGCTGCATGGCTCATGAGCATACCCTTATGGAGGGACTGAGTCCCGATATCCACGATGTCACCGTCCGCGATCTTCAGGTCTTTGCCGCAAACGGCTGCGCGCTTGTCCGCATTTTGAACCATGACGGACACAAGATTTACAACATCCGCATCGATAATCTGCAGGAGGTCTCCCCCTGGTCGGATGCGGATGCCTCCGTTGCACCGAACCCCGACCTGTACGGCATCATTACCGAAGATTATCACTTCAAAATGGAACGGAAACAGACGCTGGGCGAATTCGGCTACCGTTCCGACTCCGCCATCCGCATCGGGGAAAATTCCTGGTACGGACACCATCCCGCAGAACCCGGCGACACATGGGGCATCAGCATATCCAACGTTTCCACCCATGCCCGCCACGCCGTGACCATTGCAAACACCCTGTGGGATTCCAGCTTCGAAAATATCCGTCTCCACGGAAACGGCTTCCGCGCCGTTTTCTTCAATAACGGCGACGTGCGGAACGTAACTTTCCGGAACGTAACATGGACGGAAAATTCCCGTCCCCATCCCGAGGACAAAGAGATCCACATCGAATGGAATGCCACGGACAGTGTGGGTCTCTCCGCCTTTCATTTCAGCGGTACAAATGCCAAAAATCTGCATTTCGAGCATATCCGTACCGGAATGGGCATCGAAAGTGTATTTGCAGGACACGGCGATGTGGAACTCACTGCGGAATATGTGCAGGCAATGGACGAAAACACTCTGCTTCTGGCAGGAGACACGGAAAAGCCTCTGCGGGATGAAAGCTATGTCATTGCGCTGTAAATTCAAAAACCGCAAATCTGTCGTATGACCGCAGCAAGCCTGCCAATGCGGAAACGAAAATATTCCCGTATACTGTTTCCATACTAATTGATTGTGGAAGGAGCAGAATATATGGCAACCTTTCGTTTTACCGTAGGCCCGTGGAACGTGCACGAGGGTACCGAGACCTTCGGCCCCGGCATCCGCCCCACCATCCCGCTGGAAGAAAAGCTGAAGACCTTTGCCGAGATCGGTCTTGACGGCGTTCAGTTCCATGATGACGATGCCGTACCGGATATGAACAACATGTCCGAAAAGGCCATCATTGACTACGCCACCGACCTTAAAGCAACGTTGGACAAGTACGGCCTTTTCGCCGAGTTTGTGGCTCCCCGTCTGTGGTTTGATGCCCGCACCAATGACGGTGGCTTTACCGCAAGCCGCAAGGAGGACTATGACTTTGCCATCTGGAGAGCCAAGCGCTCCATCGACATCGCCAAGGCTCTCGGCACAAACAAGATCCAGCTGTGGCTTGCCCGGGAAGGTACACTCTGCGCAGAGGGCAAAAATCCCGTGGAGAAGATCATCCAGCTGCGGGATGCCATCAACACCATTCTGGAATACGACCCCAACGTTCTGGTTCTCATTGAGCCCAAGCCCAATGAACCCATCGACCGCAGCTACTGCGGCACCGCAGGTCACGCTCTTGGTCTCGGTGCTTACACCGTGGATCCCGGCCGTGTGGGTGTCTGCATTGAAAGCGCACATTCCGTTCTTGCAGGTCTCGACCCTGCAAACGACATGGCCTATGCCCTTGCTCTGGATAAGCTGTGGGGCGTTCATCTCAACGATCAGAACGGCATGAAGTACGATCAGGACAAGACCTTCGGTGTGGATAACCTCCGCGCTGCTTTCAACCAGGTGAAGGTCCTGTACGAGAACAACTTCGGTGACCGTGGCAAATTCGAGTGCGTGGGTCTTGATGTAAAGGCCATGCGCACCCAGCCTGCCGAGGACTGCTACCGTCATATCCAAAACTCCAAGCGCATCTTCGAGCTGCTGCTGGAGAAGGCAACGCGGTTTGATTACAAACTTCAGGCCGAGTGCGTAAAGACCCACAATTTCGAGCGTCTGGAAATGTACGTCATGGAGCTTCTCATGGGCGTGTAAACGCTTAAGAACCTGTCCCCGGCCTGTTAAAGGCCGGGGACAGGTTCTTTATTTCTTTGCCGTGCAATAAACCTCAGCCGCCAAGAGAAAGGCTGCCGAAATCCAGCACTTCTTCCCCGTTCAGGACAACAACACCGCAGCTTGTAAATACCATTTCATCCTCGGTGTCTTCCCTTCCGATGTCGCGGAAGGTGTTGTTTTCCAGCGTCACATAATAGGTGCTCCACATTTTGATGCCGCCCATGGAACATTCATAGATATCACACCCGCAAACCGTCACATTCTCGCAGTACATGGTCTCCACCCCGAGGATCCCGCAGCCGTAAAGCCCGCAGCGCTCCACATTCACATTTTGACTGTCACGGAACGTGAGCACACCGCCGCTGCAGTTTCCGGGTTCAACGGTATGTCCTGCGGTAAATCCGCTGAGAGTGATGTTCGTACAGGTATCGAAGAACAGCACATCCGCATATCTGGGTACCGCTTCAATGGTGTGTGCGGTGATCTCTCCGCTTTCTCCGCAGATAGTCATATTATCCACGCCAAAAATGCTCAGCTCCGGGCCGTCATGGCGCTCGATCCAGTACCAGTATGTACCCCGTGCTTCCCCATACCCGGTGGCAGTGCTGAGATCGTAGGTCTCCGCAGTGAGAATGATCTTGCGGTTCGGCCCTATGGCATCCAGAAGCTCGTCCACATCGGACACCCGGATTTCCTCCTGCACAGGCAGTTCGCCCTGCGAAGCGTTCCCGGCTTCCGTCTCCGTTTCCGGATTTCCGCCGTGATTTTCGGTCTCTGCCGTACCGGGTGCAAACCAGTGCGGCATATCATTTTCCGTAAACCAGTTGGTATCCAGATGGAAATCCTCGCTTGTTACGGCAAAGCAGGCAGAGATCAGCCGGTTATTCTGTATTGCGCTACCGGAAACCGATACGCTGTCTGCTGTCCCGGACACCAGAGTTTCCGCCGTGTTATCATAGAACTCACAGCCGACAAACTGAACACTCTCCGCATCCGTAAGCAGCACCGCAGCCTTTGCAGGTTCCTCACTTGCACCGATGCCGAAGACTTTGCAGCCGACAAAAATGATCTGCCCGCTTCGGATAAACTCTGCTGCACTTTGCGCAGAATCGCAGATTTCACTGTGCTCAACAAAAAAATCGGTGC
>JAFQKD010000181.1 GCA_017397075.1 Oscillospiraceae bacterium | reverse complement strand
GCTGGATGGTGCCCGGCAAGATGGTGAAGGAAAAGGATTGGGCAGGCATCACCGCCCTCACCAAGGAAGCCATGGATGTAGTCGCCGACCTGTAAGGTACTGCCATGGAAAAGATCATTCTCTCCGCGTTTGCGGATGAAGCAAGTCCTTTTCTTTCCGGTCAGATCGCTGCCATGACCCGCAACGGGATCACGGGGCTTGAGCTGCGGAATGTGGACGGGCTCAACGTCAGCGAGCTTTCTCCGGAAAAGGCACGGGAGATCCGGAAGAGCCTTTCCGATTCCGGTCTTTTCGTCTGGAGCGCAGGCTCCCCGCTGGGAAAGATCGACATTGATGACGATTTTTCCCGTCATCTGGATCTCTTCCGCCGCACCGTGGATGTGACACGGGAGCTTGGGGCGGAGCATATCCGTCTTTTCAGCTTCTTTCTCCCCAAGGGGGAAGATCCCGAAAACTACAAAAATGCCGTTATGGACCGTCTTGGCGCCTTTGTGGAGGCTGCTGAGGGCAGCGGCGTGATTCTCTGCCACGAAAACGAAAAGGGCATCTACGGCGATATGGCATCCCGCTGCGTGAAGATCCATGAGACCTTCCCCACCCTGAAGTGCATCTTCGACCCCGCAAACTATATCCAGTGCGGTCAGGAGACCCTTTCCGCATGGGAAATGCTGAAGGGATATGTGGAATATCTCCACATTAAGGATGCTCTCCCGGACGGAAATGTGGTTCCTGCCGGCAAGGGCGCAGGTCACGTGCCGGAGATCGTCACCGATTACATTGCCCGGGGCGGCAGCCACTTCACGCTGGAGCCTCACCTTACCGTGTTTGACGGTCTTGCCGCTCTGGAACGCAAGGGAGACGAAAGCGGCGTCGGCAGTTACAGCTATCCCTCCGCAGACGCGGCATTTGACGCAGCGGTTGCAGCGCTGAAGGCTCTGCTCCCCCTCTGATCGAGAAAGGATGTATTGGATATGAAACAGGTTCGTCTTGGCATCATCGGCTTCGGCAACATGGGCAGCGGTCATTTTAACTACATCAAGAAGGGCGACTGTCCCGAGATCGTGGTCACCGCCATTGCGGATATCAATCCCCAGCGTCTGGAGTATGCAAAGGAAGTCTCCGAAGGCAAGGCAGAGCTTTTTGACGATGCGTACAAAATGCTGGACAGCGGTCTCATCGATGCCGCTGTGGTGGCAGTTCCCCATTACGATCACCCCGTTTTTGCAAAGGCCTGCTTTGAGCGGGGCATCCATGTGATGGTGGAAAAGCCCGCCGGTGTTTACACCAAACACGTAAAAGAAATGAACGAGGCCGCCAAAAAGGCCAATGTGGTCTTCGGCATGATGTTCAACCAGCGCACAAACCACGTCTACCGCAAGATGAAGGAACTGGTGGATTCCGGGAAGTACGGCCAGATCCGCCGCACCAACTGGCTCATTACCAACTGGTTCCGTCCCCAGTCTTACTATGATTCCGGTGCATGGCGCGCCACATGGAGCGGCGAGGGCGGCGGCGTTCTCATGAATCAGTGCCCCCATCAGCTGGATCTGTGGCAGTGGATCTGCGGCATGCCCAGCCGTGTCAGCGCCCATATGCACATGGGCAAGTGGCATGATATCGAGGTGGAAGACGATGTCACCGCATACGTGGAGTATCCCAACGGCGCAACCGGCGTTTTCATCACCACCACCGGTGACGGTATGGGTTCCAACCGCTTTGAGATCCAGATGGATGCCGCAAAGCTGGTTGTGGAAGATGACAAGCTTCGCGTCTGGGAGTTTGAGACCTCTGTTCCCGAATACATGAAGGAATGCACCGCTCCCTTCGGCCACATCGAAACCAGGGAGATCGAAATCGAAACCGACGGGGAAAATCCCCAGCACTGCGGCGTGATGAACGCCTTTGCTGCCGCCATTCTCCGGGGCGAGCCTCTTGTGGCAAGTGGTCTTGAGGGCATCAACGGGCTTACCCTCTCCAACGCCATGCATCTCAGCCACTGGACAAATTCCATGGTGGAGCTGCCCTTTGACGATGATCTCTACTACAATGAGCTCATGAAGCGGGTAGCCACTTCCCGCCGCAAGGATGAGGTAAAGGCTGTGTTTGCCGACACCTCCGATACCTACGGCTCCAAAAAGAAGTAATTTCCAAACAAAAAGAGGGCGGTCAGCTGACCGCCCTCTTTTGTCTGTCTTTACGCCTCAAAAATCTTACCGGGATTCAATATACCCTTGGGATCGAAAGCAGCCTTGATGCGCCGCAGCAGGGCAACGTATTCCTCGCCCATCTGAGATGCAAGATATCCCCGCTTGCCGTAGCCGATGCCGTGCTCGCCGGAGACAAAGCCGCCCATTTTTGCAGCCTCGCTGTACATGGCCGTAAAGGCTGCAGAAAGCTTCTCCTGCCACACATCCTCCGCAAGTCCGTCACGGCAGATGTAAATATGCAGGTTTCCGTCACCGGCATGACCGAAACTGGGGATCCTCAGTCCCGTGTCCCGGCTCACCGTCTCCACATAGCGGAAGAAATCCGCAATCCGGCTCTTGGGCACAACAACATCGCACTCGTCCATAAGATCCGTAGATCCCTTGATGGCGTTGAGGAAGGCGCCTCTTGCCGTCCAGACGCTGCTTTTCCGCTCCTCGGTATCCACGATGAGCACATCCGTAGCCCCAAGGCTGAGACAAAGCTCTGCAGCCCGGTCGTATTCCACGGCAACGGTCTTTTCGTCCCGTCCGTCAAAGGTCATGAGCAGGTAGGCCGGATGCTGATGGTCCGGGAACTTTTTGCCCAGATAGGCTTCCGCGCAGCGGATGGTTTCCTGCCCCATGTACTCCAATGCCACGGGACTTACGTCCGAACGCAAAAGCTCCGGAACGGCTGCAAGAGCCTTATCCATTTCCGGGAAAGGCACCAGAAGACTCACCGTGTATTTGGGCAGAGGCAGAAGCTTCAGCACCGCTTCCGTCACCACGGCAAGTGTTCCCTCGGAACCTACCACCAGATCCTTCAGGCTGTAGCCGGAACTGTTTTTCACCACGCTGCCGCCAAGGGTCATGATCTCGCCGTCCGGCATGACCACCGTAAGCCCCCGGACATAGTCCCGGGTCACCCCGTATTTCACTGCCCGCATACCGCCGGCATTGGTGGAAATGTTTCCGCCGATGGTGGCGGTTTTTTCGCCGGGATCGGGAGGATAGAAAAATCCCTGTCCCTGTACGTACTCCGTAAGCTCCATAAGCAGGATACCCGGCTGCACGGTAACGGTAAGATTGTCCCGGTCAAGCTCCACGATTTTATTCATGGCGGTGGTCTCCAGCATGACACCGTGCTCCACCGCAACGGAAGCACCCACAAGACCTGTGCCGCTTCCCCGAACCACAACGGGAATATTCCGCTTATAGCAGTGCTTCATCACGCTGCTGACTTCCTCTGTGGAAGTCACCCGCAAAAGCACATCCGGCATGGAATGAATGCCGCCCAACTCGTCATGGCCGTAATCGGGTAGAATTTTGTCTCCGGAAAGGCATCTGTCCTCTCCCACGATACTGCGGAATACCGCAAGGTCTTCCGCTGCGACTCTGTTATACGCCATAGTTACCCTCCCGAATACGCCGGAGCAGCTCCGGCACTACCTGATAGAGATCTCCCACGATGCCGTAATGCGCAACATCGAAAATCGGGGCATTCTCATTTTCATCCACGGCAACGATAAATTCCGAACCCTTCATGCCTGCAGCAAACTGCACCGAACCGGAAATGCCGAGGGTGATGATGAGTTTCGGCGCCACGGTTCTGCCGGAAAGGCCGATCTGACGGTTTTGGGGAAGCCATCCGGCTTCCGCGATAGGACGGGTACAGGCAATCTGTCCCCCAAGGGCATCGGCAAGGCTCTGGGCAAGGGCAAGGTCGTCTTTCTTCTTAAAACCGCGTCCGCAGGCAACGATGACCTCTGCTTCGGAAATGTCCGTTTCCTTCGGTTTCTTTGCTGCCTCAAGCACCTGCACGGCAGAGAAAAGCTCCTCCGGTGAAAGGGTCATCTTCTTGATCTCCCCTGCGCTCTCCCCAGCCTTGGGCAGCGGGAACACCTTGCTTCGCACGGTGCAGAACTGGGGTCTTGTGCGGGTGGTCACGATTTGCGCCATGATATTGCCGCCAAATGCGGGACGGATCTGCACCAGGTTTCCGTCCGGACGCATTTCCAGCTTTGTGCAGTCGGCAGTAACGCCGGTAAGGAATCTTGCCGCCGTTCTGGGAGCAAGGGAACGCCCCATATTTGTGGCGCCCACCAGCACGCAGGAGGGCTTCACCTTCCGGACAAAATCGGAAAATGCGTTGGTATAGGGGCCGATGCGGAAGGTCTCCAGCTCCGGCGCGTCATAGACAAACACCTTATCGGCACCGCAGCGGGAAAGAAGCTCCGCCCCGGTCATGACGCCGCTGCCCATGAGAAGGGCATACACCGGCTCACCGGTAACTGCGGCAAGCTCCCGTGCCTTTCCCAGAAGCTCCCGGGAAACGCTGTGGATTTCGCCTTCCTGCTGCTCACAAAATACCGCAACACCCTTCCAATCGGAAAGGTCGGTCTTTTCCGGTGCGTCTTCCTGCAATGTTACCGCGCCTTTGGGTCCCTTGCGAACGCAAAGACCGCACATTTTGCATTCCTGCCCGATGTCGATGCCGCCGTCCTTCTCCCGGATGGCGCCGAAAGGACAAAGA
Source organism: Oscillospiraceae bacterium (assembly GCA_017397075.1). GTDB lineage: Bacteria > Bacillota > Clostridia > Oscillospirales > Oscillospiraceae > RGIG1893. Next base: position 10,232 of record JAFQKD010000181.1, on the reverse strand, counting down.
GAAACAAGTGCCTTCGCCCCTTCCGGGGTGATCTGTTCCGGATGGATCACAAGCTCTGCCATGTTACACCTCCTGCAGGAATTTCTTTTCCGCCAGAAGCGCCGTCAGCGCTGCGGCGGTCTCTTCGGCAGAGCCGTAAATCATCTGCCGCTGAGCCGCTTTTTCCGGCTGGAAGATCCGTTCCACCTTGGTGGGCGAGCCGTTCAGTCCGTACCGTTTCGGGTCGGGATCCGGCAGATCGGCAACAGAAAGCACCTCAATGGGTTCTTCCGTCAGCTCCCGTCTGCGTTTCCACGAGGGAAGACGGGGCGTATTCACATCCCGATCCATGCAAAGCACACAGGGCAGCGGAAGCCGCTGCACCATTACGTGGGTATCCAGATCCACGCGCACGTCCACGTGGTCTTCCGCAATGTCCTCAATCGCCGTCACGTTTGACACGTGGGGCACGCCGAGAAACTCCGCCGTCTCCGCACCCACCTGCGCCGTATCGCCGTCGGTGGTCTGCTTGCCGCAGAAGAGAATGTCCCATTTCCGACCCTTTACCGCCTGAGAAAGGGCATAGGCCGTGGCCAGCACATCCGCACCGCCCAGCTTTCTGTCGCTGAGGAGCACAGCGCTGTCCGCACCCATACTCACCGCTTCCAGAAGAATGCTCTTTGCCTGAGGCGGCCCCATAGTAAGTGCCGTGATATGCCCGCCGCAGCGCTCACGAAGGGTCAGCGCCGCTTCCAGTGCAAAAAGATCGTACGGGTTCATTTTGGAGGAAACGCCGTCCCGCTTCAGCGTTCCGGTTACCGGATCCATTTCCACCTGCGTGGTACCCGGAACCTGCTTTACACATACGATAAGTTCCATATTGTCTCCTTATTGGACAATCCATTTTTCTCTACTATACAGCATTCTGCACATTCTTTCAATCTTTTTTCCTCTTTTCTCTTGCACTGTGCACGATATCTGCTATACTAAACCCAAACCGGCCCGGCCGGAATCATCAACACGGAGGGATAGTCAATGGCAGCGAAAAAATTTGCCTTTATCGGCGCAGGAAGCTTCGGCTTCACCCGGAAACTTGTGAAGGATATTCTCTCTTTCCCCGCCTTTCAGGATGCCACCATTGCCCTGATGGACATCAATGCCGAACGGCTGGATTACATTTACAAAGCTGTTCAGCACATCATCGCCTGCGGCAAGTACCCTGCCAAGGTCATTGCCACCATGGACCGCAAAGAGGCGCTTATCGATGCCGACGGCGTCATCACCACCATTCTGCAGGGTGAGATCGACGTATGGCAGAACGATATTTTCATCCCCAAAAAGTACGGCGTGGACACAAACGTGGGTGACACCCGCGGTCCCAGCGGCATTTTCCGTTATCTGCGCACCGTGAACCCCATGATGGACATTGCCGACGACATTAACCGTTACTGCCCCAACGCGGTATTCCTGAACTACACCAACCCCATGGCCATGCTCTGCCGTTCCATTCAGGGCAAGTACCCCAACATGACCGCATCCGGTCTCTGCCACAGCGTGCAGGGTACTGCCTCTATGCTGGCCAAGTGGATCGGCGCTCCCGAAAACGAGATCAGCTACACCTGCGCCGGCATCAACCATCAGGCCTTCTACACCGAATTCCTCTGGAACGGCAAGGATGCTTATCCCCTCATCCGCAAGGCCATCACCGAAAACGAGGAGATCTACAAGGAAGAGATCGTCCGCAACGAAATGTTCCTTGCTCTTGGCCGCTACGTCACCGAATCCTCCGGCCACAACAGCGAATATAACGCATGGTTCCGTAAGCGGCAGGATCTCATCGAAAAGTACTGCCTGCCCGGCACCGGCTGGAACCCCGGTGAATACGCCTACATCGTTAGCTCCTACCGCAACCGGGAGAACACCTGGAAGGACGAGATCGACAAGTTCATGTCTGAGCCCGCTGACCTGACCCGCGGCTTTGAATATGCTGCCTACATCTTCAATGCCATTTTCGGTGACGGGGAGATGTTCAAGTTCAACGGCAACGTGCGCAACTGGAATCTCATCGATAACCTGCCCTACGGCTGCTGCGTAGAGGTTCCCGTGCTGGCAAGTCCCAGAGGTCTGGAGCCTATCGCCGTCGGCAAAATGCCCGCACAGTGCGCCATTCTCTCCGGTACCAGCGCCCAGATCGAAGAGATGGTGGTGGAAGCCAGTGAGACCGGCAACAAGGAGCTTGTGTATCAGGCCATCTGCTACGATCCGCTTACTTCCGCTGTCTGCTCCCTCAGAGAGATCCGGGATATGGTGGACGAAATGTTCGAGGCCAACAAGGATTGGCTGCCCCAGTTCAGCAAGTAAGCGGCAAATATTTCAGAAAAAATTCCGGAAAGACGAAACTTCGTCTTTCCGGAATTTACTTATATAGGGACTCAGTACCTGGAAGCCTCTTCCAGTGCGATCTTTGCCCATGTGGAAAGGCGGGAGGGATCGTACTGCACAGTGCTCAAATCCTTCAGGATCATTTCCAGCCGCACGCCGTTTTCTCTTGCGGCGGTAACGGTACGGCGCAGGTCTGCCCGCACCACATCCCAGTCCACGGTCTTTCCCGCAAGATATGCGGGGGTGGGCTTGTTGGACATGATGTACTTTTTCTCCAGCCGCTCGGCAAACTTTTCTCTTTCGCTCCAGGGAGAGCAGGAGATCTTGCGGATGTTGGGCAGCTTGCAGATCACATCCAGACGGTCATCCAGCCTGTCGCAGCAGCCGTAATAAATGGCGCCGAAGTAGGGGAAAATGCGCTGCATATACGCAACCTCAAACTCGTCCGTCACCGCCGGGGACACGGAAGTGAAGAGCTGCGCAAGGCCGAATGCCCAAACGTCCCTGCTTGTGGGATGATCCCTGTCGCACCCCTCGGGAGGCAGAGTACTGTCAAAGGTGTAGGAGCAATGACACATGTTTGTCCACGTATCAAAGGCGTGCAGTGCATTGAGCTGCTCGATTTTTTTGATGGTCTCCACCGTCACCCGCTCCATGATCTCATGGATGAATTCCGGTCTGTCCATAAGCTCGATGTACACGTTTTCCACGCCCATCCAGTGGGAAATATAATCCCAAACGCCCAGATGCATGATCTGCCCCTGCATTTTCCATGGAGCAATGCCGCTGAACACCGTCTCCGCCGTCTGGCGGATGGCAGCTTCCTTTTCCGTATCTACGGTGACCTCGGGTGCTTTGATCTTCTCCAGATCCTCCCAGTCCTCCAGCTGATTTTCAAACCGGCTGGAAACCACGGCGTTGGTCTCATCGGTTCTGGCAATTTCCCGTTCGATCTTCACCCCGTAATCACCGTAATCCATGCCGCCGATGCACCGGGGCAGCAGGATATAGGGATTGAGCACCATATCGGCAGGGAAGTCCCGATACTGGCGGATGGACTGCCGCAGCCACGTCTCCACGCCCCGCCAGTAGGGCTCCTCCACCTGATTTGTGAGGAAGCCGTCCCCGTTGAGTTCATTCCACGGGATCTGGTCAATGGCAAGCATGGGGCGCTCCATGACGCCGTCATTGAGCTTTCGCCAAAGCTCCCTTGTCTCTGCCTGTTTGGGGAGAGAGGCAAGGTCCATATACTCCGCAGCAAGCTGCCGCAGAACGGAAATTTCTTGTGCGGTAAGTTCACGCATGTTCATTTTCCTCCTGAGGTAATCCTCTTGTTTCGTTCTGATATGCCCGGGAAAGGGCCATAAGCTGCGCCATGAGTTCTCTTGCATAAGGTGCGAATTTCTCCGGAACGGAAGCTGCTGCGGCGTCCAGCTTTTTTGCCTCTCTGGCAGCATCCAACGTAGGAAGTCCGTGCGCTTCCTTGTATTCACCGATCGCTCTTGCGGTCTCCATCCGCAGACAGAAGTATTTCAAAATCTCGCGGTCTGCAAGATCGATATTGGCTCTCAGCTCGTCCATGATATGCCTCCGTTTTATGTTTCATCCATCATATCATAGCTGATTTTTTCTTTCAAGCTTCAAATCTTCTGCGAATGTCTCTTTTTCAGGAAATGTAGATTTCTTCACAATTCCGTGGTAATATACTATAGAATCCATGTTTATGCTCAGGAGGCAATTGATGATCACCCCCGATCCGTCCCGTATTCGCCGTTCTCTGCGAAAGCTGAAGCTTCTGCTGAAAAACAAACCGCTGTCCGTTGAGCGCCGCGGTCAGGAGCTTGTGGGGCATATCGGATACAGAAAGCTGCGCGGTCACGTGCATTTTACCGAAATGCAGTTCGGCCGTTTTTCCGTTGCGGCAGCTGAACCGGAAAATCTCCGCTGCAGCGGCATGATCCTGTATCTCCACGGAGGCGGATATTGCTGCGGCGGGCAGGAATATGCCAAAGGCTTCGGTGCAGTGCTTGCAAATGCGACCGGAGCAAGGGTGCTGTGTCCCGCCTATCCTCTCGCTCCGGAGCACCGTTTTCCCGCAGCGCTTGAGGATATGCTGGAGCTTTACGAACTTCTTTGCAGAAGCTTCGACCCGAAAAAGATCGCCCTTGCGGGAGAATCCGCAGGAGGCGGACTGATCTATGCTCTGTGCATTGCCGCAAGAGACCGGGGGCTCCCCCTTCCCGGCGGCATTGCTGTGATCTCTCCGTGGACGGATCTCACCTTCTCCGGCTCCTCCGTTCAGAAAAACCGGGAGGCTGACCCTTCCCTTTCTTTGGAGCGGCTTCGTTTTTTTGCCGCAGCCTACACCGACACACCGAAAGATCCCCTTGTATCCCCGCTTTTCGGGGAGCTTTCCGGATTTCCGGAAAGCCGCATTTTTGTGGGCGGGGACGAGATCCTTCTGGACGATGCCCTTCGTCTGCATGAAAAGCTTCTGTCTCAAGGCTCAAAAAGCCGTCTCACCGTGGCCCCGGATATGTGGCACGGATATCTCCTTTACGGTATGGAGGAGTCGGGACAGGATATGGATGACCTTTGCCGATTTCTTACGGAGGTGACCGCATGAGCCACCGTTACTGGCTGCGGCTGGACAATGCCGCGCTGATTTTCCCCGCAATACGCCGTCCCGGCTGGAGCAATGTGTTCCGGGAATCGGCAACGCTGACAGAGGATATTGACCCTGTGATCCTGCAGGAAGCTGCGGAGGATCTGCAGCCCCGCTTTCCCTCCCTGTATGTGAGACTTAGGGCAGGTGTTTTCTGGTTTTATCTGGAGGACATCCGCGCACCTCTGCAGGTGCGAAAGGATTTCGCCTATCCTCTCACCTATATGAGCAAGGAAGAGCAGAAAACCTGCTGTCTGCGGATCCTGTACTACAAAAACCGCATTGCTGTGGAATTCTTCCATGCGCTGACAGACGGGAACGGCGCTGCCGTTTTCCTCCGCACACTTGTCGCCCGATATGTGGAGCTGCGCTACAACGTGAAGATCCCGGCGGAAAAGGGCGTTCTTGACATCACGGAGCCATATACCCAGGAGGAGATCAGCGACAGCTTCCAGAAATACTCAGGAAAATATGCCCTGAGCCGTCCGGAGCCCAATTCCTACAGGCTGAAGGGCACCCGGGAGAAGGACGGCTTCCGTCACCTCATCACCGGGGTCATCCCCACAAAGGAGCTTCTGAACACTGCCCACCGATACGATGTTTCGGTCACCGTGTTTCTGGCAGCGGTAATGGCAAAATCCGTTCTGGATATGCAGGCCGTCCGTGTTCCCAGAGCCTTCCGCAAACCGGTAAAGATCACCGTTGCGGTAGACCTGCGGCGGATCTTCCAAAGCGGTACCTTGCGCAATTTTGCCCTCGCGCTGAACCCCGGTGTGGACGGGCGTTTCGGTCCGTATGATATCGCCGATCTGTGCAAGGTCATAAAGCATCAGCTTTCTGCGGAGATCCTGCCCCAGTTCATGGCAGGGCGCATTGCGGAAAACGTGCTGCCCCAGAAGCTTCTCATTCTGCGGATCATGCCCCTTTTTATCAAAAACTTTGTCATGCGCCTTGTGTATAACTACAGAGGCGAGACAAAAGGCTCTCTCAACATTTCCAATCTCGGCAACGTTCCCGTTCCCGATGCCCTTTCCCCCTATGTGCAGCGGCTGGAATTCATCATCGGCACCCAGATCACCTATCCCAACAACTGCTCTGTCATCAGCTGCGGCGATGTCACCTGCGTGAACATGATCCGCAACATCCGGGAAACGGAGCTGGAGCGCCGCTTTTTCTCCCAGCTTGTGGAGCTCGGTGTTCCCGTAGCCATCGAAAGCAACGACAGAATCAACGAAGGAGCATAACATGTACTGTGTAAAATGCGGTGTACGTCTGCAGGACGGCGTACCCTCCTGCCCCCTGTGCCAGACCCCTGTGTGGAACCCGGATGCGGACAAGGCAGAGCCGGAAAAACGCTATTCCTCCCGCCTTCCCAAGCGGCTTCCCAATGAGCGCATTCCTGCTGCGATTTTTCTCACCATCGTTCTGTGTGCAGTATGCTCTGCCTGCTTCTTTTTCTGCATGGAGCAGCTTGGCAAAGTTGCTTGGTCCGGTCACGTGATGCTGGCGTGCGCGGTGGTCTATGTCTGCGCGGTGCTGCCCATGTGGTTCCGCAAGCCGAATCCCGTGATTTTTGTGCCGGTGAGCTTTGCCGCCGTGGGCGGGATGCTTTTGTATATCTGCGTGGATACGGGCGGTAAGTGGTTCCTCTCCTTTGCCTTCCCGGTGCTGGGAATCATCACCATTCTCACCACGGCAGCTGTTGTGCTGCTGCGGTATGTTGGGCGGTGGAAGCTCTTTATCATCGGCGGGCTTCTCATTGCCATCGGCGGAAGCTCCATGCTCATCGAGATGTTCCAGCACATCACCTTTGAGACCAGAATGTTCGTCTGGTCTCCCTACGCTGTCAGCGCCTTTTGCGGGGCGGGGCTTTTCCTGCTCCTTGCCGGCATCATCAAACCCCTGCGCCAGTGGCTGATCCGCCGGGCATTTCTGTAAATGATCTTGTGAGGTAATCGGTATGCTTTTCCGAAAACAGGAAACGGAAAATGTGGAAAGACCATATCTTCCCGTGCTTGAAGCTTCTCCCGCCGCAGGACTTTCTTCTGCGGATGCTGCCCTGCGGGCAGAAATGGGCTATCGGAATGACCCTGTGGAGCCTCCCACAAAAACCGTAAAGCAGATCATTGCCTCCAACACCCTTACTTTCTTTAACTTTATCTTCCTGCTCCTTGCCGTCTGCGTCATTGCGGTAACGGACTGGAAAGACCCGGATCTTCTGAACCTGAGCTTCCTCATCATCGTCATCGTCAATGCCGTGATCGGCATTTTTCAGGAGCTCCGCAGCAAGAAAACCCTGGATAAGCTCACCATTCTTTCGGAAACCAAGGCCACCATCATCCGCGACGGCGTTATGCTGGAGCTTCCCCAGGAGGAAGTGGTTCGGGATGATATTGCCGTCTTCTCCGCAGGAAACCAGATCTTTGCCGATGCGGTGGTGGTGGAAGGCGAGGTACAGGCAAACGAGTCTCTCGTGACCGGCGAATCCGACGAGATCCGCAAAAAGCCGGGGGATGCCCTCCTCAGCGGAAGCTTCCTCATCGGCGGTACCTGCCGGGCACGCATTACTGCCGTTGGGGCGGATTCCTTCGTTTCCCGGCTTACCATGGAAGCAAAAAAGTCCAAAAAACGCCGTGAGCCCGAAATGATGCGCTCCCTCAACAGCCTCATCAAATGGATCGGCTTTATCGTGATCCCCTTCGGCATTGCCATGGCGGTAAAAGAGATCTCCTGGCTGAGCCGTGATGTCCCCACCGGCATTCTCTCCACGGTGGCTTCCATCACCGGCATGATCCCCGAGGGACTTTACTTCCTTACAAGCGTCGCCCTTGCAACAGGCGCTGCCCGTCTTGCCAGAAAGAAGACCCTGCTTCACGAAATGGGCTGCATCGAGACCCTTGCACGGGTGGATGTGCTCTGCGCGGACAAGACCGGCACCATTACGGAGACCAAAATGGTGGTGGAGGACGTGGTCCCCCTCTGCCCCGAAAGATATACTGCCGACGATCTGCGGCTCATCATGGCGGACTATGTTTATGCCATGCAGAACGATAACGACACCATGGCCGCCATGAAGAAATACTTCAACGGCACCGTGCAGCAGTATGCCATCGGCTCCATGCCCTTTACCTCCGCCAAAAAGTACGGCGGCGTTTCCTTCCACGAGGATGAGACCTATCTTCTCGGCGCTCCCGAAATGCTGCTCGGCCCGGAGTATCCCAAATACGAACCTGTCATCAGCCAGTATTCCGCAAAGGGCTGCCGTGTGCTGCTCCTTGTGAACTACGACGGTTCCCTTTCCGATGAAGCCCCCACGGCGGAAAAGCTGCCCTTGGGACTCATTCTGCTTTCCAACAAGGTTCGCCCCGAGGCTCCCGATACCTTCCGCTTCTTTGCCGAACAGGGTGTTCAGGTAAAGGTCATCTCCGGGGATAACCCCCTCACCGTTTCGGAAGTGGCAAAACGGGCAGAGATCCCCGGTGCAGAGAAATTCGTGGATGCCCGCACGCTGCAGACCGACAGCCAGATCTACGAGGCTGCGGAAACCTACACCATCTTCGGCCGTGTCACCCCCGAACAAAAGCGGAAGCTTGTGCAGGCGCTGAAAAAACAGGGACATACCGTTGCCATGACCGGCGACGGCGTAAACGATGTTCTTGCCCTGAAAGCCGCCGACTGCAGCATTGCGGTGGCCTCCGGAAGCGATGTTGCCCGTCAGGTCTCCGACGTGGTGCTGATGAACTCCAACTTCGCCAATATGCCCGGTGTTGTCTCCGAGGGGCGGCGGGTCATCAACAACATCCAGCGCTCGGCAAGCCTTTATCTGGTGAAAAACATTTTCTCCTTCGTGCTGGCACTGGTCACTGTGTTTTTCGCCCTTCCCTATCCCTTTGCCCCCTCTCAGATCGGTCTGGTCAACTGCTTTACCATCGGTATCCCCGCCTTTATCCTCGCCATGGAGCCGAACTTTGCCCGCACCGAAGGAAAATTCCTGACCAATGTCCTGTGGAACGCCATGCCCGCCGCACTGACGGATGTGATCCTCATCATTGGTGTGATCTTGTTTTATCTTGCCTTCGGTCTTGCGGAGGGTGCGCTTTCCACCATCTGCACAGCAGTGATGGGTCTTGTGGGCCTCCTTATGGTACATCAGACCTGCAAGCCGTATACCAAACTTCGCATTGCTCTCATGATCACCATGTCTGTGGGCTTTTTGGTGTGCTTTATCGGTTTTGGCAAGTGGTTCTCCCTGTCTCCCCTCGGCTGGCAGGATCTTCTTGTCATGGCAGTGCTGCTTGCCCTTGCATGGCCATTGTTTAACGGTCTTACCCGTTTGCTGCAGAAGCTGCGGAAAAAGCTCCGTCAGCTTCGCGAAAAGAGAAAGAAAGACGAATAAGGAGGATTTACACATGGAAAACACCCGTATCGTTCTCACTGCCGAACAGTTTCAGGCGGGCAGGGATGCCCGGGAAGTGATCCAGAATGCCCTTGACCGTGCAAATCAGGTGGAGATCGGCAAGGTCTCCTTCCCGCTGATGCTGAGCCGCGCTCTTGTGATGCACAGCGGCAACCGGCTTTATGTGGATCCCGAAACGGAGCTGAAGGATCTTCCCGGCTGCGGCGGTGTTCTGCTGCGGAACGAAAATGTGACCATCGGTTCCGTTGCTCCGGAAGAAGATACCCTTCGGGACGAGGACATGATCGTGGAGGGCGGCATCTGGGCTCCCACCGATCCCACCGGACGCAACTGCGCAAACGATCCTCATCCTGCCATGCAGGCACTGACCAAGCGCGGAACGCTCCTTGGTGTCATCTACTTCTGCAACGCAAAGAACATCGCCGTGCGGAAGCTGACCGTCCGTGAGGCTACCGCCTACGCTGTGCTGATCTGCCGCTGCGACAATTTCGTTACCGAGGATATCTTCTTCGAGCGGCACAAAAAGGACGGCATCCATGTAAACGGCCCTTCCTCCAACGGCATTATGCGCCGTCTGCGGGGCAAGTGCGGGGACGATATCGTTGCTCTCAACGCATGGGACTGGCACTCCTCCGCCGTATGCTACGGTCCTATCACCAAAATGTTGGTGGAGGATCTGGATGCGGAGCATGACGAAATGCGGCTTCTCCCCGGAAAGAAGCTCTACGATAACGGTGAGACCCGTGACTGCCCCATTAGCGACTGCGTATTCCGCCGCATGTCCGGTCT
>JAFQKD010000180.1 GCA_017397075.1 Oscillospiraceae bacterium | reverse complement strand
CTTCATACAAGATTGTCTGAGCGAACCATCCATCCTGCGCAGGTCGAAGATTTCTGAGCCGCGAGGCCGTTCTGAGACAAGGCACCGCTTTGCAGACGGGCTGTCGCCCTTCAAAAAGCGGTAACGCAGTATCAGGGCGGCCTCGCGGCTCAGAAACGCGTTCGGATAATATTGCTCAGCCTAAGGGGAACATGAGAAAAAACAAGAGCGGAACATCGTTCCGCTCTCTTTTGCAGTGGAGAATTACTTGCCCAGATAAGACTGTACCAATTCCTGCAGCAGCTCATCCCGGTCAAGACGGCAGATGAGACCGCGGGCATTGTTGTAGTTTGTGATGTAGGTGGGGTCCTCGGAAAGGATGTAGCCCACGATCTGGTTTACCGGGTCATAGCCCTTGACCTTCAGTGCGTTGTAAACGGCTGTAAGGATCTGCTGCATCTCGGTGTGTTTGTCGATCACATCAAATTTTTTCGTGTAGTCCTGCATGGCGCTGACACTCCTTTCTCTTATGCTCCTTTTATGAACTCATTATACCAGATAATTTCTCGCCGTAAAGAAAAAAAGAATCACAATTTATTAAAATTCTATAAAGATTTGTAATTGCTTTTCAGTTCTCCTGCAGATCCTCAATATGCAGATGCCCTTTTTGCTCTGCGGTTTCCACTTGATACCAGCCGTGGGAATGGATTTGGGCGGCAAAATCGTGACAGAGGGAAAATTCATCTGCAAGAATGTTCTGCAGATGCGCGGAAAGATGTGTTTCGCCGCAGTCAAGGAGACTCTGCACACAGTGTATAACGGCGTACCGCTGTGTCAGCACAGCGTCATTCGTAAGCTCCCTGTCACCGATATGGTCTGACCACTTACCTGGATTTGGCATGCCGTTCATCCTCCTGCAAAAACGGGATCAGGGAATCATAATGCCGCTTGTGGATCTCCGCCGCACGGGAGAATTTCCCGCTGAGCATACTGTCGCAGCTGAGCGCAGAGAGTGCGCTGAATTTGCAGATCAGGGTCTCTTCGAGGCGCAGCTGTGATTCTGCAAGTTTTCGTTCGGTTTCGTTCAGGTGCATAACGACCTCCTGGATCTTGGGTGAATATAGTATCTGCGCCGAAATGAGGTACATTCAGGAAAAATCAGCAAGGAACGCCATTTTTGAGCTCAAATACCACATAATTCCTTTCGTTTATCCGTTCTGTGTGCCCGAACCGAAATACCGGGAGCATGGGAAACGGCGCTCCGGGATCAAGAGGGAAAGCAAGACATATACGCCGTTCCTGTCTGCAGACAAGAACATCCACTGCAGGGCATGCTGCGGCAAGCTCAGCATCGGTGAACAAAGATGCAGGATCTTCACAGGAAACCCATTGCGGAGAAGTGTTTTCCTGTATTACCGAAGGAGCATACGCAGCGCCGCTGAAACCGCAGTGTTTTAATGTGCCGAGCCCCCACAGGGTATACTCCCGCAGGGAGAGCTTTTTTTCCAGTACCAAAAGGTCCCCTTTTGGGGACATGACGCCGAGAATGTGAGAACCGCTTTCTCCCAAAAGATACAGCCTGTGCACTCCCGGGCCGATGGAGCGGCACTCTGCCGAAAAATGAAGATACAAACCCTGTTTTTTCAACAGGACTTTTCCGATCGTGTCACCTGCGTGAAGGATCTCAAGCTGTTCGGTCATAGACAAACCCTCCCATACCCACAGAATATGCGGGATATGGGAGGGAAAGAACAGATTATTTCAGTCTGCGAACACGGTATTCCACCACGATGCGGTGGTGAGTATCCGCTGCAGTCTTCCACATGGCGTGATACTGCTGCGGCATGGTGACATGATAGGCCTCGGGTTCGCCTTCGTTGAGATCCACAGCGAATTTGTCGGTGATCTCAAGGGCGGAAAGACCGCCTTCCAGCGGGGTGACCGTAAGCTCGGTGCCGTTTCGGAGAAGCTTAAGAGAATTCTCCTGCGCTTCCGGCAGGGAGAGAAAGTGCAGGGGATAGGATACGGTTACGGGGATATCCGCATCGACGGTATCCGTAACGGTAAGAAGGCCGTCTTTTGTCATGGAAAGCTCACGGAGCCATTTTACAGGCAGGGGATACGCTCCTGTCATATCCGCCGACGCAGTCATGATGCCCTTTTCATCCTTCCAATCGGTAAGCTTTGCGGCGGCAAGATGGCTGTTTTCGTATTGACCGATACCGTTGAAGAGCAGTGCGTTATGCGCCTGCGTGGTTTTGAGCCACCGGAAATGGTGCTTTGTGCCGTACTGCCTGCCGAAATAACCGGAGGGAGTAATGAGAGCGGTGCCGCGGTCAAGAAGTGCGAAGGAACCCTGGTCTGCGTGCCTGTGGCTGTCGGAACCGAATCGGGATGCACGCATCAGACACCATGTGTCATTTTCCGTATCTGCCACATTGGTGTGCATGCTCACAAATCCTGTGTCGGGAAAGGCGCGGAGGTTTTCCGCAGGACCTGCAAGAGAGGTTTCGGGAGCGGGAAGCCGGGGCAGGAACACATCCAGAAGATGCAGCAGAAATACCTCCGGGGATGCAGCCTTCTCCGCGCGGGAGACAGCTTCCTTCGGGCCGAACCGCTGAGCATAGATGCGGCATGGATTCTGGGCAAAAAAGCCGGGCCATTCCGCGTCTTCACTGTGGCACCAGTAGCCATCGCCAAAGGGGTGGACCTCCGCATCGGCGGCAAAATGCAGATAATACTGACAAAGCCGCTGATAGAATGGGCGGCTGAGATAGTTAACGCCGGAATACCGTTCCACAGCGGTAAAGAAGGGGAGATACCACCGTGTGTAGCTTGTGGCATAGAACACACCTTCCGCCCAGCCGCCGTCAGTACCGCCGAAATGGGGGAAGATGCCACCGTAAATCTCAAGGGCGTAGCCAAGCCAGCGAAGGAGAGTCTCCTCCGGGACAGCGTTTGTGCCCTTCAGCACCATGGCGGCTTCGCCCAGATAAGCGGGAAGCCGTCCTGCGTGAGAATCCCCGGGATTGCGGCAATAATCAAAAACACCGAGCCGCGCTTCGCACTGCAGCGCATAGGAAACCACGGCTTTGGCCACGAACTCCCTCTGCTTTCCGTCCAAAAGATCCCAGAAAAGATCCAAGGCTGCCGGGAGGCAGCGGGCATTTGACAGCCCGACTTCGTCGCCCCATTTGCCCGTGATGGAGCATGGACCTTCGGGATTCCAGCTGCAGATGGTGAGAAGCAGCTCTTTGCCGTGCTTTGCTGCCTGCTTATCGCCGAGAAGCTGCCATGCAAGACCGCAGGCGATCAGGTCGCGGTCGCAGAAATCGCGATATCTGCCGAAGTATTCCCGATAGGGGAGGGCGCTTTCGTCCATGTGATACCGGGGAGGCTGGGGCATTCCGTCATGGCGGGCGGCTTCCACTGTGCGCTTCAGCGCTTCGATTTCGCCCGTTCTTGTGATAAGCTCCGGGATGTCCTCACGGAAGAAGAGATGACGGGGACGCACATCCGGTATGGCGGCAAAGACTTCTTCTGCACTTTTCCGCAGAATGGTTACAGCATGTTCGGCAATGGAAAAGCTCCAAGGCTCACGAACCGCATTTTCCGTTTCCACCGTCCATGTGTACGTACCGGGAGCAAGAAACTCCTTCGGGACAAAATAATTCTTTTTCGTAGAGCCCTCGCAGACAATTTCGCCGCTGCGGTATATTTTTACGGTATATTCGCACTCATCATCCAAAGGAATCCAGGAAAGGCAGGGCGGTGTTTCCTCCACGATTCCGCCGTTTGCGGGAGCGGGGAATGCCTGCATGGGATTTGTGCGGACCTGTTCCATTGCAGCTTTCATGTGTCAGCCTTTCCGTGAAACCACTTGTATTCTCCTGTTACGGGATCGATGGAACCGATCTGCTTTGCGGGAACGCCTGCCATGATGGCATAATCCGGAGTGCTTTTTGTGACCACGGCGCCTGCACAGACAAGATTTGCCTTGCCGAGCTTAACACCCGGGGTGACGGTCACATTGCTTGCAAGCCAAGAACCGTCCCCAATCACCACGGAGTCGTCGCCGTCCGGCTCTGTCCGTGCGGAAAACCAACCGGTGGCAGCATCAAACTTGTGGTTTCCTGCCACAACGGAGCAGTGGGGTCCGATGAGCACATTGTCCCCGATGGTGACATTGGCGTTGAGATAGGTGAAAAGGCCGATGAACACATTGCTGCCTACCTGTTCGGGCGGAATGCGGATATTGGCGCCGGGGGCAACATGGTTTCCCCGACCTCCGAGACCGAGAAGCTCTGCACGTCGGGCGTTGGCTTCGGCGTTATCGGAGCGGGAAATATATTCCGTCATCAGTGCAAAAAGTTCGCTTTCGTAATCCATATCCGTACCTCCTTAGCTTTTGCTCATGCGGCTTGCGGCATCCCGGGAGATCTCGTGGGGGAGACTGCCCTCTCCGCGAAGGAAAGCATCTGCCTCCTTCAAAAGCGCCGCGGTAATGTATTTTCGTCTGTCCGTTGTGGGACCGCCCATATGCGGCATCATATACACGTTGGGCAGAGCGAAGAGGGGATTATCTTTTGCGGGAGGCTCTTCTTCATATACATCCAGAAAAGCGCGAAAATCCCGTTTTTTCAGCGTATCCGCCAGTGCGGCTTCGTCAAGCACGCCGCCTCTTGAGGTATTGAGAAAGAGGCTGCCGGAACGGAGTAAATCGAAATGCGCCTTACCAATCATATGGTGCGTGCCTGCATTATAGGCGGTGTGCACGGAAACAATGTCGCTTTCCCGAAAGACCTCCTCAAGAGAGACCTGTGTGATGCCGTACTTTTTCCGGTCTTCTTCAGGGACGGGGACGATGTCATATACCAGAAGCTTGCATCGAAATGCGTGCAGGAGCCTTGCGGTGTGCTTTGCCACGGTACCGTAGCTTACAAGTCCCACCGTTTTGTCCAGAAGACCTTCATTGCTTGCGGGAGCAGGTTTCCAGAGGTGCTTTTCCTTCAAATCGGAAAGATGCCGTGGGATGTCCCGCAGAGCGGTGAGAAGATAAGCAACGACACCCTCGGCTACGGATTCCGCAAAATAGTCGTTTCCGCTGATGACACGGATTCCTCTGTCCCACATGGCATCTGAGACAAAGGGGACCACAGTACCGCACAGATGTACCAAAAGACGGAGGCTGTCCGCTTTTTGCAGCAGCGTTTCGTCAAGGCGGGGAGAACCCCATGCGGTGACATAAGCATCCATACCCGGGAGATTGAAGGCGATCTCTTCCGGCGAGGGGAGGTCTTTGCCTTTGATAAATCTGGTATTTCCCATAGAGTTTGCGAGCACCAGATTTTCTTCCGGGAAAAAGCTGTCCCGGACGAAG
Organism: Oscillospiraceae bacterium; assembly: GCA_017397075.1. Taxonomy (GTDB): domain Bacteria; phylum Bacillota; class Clostridia; order Oscillospirales; family Oscillospiraceae; genus RGIG1893. The sequence continues at coordinate 4,374 of JAFQKD010000180.1, read as the reverse complement.
CCTTCCGCTATGGCGACGAAACTGTCCATATATATCACTCCGGTCGTTCAGCATAGGTGATGTTTGCAGTATGACGGATAGAAGTGAGTGTGTCAATGGTATAATTTGTTGGTAAAATTTGCAAAACAGAGCGGTCTGATTTGCGGGGAACAAATGGTTTTTGTATAAATGTACACAAATCGGCGCGATTCCCTGCGAGAAATTTGTTGCCCGAGGTCGGAAGGGAGCATTGACTTCGGGGCAGTTCTCCGTTAAAATAGATACGTTAGATTTGCCGGAACTCATGACTGACGGAACGTGGAGCACCACGAGGGAATGAGTATCTGTATATGCCGACCGTCTGGGCAGCTTATTTTACTTCGCAAGAGAAGTGGAAGGAGAATTGCTATGGACTTTTCCCAATGGTCAGGCTTCAGCCGGGGTGAATGGTGCCGCCGCATTGATGTGTCGGGCTTTATTCTGGCGAATGTGCAGCCCTATGAGGGAAGCGCAGATTTTCTTGAAGGTCCTACTGCGCGAACTTTGGCGCTGCTTGAGAAGCATCGGGAACTTCTGAAACAGGAGAGAGAGGCCGGTGGTGTGCTGGCAGTGGATGTTACCACTGTATCCTCCCTGTGCAACTACGCCCCCGGATATCTTGACAAAGAAAACGAACTGATCCACGGTTTTCAGACCGATGCGCCGCTGAAGCGGGGTGTGAATCCTTTTGGCGGGATTCGTATGGCTCGGTCTGCCTGTAAGGCCTACGGGTACGAGCTGTCGGAAAAGATCGAAGAATACTTTACCTATCGTACCACCCATAACGACGGTGTATTCCGTGTATACACCGATGAGATGAAGGCTGCAAGACATTGCGGACTTCTGACCGGCCTGCCTGATGCTTACGGCAGAGGTCGGATCATCGGCGATTACCGGCGCGTCGCACTCTATGGCGTGGATTTTTTAATTTCCGAGAAGCAGAAGGATAAAGCGGCTCTTGGCGAAAATGTTCTGGATGCAGAGATTATCCGCCGGACAGAAGAGCTTTACCAGCAGATCAACTTCCTTAAGCTCCTTAAGGAAATGGCCGCCATGTACGGCTACGATATCTCCTTGCCTGCGGAAAACGCACGCGAGGCCATGCAGTGGACATATTTTGCCTATCTTGCCGCAAACAAGGAGCAGAACGGCGCTGCCATGTCTCTCGGACGGACGAGCACCTTCTTTGATATCTACATTCAGCGGGATATTGAGCGGGGCATTCTTGACGAAGCCGGCGCACAGGAGCTTTTCGATCAGTTTGTCATGAAGCTTCGTCTCATGCGGCATCTGCGCACTCCGGATTACAACGAGCTTTTCGGCGGTGATCCCATGTGGATCACGGAAGCTGTGGGCGGTATGGCCGAAGATGGACGGACGCTCGTGACCAAATCCTCTTTCCGTGTGCTGCATACCTTATATAATTTAGACAGTGCGCCTGAACCGAACCTTACGGTGCTTTGGAGCAAGCGGCTTCCCGAGGCATTCAAGCGTTTCTGTGCAAAGGTCTCTCAGGATACGGATTCCATCCAGTATGAGAATGATGACCTTATGCGCCCTTCCTACGGCGATGACTATTCCATTGCCTGCTGCGTCTCCGCCATGAAGACCGGAGAGCAGATGCAGTTCTTTGGCGCGAGAGCAAACCTGCCGAAGCTTCTGCTTCTTGCCATGAACGGCGGCGTGGACAATATGACAGGTACAAAGCTTGGACCTCAGCTTGGCCCCATGCAGGATGAGGTGCTGACGTATGATGCCGTGATGGAGAGATTCCGTGTGTACCGGGCATGGCTTTGCGGTCTCTACGTAAATACCATGAACTGCATCCACTACATGCATGATAAGTACGCCTACGAAAAGATCCAGATGGCGCTGCACGATACGGATGTGGAACGGATGATGGCATTCGGTGCTGCGGGACTTTCCGTGATCGCTGACTCCTTCTCCGCTATCCGTTACGCAAAGGTCACCCCTGTGCGGAACGAAGAGGGGATCATCGTGGACTTTATTACCGAGGGGGATTTCCCAAAATTCGGCAATGACGATGACCGCGTGGATGATATTGCCTGTGCCATGCTGCGTGAGTTCCATCAGGAGCTGAAGCGTACCGCGACTTACAGAGGTGCAAAGCATACCCTTTCCGCACTTACCATTACCTCCAATGTGGTATACGGCAAAAAGACGGGCGCTACCCCCGATGGCAGAAAGAAGGGTGAGCCCTTTGCTCCCGGTGCAAATCCCATGCATAACCGGGAAGAAAACGGCGCACTTGCCTCGCTCAACTCCGTGGCAAAGCTGCCCTATGCCAGCGCAAGGGACGGCATTTCCAACACCTTCTCGATTCTGCCCGATGCTCTCGGAAAGACCCCGGAAGAGCGTACGGAGAATCTTGTGGCTATCATGGACGGCTACTTCGGCAAAAATGCGCACCATCTCAATGTGAATGTGATGAATCGGGAGACGCTTCTCAAGGCTTACGAAAATCCCGAGGAGTACCCCAATCTCACCATCCGCGTTTCCGGCTATGCGGTGAACTTTATCCGGCTGAGCCGTGAGCAGCAGCGTGAGGTCATTTCCAGGACCTTCCATGGCGCTTTGTGAAATGACAGGGAGGATCCATTCGGTACAGTCTCTGGGAACTGTGGACGGGCCGGGACTTCGGAGCGTTGTGTTCTTTCAGGGGTGCCCGCTTCGCTGCGCCTGCTGTCACAATCCTGATACATGGGATCCTGCCGGGGGCAGGGAAGTGACGGTGCAGCAGCTTGCAAAGCAGCTTCTGCGGTTTCGGGATTACTGGAAAAACGGCGGCGTTACCGCCTCCGGGGGAGAGCCGCTTTTGCAGGCGGGATTTGTGAAATCACTTTTTGCGGTTCTGAAGCAGGAGGGCGTTCACACCGCGCTGGATACCAGCGGCTGCGTATGGAATGCAGAGACAGATGACCTTCTGGATGTGACGGATCTTGTGCTTCTGGATGTGAAGATGCCCACCGAGGCGCTTTACGGCGAGTATGTGGGCGGAAGCCTTTCCCGGACAATGGATTTTCTGGTGAAGCTGCAGGAACGGAAGATGCCCACATGGCTGCGGCAGGTCATTATCCCCGGCATCACCGATACGGAAGAAAGTCTTCGTATGCTTTGGGATACGGAAAAGCGTTTTTCCTGTGTGGAAAGGACGGAGCTTTTACCTTTTCGAAAGCTTTGTACGGAGAAATATGCGTCCATGGGAATCAAATTTCCGCTGGCGCATTTGCCTGAAACGGCATCTGAGACCGTGGAAAGGCTGAAAATGGTTTGGAATACTTGGAATCAGGAGGAGAAATAATGAAAAAGGTTGCCGTGATCATGGGCAGCGACAGCGATCTGCCTGTGGTGCAGAAGGCTATTGATACCCTGAAGTCATACGAAGTGCCTGTGGAGGTTCATGTATACTCCGCTCACCGTACCCCGGAGGAAGCACGGGAATTTGCCCGCAATGCCGCAGAAAACGGCTTCGGTGCGATCATCGCCGCAGCCGGTAAGGCTGCCCATCTGGCAGGAGCTCTTGCCGCAAACACGGTTCTGCCGGTGATCGGTATTCCTGTGAAGGCATCTACCCTTGACGGGCTTGATGCATTGCTTTCCACCGTGCAGATGCCGGCCGGCATCCCCGTGGCGACAGTTGCCATCGACGGCGCCGCAAATGCTGCGCTGCTTGCCATCCAGATCCTTGCAGTCTCCGATGCGGAGCTTTCCGCAAAGCTTGCCTCTGCCCGCGCAGCTGCAAGCCGCAAGGTGCTGGAGAAGAACAAGGCCATCGAAGAAATGTTTAACCAGTAAGTTTGAATAAAGAAAGGGAGCAACACAAATGGAAAAGAAGCTTGTATACACCGGAAAGACCAAGGACGTATTTGCTCTGGATAACGGCAATTACCTTCTGAAGTTCAAGGACGACTGCACCGGCAAGGACGGTGTGTTCGATCCCGGTGAAAACTCTGTTGGTCTTAAGATCGACGGTGTCGGTGATGTAAATCTGCGGATGTCCATCTATTTCTTTGAGAAGGTCAATGCAGCCGGTATCCTGACTCACTATGTGTCTGCGGATCTGGAAAACACCACCATGGAAGTGCTCCCGGCCAAGGTCTTCGGCAAGGGACTGGAAGTCATCTGCCGCTATAAGGCTGTAGGCTCCTTCTACCGCCGCTACTCCGATTACTGCACCGAGGGTCAGGATCTTCCCGCTTATGTGGAGACCACCTTCAAAAATGATGCAAAGGGCGATCCTCTGGTCACCAAGGACGGCCTTGTGGATCTTGGTGTCATGACCTCTCAGCAGTACGATGATCTGAAGGATATGACCCAGAAGATCACCAAGATCGT
>JAFQKD010000179.1 GCA_017397075.1 Oscillospiraceae bacterium | reverse complement strand
TGGACAGTATGTACAGTGCGAACCGCGCCGCTTTAATATGAGATCAAAGGGGCGTACAGCAATGAACGTCTTTCAGGAGCTTTATGCATACGCGTCTGATCTCAAAGCCATCAGTACGCATTCACATCACAATTATCACGAATTCTTTGAGGGTTTCAATTTACCGGCCTTGATGCGCATTACCTATCCGGGAGAAGCGCTTGATATGGTATCATTGGATAAATTTGCCTGGGGCTGTGATACCTGGACAGCAGAAGAGGGCTACGGGGCGCTTCTGGCCGTACGGCAGGCTCTGGCGGAAGAATTCAGCCGCCGTGTGGAAAAGGGCCTGATGGATATTTCTGCCGCAAAACGCAGTATCCGCATGATCCTTCGGGACAATCCGAAGGCATTATATAGGCTGTAGGGAAAAAACAGGGGAGGCTTTCGCCTCCCCTGTATGTATCATGCTTATGCGCCGAAGTAACGCTTCAGCAGACCTGCGAAAGCCTTGCCGTGGCGGGCCTCGTCACGAGCCATCTCGTGGACGGTGTCGTGGATGGCATCCAGATTCAGTGCCTTTGCCCGCTTTGCCAGATCGAACTTACCAGCGGTAGCGCCGTTCTCGGCCTCAACACGCATCTCAAGGTTCTTCTTGGAGCTGTCGGTGACCACTTCGCCCAGGAGCTCAGCGAACTTGGCGGCATGCTCGGCTTCTTCCAGACCGGCCTTGAACCAGTACTCGCCGATTTCGGGATAGCCTTCGCGGTAAGCCACGCGGCTCATTGCCAGGTACATACCGACCTCGGTGCACTCGCCGTTGAAGTTGGCGCGGAGATCATTGATGATATCTTCGGGAGCGCCTGCAGCAACACCGACGACATGCTCGGCAGCCCAGGTCAGCTCACCGGACTGAGCGGTGAACTTCTCAGCAGCAGCACGGCACTGGGGGCACATTGCAGGAGCCTTGTCGCCTTCGTAAACATAACCACAAACGTTGCAAACAAACTTCATTTTAAAATCCTCCTAAAAATATGTTTTTGTTTTTATTTTACCGGGTCAGCCTGACCCGTGAGCCGCGTACATGCGGGGCACAGCCCCTTGAGGGTAACATCGCATCGGTGAACCGTGTAATCCGGACCGGGATCCGCGGTGATCTCACCGGGAACCGTCACATCCAGCACCGCGCCGCATTTCTCACAGACGAAGTGGGGATGCTCGGCGGTGTTGCCGTCGAACCTGTCCTGCCCGGCAACAACACCCACAGTGGCGAGGGTGCCGTCATCCCGGAAGGCCGCCAGATTGCGGTACACCGTGCCGAGACTGAGATCCGGAAACTCCGGTTTCAGCTTCTGGTAGATCCAGTCTGCCGAGGGGTGGGAATCCACGCTGCGGAGAAGCTCCAGAATGGCTTCCCGTTTTTTGCTGTATCGCTGCTGCATCATCCCGCCTCCTTAACAGTAATGATTCTCTTTACTGACAAGATAATACCACAGGTGTTTTCATTTGTAAAGGGGTTTTTTGAAAAAATCTCAAAATTTTTTTCAGAGGCCGAAAGGGCAAAAAACAGCGCGGAGCCTGGCTATGCTGCAGGGCGGGACAGGCAGGCATCCGGCTGCACACCGAACGCAAGTACCTCTGGCCATCGCCCGAACCTTCCAATATACGAAAACCGGCAGGTCAAAATGACCTGCCGGCTGCTTTGTTCAACTTTTCCGCTAAGGACATCGCACTTAACGCCCCATGCTGTATGCGATTCGTTAATCTTCTGCATATTGTCTCAGAATGCTTGTGCCAAAACCCGCTCCGCCGCCGGATGCCCATGTGATCTGGTTGACCTCTTCTCCGTGATAAATCCCCTCAGGGAGATTTACGAGATAAAGCACACCAACAGCGTCAATACAATTGTGTTCTCCAAAATGAAGTTTGTCCTCGCTTCTGTCGTACTTTATTTCAAGCAAATAATATTCTCTGACCTCATCAGCGTCCAATTGTTCTTCTTCGATGAGTTCGTCGGTCATATAGCTGTAAACACTATATGACGCCTGATCGGCTGTATATACTTCGTATTCTACCGTATCCGCGTTTTCACGATTAAACTCTGCACGGCTGTATTCCGTCATTCCGTCAAACTTAAAGGAAACGGTATCCGTTAAGCCCAAAAGGCTTCTTTTCAGCCCAAAACCGATACGAACCTCGTCATATTCCTCTTCAATATCACCAAAGTCGTTCGTGATGACAATATGCTCCGTGTATTCGTAATCTTCAAAGTATTCGTGCCAGTTATCGTTCGTGATCTCAACCTTAACAACATGCTCGCTGAATACCCGGGAATTGGGGAAAACGATATATGTGAGACCGTTTTCTCCTTCTTCGATATAGATGTTATCTTCTGCGGCATCTTCTCCAATGCCACAGGCAGCAAGAGGCAAACACATAGCCGCAGCCAAAAGCAGTGCAAGGATTTTCTTCATTGTCTTGTTCCTCCGTTATTTTAGCAAACGTATGCGTTTCGCGATAAATTGCAGAATTTTTATATATATATTGTCAACCGTTTTCTCAATACTCGTGAAAACAGCACAGCATGTCTTAACAGAAAGAGCAGACACAAAAACGTGTTTGCTCTTTTGCGGTTTCGTCAAACATTCACACGATCGGCACAAGCTCGATATCCCCAGCGGCGGCGATCTTATCGCCGATGACGGCCACCGCGCCAAGCACACCGGGCAGCGCAGCTGCCCATTCCACAGCCTCCGCAAGGTCTTCCGGGGTCTTTACCTTGTTCCCCAGCATGGTGGCGGCGGCATCCGCAAGGGCGGCATCCTCTGCCGCGACCACAGCGGCATCCGCTTTGCCGAAGCTGAGAGAATGGCCGTAGGTACCCGAGGAGGTACACACCCCCACGCCTTTTCCCGGGGTCAGGCGAATGCCCAGCCTTCCGGAAATGGGACTTTTTCCCGCCGCAATGGCGATCGTGCGCACATGAGACCCGGCAAGAAACACATCGCCCCCGTTTTCCACGGTGACATTGGGGGAGTTTTTGAGAAGTCCCCGTCCCACCTCCTGGGCGATGGCGCCTGCCACCGCAGCCATGGGCCCTGTCCCCGCGATCTTCGCCGCGTCATACATGCCGCGGATCAGTGCAGGCTCATTCCCCGCAGGCTCAAGAGGGGCAAGAGAGGTCCGGAATTCCGGCCGTTCTGCGATCGCGCTCTGCACAAGGCTTCGCGCCTGTTTTACAGTCTCCCGCGCTTTGGCGTCAAACACCCGGGAAGCGCCGATCATGAGATCCGTCTCCCCCTCCGTTACCCGGAAATACCGCAGATCCCCCGCGTTCTGCAGGGTGCGGTAGACTTCCCGGTCCGCATAGGGATCCCGGATCACGGCATCAGATCCACCCGCATTGCCCCGGTGGGACAGGCGGGAATACACATTTCGCAGACGATGCACTTGGAGTTGTCAAACCGCAGCTCGGCAGTCTCCTTATCCAGAGAAAGGGCCTTCTTGCTGCACACAGCAGTGCAGGCGCCGCAGTGGACACAGCACTCGTCATCCCACACCATGGTGCGGGAAAGGACGGTGACCTGTACGTTTGCCTGTCTGCAGTAGTACAGGGCATCTTCAATATTTTCCGGCTCACCGGTGATATCCATGATGCAGCGTCCGCCTCTGTCGGGACGGATATCTGCCTGCAGGATGGAGAATTCCAGACCGTATTCCGTTGCAAACTTCCATGCCACGGGCATATCTGCCTGACCGGAAGGGAACTTCAGCAGAACTTTTACGGATTTCATACGTCATATCTCCTCTCATCCAGCACTTTTTTCTTGGTATCGCAGGCAAAGGGAGCAACCGGCTCGGTGAGAAGGAAAGTACCGTTCTGCACGCGCGCCTTCAGCGTTCCCGCGATCTCCCGGGCGACCTTCAGGCTGGACATGGGCGCAGTGGGGATCTTTTTGCCGTTCAGCTCGATCTCACCGCTGCGAAGCTCCGCATAGCTCACCCGGCCCAGAAGGGGCTTATTGCGGGAACGGGCGGAGTAATCGGTAATATCGGTATAGAGGTTCTCGTTGGACACGGCAAGCTGCGCCAGCAGATCCTCATCCAGCACGGGAATGGGGATGCCGATGCCCACGAACATGGAAACACCGTACTTGTCCATCACTGCGGCACGGAGGTACCGGGGGCTCATCTTCTTCAGATCGCCCATCACCGCGATGGTAGCGCCGCCGGCCTGCTTCACGCCGTCCTCATACTCGGTGACACCGGGGAAGCACTGGGTGCCTTCCCAGGCCACATAGCCGTCAGCACCGCCAAGGAAAATGCGGGTGCCGATGCCGATGGTCCGCAGATCGGGATCCTTCAGGAGAGGGCTGAGCTCACCGGAGGTGGAATATGTTGCGTTTCTGCAGTTGGGCAGCAGTGTGCCCATATAGGTATAGATGGTCTTATCGGTGCAGTTTACCGCACAGCTGTAGTTCTGGTAAGCATTGCGGGGATTGAAAAGCAGGCACTGGTTCATATCCTCCAGCTTGATATCGCTTTCAAACTCCGTTCTGGGGTAGCAGTCGGTGCCGTAGGACCATGCACGCAGATGCACAGCCTTGCCGGAGATCAGATCCTCCAGCACATGAGCGCCGCCGTAGGTCATCCCCTTGGTCTCGCTGAGCTCGGTACCGCCCACATAGGCATCCACCGCTGCAAGACCTGCGCAGGCAGGCACATCGTTGAGCCACACCTTTGCCATGCGGATGGGAGGCTCCGTATGTCCGAAATTCAGAAATGCACCGGAGGAGCACATGGGTCCGAAGGTGCCGGTGGTGACAACGTCAACACGCTTTGCGGTCTCCTTTACGCCCTGCTCCTTTGCCATGGCCACCACTTCTTCCGCAGTGAGCACAACGGCCTTACCGGACTTGATCTTTTCGTTGATCTCTCCAATGGTCTTCATGTTTCCGCCTCCAACTATCGTAAGCGGCCTTTCCGCCGCATACTGACCCAATTATATAGAATAGTTATACCACGCAAACGGTATCTTTGCAAGAGGGGAAAAAGAGAGGAACGGTCTTTGCCCGTTCCTCTCTTTCCTGTGTTAATCCTCGGGAGGTGCGATGATGATCTTTCCGTCCTCGTAGGACATTCTGACCCGCTTTGCCCCGTTCAGATCCAGCTTTGCCAGAAGGTCTGCGGGGATCTGTACCCGCCCCGCACGGTCAAGCACCGCGTATTCGTTCTGGGTGGTCTCCTCCTGAAAGCTGCCGAAGCCGCTGATGTCCGCAAGCTTATCCACATAGTCCCGCTTCACGATAAACTCCGTGGAGGTCTTGCCGTCACGGATGGCCACCACACGGTGCACCATCTTGGACACGTTTCTGTCGTGGGTCACGATGATGACGGTGGTGCCAAGCTCCCGGTTTACCTGCCGCATGACCTCCAGAATATGTCCTGCGGTACGTACATCAAGGTTGCCGGTAGGCTCGTCGGCAAGAAGAAGCCGCGGTCTGTTTGCAAGGGAGAGCGCAATGGCCACCCGCTGCTGCTCACCGCCGGAAAGGCGGTCGATGCGGCTGTTGAGCTTGTGGCTCATGCCCACAAGCTCCAGAAGCTGCTTTGCCCGGGTATGGGTATCGGCATCCAGAACCAGATTTGCCCCCTGAACCCCCGGTGCGTTCCGAAGCTCCGGCGGCTCAAGCATCATGGGAAGCTCCACGTTCTGCAGCGCGGTAAGGTAGGGCAGCAGGTTTCTGGCATTGTTCTGCCAGACGAAGCCTACGGTGCTGCGCTTATATGCCACAAGCTCCTTTTCCGTCAGCTTAAACAGGTTTTTCCCGTCCACGAAAAGCTTTCCCGCAGAGGGACGGTCAAGACCGCCCAGCATATTGAGGAAGGTGGATTTGCCGGAACCGGAGTTTCCGATGATGGCCATGAGCTCCCCGTATTCCACATCCAGATCCAGTCCCTGCAGGGCGAGCACTTCCAGATCCCGGGTCTTGTAGATCTTCACCAGATTTACGCATTCGATGATGAGATTCTTCTTTCCCTCTGTCATATCAGCTTCCCATCCTCCATTGCGAATACGCAGTCGGCCATGGAGGCGATCACCTCGTCATGGGTGGTGATGACCACGGTGGTCTCCTTTGCAAGCTCCTGAAACACCTTCAGCACCTGAAGTCCTGTGGCGCTGTCCTGCTCACTGGTGGGTTCATCGGCAAAGAGGAACCGGGGCTTCGGGGCAATGGCTCTCGCCACGGCGACACGCTGCTGCTCACCGCCGGAAAGCTCTCTTGCCATGTGGTTTGCGCGGGGCTCAAGTCCCACCATTCTGAGCGCCTCCATTGCCCGGTCATGGCGCTGTTTTTTGGGGTAATTTGCCATTCTCAGGGCAAATTCCACATTTTCATAGGCACTCATCATGGTAATGAGCGCCACAGACTGAAACACGAAGCCTGTGTTTTTTCTGCGGAACATATCCCGCTGGGCATCGGTCATGGCGGTGATCTCCTCATCCCCCATCCAGATCTTCCCGGCGGTAGGCATATCCATGGCGCCCATCATGTTCATCAGGGTGGTTTTTCCGGAACCGGAGCGTCCCCGCAGCACCACAAGCTGTCTTGCGGGGATCTGCAGCGACACATTGTCCACAGCGCGGGTCTCCACGCCGCCCACCTTGAAATAGCGGCAGACCCCTTCCGTGCGGATGCTGTATTCTGTTTCCATCTTAATCCTCCCCTCTGTTGACTGCCAGGATCAGATGCACGCCGTGAATGAGACTGCGCAGCACAAACATGCAGACCGCAAACATGGCAGCCACGGCAATGCCTATGGCGATACAGTCCCCTGCCACGGTGGTAATGTGCAGCGGCAGCACGGAAAACTCACCGGCAAAGCTGAGCTGAATGAGCTGGGCGAAAAGCTCCGATGCGATCCATCCCACGCCGAAGCCTGCCGCGGCGGAGGTCAGGGAAATCATGGTCTGCTCTCCGAAGAGCATACCCGTAAGCTCCCGAAGCCCCATGCCCATGGCACGGAGAATGCCGATCTGCAGGATCCTCCCCCGGATGGAGAGGATCCAGAAAATGAGGAAGCCCGTCACGCACACCAGCAGCACAAGCACAAAGCCCACGGTCATAAACCCGTACATTCCCTGCAGCACAGGATCCGCAGCCGCTTTGCGCAGATCGTCCGCCGTATCCACGAATTTTTTCACCTGAATGCCGTTATCCCGGATCATGTCGTACACCGGCATGGGATCATCCGTTTCGATCCAGATCTCATAGGGCATCACACCCCAGGAAGCCTCCAGCTGGGCGATATTGGCAACCACCAGATACTCCGGGACAGTTTCCGTCTCGCCGTATCCCACCACCTTCTCCACTTCTCCGGAATAGGTGGGCCAGTAATCCACAAAGCCTGCGGCGATGCCGTTAAAGGGAATACCGTTCACATTATAGACCGTCACGCTGTCCCCCAGCTCATAGCCAAGCTCCGTATGCCAGTTGGCGGAAAGCAGAACCGCAGAGGAATCGTTTGCCATGGCATTGAGATAGCGGTACCAGTGGACGGGGAGAAGTCCGTCCCGCATATAGGCAATATTTCCGAATTCCACCGTATGGATGCCCATGACCCGGGTATCCAGAAGTCTTGCGCCGCTGACGGTGGCGGTACTGTCGTTCATCACCCTCGTCACCTGCATCCCGGGATTTTCCGCCGCAAGGCTCTCATACCGGGAAAACAGCGGCTCCTGATAGCTGACAAACTCCGTCAGCTTTCGGTTTGTCTTCCATATTTCCTGAATCACCACATCCGTACCGTTCATGTAGCGGATATCGTCCTCCACACTGCTCTCCAGCGTGCGGGCGGTCCTGGCATTGAAAACACCGATGGAAACCGTAAGCACCAAAAAGATCATGATAAACCGCTGATCTCCCGCGGAACGCAAAACCCGCAGGAAGGAGGTATAGGCTGCCGGCTTCCAGCGGTTTCCGCCGATGCGGAACACAAGGCGGATAAGCAGCGGCAGAAGCTGGGAAATGAGAAGTCCGGAGCTGAAAATGAACAGCACCGAGGAAAGATAGATCAGCGGGTCGATCTGCTTTTCCGCAGAGGCGGCAAGGGTCTCCACCTGATTTCGGAAGGTGTAAAGGCCGTAGACGGATACCCCCAGAAGCCCAAGGTCAATGGCGATGCCGGGAAGGATCTTCTTCCACTGAATGCCCTTTGTGCTGACGGAGCGCTTCGTCTCCACAATGGAAACCCCTGCGTACAAAACAGCCGGGATCAGCATGGTGAGCATGGAAACCAGCACCGCAAGACCCATATAGGTGAAGACCTCAGGCGTCAGCCGCACAGGCAGAGGCGCCCGACGCACAAACTGCATGTATCCCCCCGTAGAGCCGAACACCTTCGCCAGCATCACCCCGAGAGGGATCCCCGCAGCACCGCTCACAAGGGAGATCACCGCGCTTTGCACGGCAAATATGCCGATGATCTGCAGCCTGCCTGCACCGCGGCTTTCCAGCACGGAAATGGTGTTTTTCTCCAGATCCAGCGTCTGCTTGGACACCATAAAGATGAAGAAGGCCAAAAGCACGAAGATGGGCACCATAAGGATCAGCAGCGTGACCACAAGCTTGCGCTTGGCAATGCTCTGCTCCTGCAGAACGCTTTCAAAGGCGGCATCCGCCGTCGCGGTTCGGCTGTAGCTCCGGATCCCCTGCACATCCTCCAGCGCGGCAATGTAGCTGTCTGTTTTGCGGGCATCCATTTCGGCCGTATCCAGCGTGATGTACCAGGACTGCACATACTTGTTTTTGATGCTCTGGGGCTCTACAAACAGGGTCTCCAGAACGCTTTCATCCACAAAAGCGGTCTGATCCAGCTCATCTCCGTCCACCTGCCAGTATGCCGGGTCCTCCGCACAGCGGTATACCCCGGTGACATGGAGCTTCCAGTTTACATTCTCCTGATATTCGAAGCCTTTCAGCTCCACCCCATCACCCACAAGCAGATCCTGAGCGATCATGGTGGTCTCGCTGACCACCGCTTCAATGACGCCGTTTTCCATGGGCGTTTCATAAAGCCGCCCGCTGACGATCTCCACGTGCTCCGGGAAATCCTGTGCCGAAGCCAGCTCCAGCTTTTTTCCGCCCCGGTTTTCCTCCGTACCCCAAATGGTCTCCTGCGCCTCGCTAATGAGGTAATAGGGATCCGTGTGCTTCCAGTCGGAAAAAGACAGAACAGGAAGCTCCATCTCTTCCGCAAACCCTTCCACCAAACCGCGGATCGCATCCATATTCTCGATAACTTCCCGTTTGCGCACCTCGATGTTCACGGCGACCGCACCGGACTGCCGTCCTGTCTCAAGGGTCACATCCTCCAGCTGAGACTGCATCACCCGGTTCATGGTGGCATCCGTATACACGGGAATGGCAGAGGCCACGGAGCAGAGAAACAGGTTCCCGATGATGAGACACGCGGTCATCCATCGGTTTGCCAGCATTTTCCGAAATATAAATCGAAGCATCCCGATCCTCCTTATCCGATGACCACAAGATCTCCGGGTTCAAGCCCCTCGAAGATCTGCACGACCTTCTGCCCGTCTTCCAGCCGCGTCATGATATCGCCGTCATTCACATACCTGCGCACCGGGCGGTCATTTTCCAGAACCAGCACATAGCTTTTGAAATCTTCCTCGTACACCGCCGTAAAGGGCACAGAGATGACCTGCTCCCGGGTAAAGGATACCCGGACAAAGCCGGTGGTGGTCTCTTCCGCCATCTCCCGCTGCACCGTGGGGTCATCGGCCATGATCACGGCATTCCCTTCGGCAGCGCCGTAATCCCCGGGGGAGGCCAGCACCCGCCCGGGATATTCCGTCCCCTCATTGTAAAACCGGCTGTAAATCGCCACCTCTGCCCCGGTATGGAAGGGATACACATCGGAATACTCTACCGTAAAATAGGTATCCGCAGGATCGGCAATGGTGCAAAGGGGGGTCTGCGCCGTCACCACGTCTCCGGCTTTCAGTGCGCCTGTCACCTGCAGCACAACGCCGTCAATGGGTGCAACGATGGTCGTCTGCTCCAGCTTTTCCGAAAGATCCGCGATCTTCTCTTCAATGGCAGACATGGCGATGCTCTGGCTTGTTTCATAGTAATCCCGGGCATTCTGCGCCTTCTGCACCATCTGCTGGGCAATACTCCACGCAGCAGTGCCGGGGGTCTCCATGGCAAGGGCGGACTGAGCTTCCTGCAGCTTTACCACATAGCCGCTGAGCCCCGCCTGATACTGGAGCCATGCAATATCCCGCTCAGCAATGAGGGCATCCAGCTCCGCCTGACTGTAGGGCACATCGAAAACCGCAAGGACGTCTCCCGCCTTCACTTCCTGATTTTTGCTCACGCAGATCTCCACCAGCGCAGAACCTGCAAGCTCGCTGCAGGTCATGTTTCTGATGTTCCAATACTGAATGGTATAGGTGCACTCCCGCTCAAAATACAGTGTGCCGGGGGCCACCTCTTCCGTTTCATAGGCGCGTCTGCCGAAATCCCCGTCTTCCAGAAGCATGGCATCTGCTGCCGCTTCGCTTTCTCCGCAGCCTGCGCAGAAGCACAGGCACAGGCACAGAAGGAGGCTTATGATCCGCCGCTCAGTCACGCACATAAACCACATCTCCTTCCGTAAGTCCCTCCCGGATCTCCACGCAGACATCGTTCCTGGTGCCGGTGACCACGGGGGTATATACCTTTTCTCCGTCTACGATCCTGTACACAAAGCTCTCCACATCAGAGGAGCCGAAATACACCGTATTGATGGGAACCAGCAGCACATCCTCCCGGATGCCGTCATACACCAGAAGCTGCGCATACTGCCCTGCCGTGATTCCCCGCGTCCCCTCCGGGAAGGAAAATCTTGCAGGAGGCTTGACGCCGTTCCTGCTCAGGGCAGAATATTCCGCGCTGCTGTAGGCAATAAGCGCCATTTCATAGATCTCGCCGCCCACATTGGCTTCCACATAGGCTGTGGTCTGGGCAATGCTGCTGTCTGCGGCCTGAAGATATTCCGTACCGTCAATGGCAATATAGACCAAGATACCGCGGACATACACCCCCGGCTGATTTGCCGTTACCGTGCGGACGACCCCGTCATGCTCTGCATACAGGCTGCAGGCATCAATCTGCGCCCCGATGGCGTCCATGGATTCGCCGTATTCCGCCATCTGCAGATAGTAATCATCGTAAAGATAGCTGATGGAATTTTCCAGCTGCTGGATCTGAAGCTGGGCAGCTTCCGCGGAGGTGATCTTTTCCTGCAGGTCGGATGCCGCCTTCTGCGCGGTCTCCAGCGCGGTTTTCTTTGCCGCAAGCTGTTCCTCTGCTGTGCTGAGGGCGTCCCTTGCCTCCTGCAGCGCGGCTTCATCCGTTTCCGCAGCCGGTGCGGGAGAGCTTTCCGGAGAAGGCACCGGTTCGGGAGAGGTCTCCCCTGCCGCTTCCAGCGCTGCAACCGTCTCCTGCAGACCTGCGATCTGGGTCTCCAGCGCGGCGATCTCCGCCTGCAGCGCCGTCACTTCCGCATCCTTTGCGGTTTTTTCCGCCTTCAGCACCGCAACGGTCTTGCCGCCGGTGATCTCCTCCAGCCGCAGCCGTGCGATGGCAAGGTCGCATTCCGTCTGGCTGAGACTGAACTGAAAGCTCACCTCATACTGATAGGCGCTTTTCTGCACGGTGTAGAGATTCTCCTCCAGCTGCTCCGTCTCCAGCTGCGCAAGAAGCTGCCCCGCTGCAACACGGTCACCGGGACGGACATACAGTTCCTTCAGAACACCGCCGTCGGCAAATGCCGCCTCCTCCATCTCCGTGGTAACGATGGCATCATAGGCATCCAGACGGAAAATATCTCCCCGACAGGCTTCGGCGGTCTGCCACGTCACCGCCATGGGTTCCCGCAGCTCCGGCACAGCAGCATCTGCGCCGCAGCCGCAAAGCCCCGGCAGAAGCAGCATGGCCAGAAGCAAACAGAATTTCTTCAAACCGCTCCCCCCTTACTTCAGGATCACAAGATCCCCCTCCGAAAGACCGGACAGGATCTCCGCCGTTCTGTCGCCCACAAGACCCACGGTTACTTCCTGCATAACCTGAAGGCCGTTTTCGTCCAGCACATATACAAAGGCCGTTCCGCTGCGCACACGCAGGGCTGCGTTATCCACGCAAAGCACATTTTCCCGCTCATCTTCCACAAGGGTCACCGAGGCTCTTGCATCATCGCCGAATTCCAGACCCTCCTCCGGCACGATGTAGACCAGATTCTCGTCCTCTTCGCCGACGATCTGCGTATCCTCCACCACGGTGCCGGTAAAGCTCTGCTCCAGCACCTGCATACTCACCACGTCACCCGGCGCAAACCGTGCGGCATCAAGACCGCTGATCACAAAGGAGGAGCTGCTGTTGTCGGACACGATGATCATGGTGGAAAAGGCTGCAACGGTGTCCCCCACCTCGGCATGGTTGAGGAAGGTCACAACGCCGTCCATGCCGGCATAGATCTGCCGCTCAAGGATCTGCTCCTCATATTCGGCGATCCTGCCCTCTTCCGCACTCATCCGCAGAAGCAGGATCTGCCTTTGGGTGTTGTAGGACGCTGTCTGGGCTTCCCGGGCGGCGCTGTCCGTAAGCCCCGCCATGGTGATCTCATAGGCGCTGTCCAGCTCCTCCAGCTCCAGATATGCCGCATCCCTGCGGAAAATGGCGTCATCCAGCTGGGTGCGGAGCGCTTCGCAGTCCAGTTCCGCAAGAAGCTGCCCCTCAGTCACCGCATCCCCTATGCCCACATAAATTTCCGCAATGGGCACATTGGTGATGGGAAAGCTCAGGGTTTCCTCCGCTGTGGGAGAATAGGTCGCACGGCAGGTAAAGGTGCTGCGCACGGTACCGCAGGTCACCTCGGTAAAGGCGAAGGTCTCTTCCTCCTCCTGCGTCAGTGCGATCTTCGGCGGTTCCTCCTCCGCAGGCAGCAAAAAGCAGCCGGACGCTGTCACCATAAGTCCGGCAAGGAGCGCTGCACACAACCGTTTCTTCAAAAACGACGCCTCCTTTAAGGCTTCAAAAAGTTTCTGAATCAGATATAAAAAAGTATACCATGTACAATATATTGTGTCAATATTCGGTATCCACCCCCCCATTTTGTAACTTTTTGTATAATTTTTATGCAAAAAAGCGCCCCGGATGATGCCATCCGGGGCACATGCATATCGCCTGTTATTCTTCCACCGTCCAGATCACCTGACGGATCACGGTGACCGGAATATCAAAGGCCGCATCACCGATCTCAAAGAGAACGTTGCCGCTCTTCGCTTCGTCATCGGCAGCGTAATACACCGTAAGGATGCTGCCGTCCTTCAGCGCCACTGATGCGGGATAGCCAAAGTCGGCATCCTTGTCGGTGAGATTTGTCAGGATATGATCGCCGTCCCAGGTTTCGCCTTCATCGCAGGAAAAAGCAGCCCGAACCTGATACTCCCCTTCCACCCGGTGGCTGTAGACGGCAATTAGCATGCCGTCTTTTTGGATCACGTGACCGGGCGCACCTGCCCGGGTCTCCAGACCGATGGAATGTGGCACAGTCCATGTTCTGCCCCCGTCAAAGGACTCCGACTGATACAGGGTGTATACTTCCGCGTTCTGCTTTCGGATGAGAGTGATGATTTTCCCGCTGTTCAGCACAACGGTGTGGGGTTCGTCGTTTGCCATGCCGTCATCCGTATCGGGAATGTCCCCCAGCTTTTCCCATGTGCCATCCTGATACAGCTTATAGGCCGCAGCATGGCCGGTCATTGCCCGGTTCAAAAATTCCGTACCCACATAGAGCATATTTCCGTCCGGCAGTTCCGCAGGACCGTGGGGACAGCTTACGGGAATATTCATCACATCCCCAAACGTAACGCCGTTATCGAAGCTCAGGCGGAAGGTGCTGCCCAGATATTTTTCCGCATCCGGATTTTTGGCGGCAAGATCCAGATACGCCCTGCCGTAGGCGTGCAGCTCCTTGGCCTTTTTCCCCAGATATCCATACGCTTTTTCCACGGTATGGTTAAAGCTGGTGACCGCAAGGCCGCTCTCTCCAAAGGGACAAAGTCCGCTGTCCCGGTCATCCAGATGGGTATCCATGACCACATTGGGAAGGCTCCATGTCTCCCCTTCGTCACTGCTGAAGGCAATGACCGCTTTCCCAAAGGGACAAACATGCCATGTACGGAAGCCTGAGCAGGCCGCGGCAAGTCTTCCATCCTTCAGCCGGGTCACGCTGGGCCATGCAAAATAATTGTTCACACCGATGCGGTTGTGCATGATTACCTTTTCCGAAAGAACCGTTACCTTCATATCCATTCTCCTTTATGCACAAAAGACCCGGAATTCCGGGTCTTTTGCATAGCTATTGTTTTACTCGTCTTCCAGCTCGCGGGGCAGGATCTTGGGTGCGCGGACATCCTCAGCCTGACCGGGCATACGGTAGGAGGGCTTTGCGCTGAAGCGCTTCATGCCCAGTACCAGCTCTGCGCCGCTTTCTGCGGGAATGCGGACGCGGACATACTTGCCCTCTGCGGGCACTGGAGCTGCGCCGTCCACGGAGACGGAGGTGAAGGTATGCTCACCGAAGCAGCCGCCCTGAATGACGATCTCCTTATCCTCGGTATTGAGGTTGTGGAGGGTAACGGTTACGCTGTCCTTCTGGATATTGCTGACGAGAGCGCCCACGCCGTGGGGCAGACCTGCGCGGCCTTCATGGAAGTAACGCAGGGCAGTGTACATCAGACCGCCGTGGTAGATGTTGGTGGGGCCGCCCAGCATGAGCTGCACAAGAGCCTCGCAGACCACGGGGTTGTGATCCTGCCAGTAATGGATATCTTCCTCGGGGATATGATCGGTGTTATCGGCATTGATCATATCGATGCGCTCATTGACACAGGCAAGGTTTGCTTCCAGCGTCTGCACGGGGAAGTCGGGGTTGTTGCCGGTGAGGTAATGGAACCAGGGATGGATCTCCATGCGGTTGCCCTTACCGAGCTTTGTGGGCACCTTGTCCCAGGTATCCTTGTTGCACAGACGGTCGATACGCTTCATATCGTCGGGATTGTGGGTCACGCTCCAGCAGTAGACAGGCCACTTGCTGTTCTCGTAACGCCAGTCGCCCCAGCCGTTGTCGTAATGGCGGTGGGGGATGAGCACGCCTCCCTTGCCGTCATCCTTACCCAAAGAGTAGAGCATATCCATCTGGCTTCTTGCCAGATCCAGCCACTTTTCATCGCCGGTCATAAGGTAGGCGTTGTTGCCCGCATTGAGGCAGGGCTCAACAACGGTCAGTGCGCCGTGAGGCCATCTCCAGCCGTAGTAGCCGCCCCACCACTTACCGTCCATGTTGCCGCCGATCTTGCCCTCAAGGTCGATGTTATCGGGGATGATGCCGCCGTTCTGCCTGGTGCGCTCCTCCCATGCGGAGAGGTAGTCGGTGACCCAGGTGCGGTACTTCTCATCACCGGTGTACATGTAAGCGTGGGTCATGAGGGAGGTGGCGTTCAGGTTCAGGGGCACGTCGCCCTGAGCCATGCGCTTATTGAGGAACTCTACGATGGTCTCGTAAGCTTCATCATCCATCCACGGGCAGGCATGGTGCAGCCTGGTATGATCCTTACGGGTGGTCTCGTAATCTTCGGGCTTGTAGTAGAAGGGGATGCCGGGCATATCCTCAAAGGGAGGCAGGTAATCGTGGAGAATGGGACGGTGGGTGACCCAGTCCTCCTTGGTGTGGTGCAGACGGGGACCTGCGCTGCCGTTGATGGGTGCGCGGATGAGCTTCTTTTCGGGATCGTAGTTGGGAGCCAGCGGATCTTCGCCGGTGTAGAAGCCTGCAAAGCGGCGTGCACGGGCGGCAAACTTCAGGCTCATGGGGTCTGCCAGACCGAAGTAGTACAAAAACAGAGAGCCTTCGCCGTGGTGCATGAAGTCATAGTACTTGAAGAATTCCCGCTCCACCTGACCGTACTCGGTCCACTGCCATGCCATGGTGTCCCACTGAGCATGCGCGGTGCGCAGGATCCTGGGACGGGCGCCCAGAGCGTAGAACAGGGGGTAATTCTGGAAAGCTTCGAAGGCATCATCGGAGCCGTCCATACCGGGCCAGAATTCACGCCAGATCAGCGTGCCGTCGGGACGGGTGTACTTCTCCAGAAACAGCTCTACCGCATCCTCCATGCGGTCCATGAGTTTCCACTCCAGCTTTGCCCATTCGGGAGCGGGACGGGGAGAACCCGCCTGTACCAGAGGGATATCCTTATATGCGTCCATGATTTTCCTCCTTATTTTATTCGTCCGGGTAGGTCATGCCTGCCCGTGCGCGAATTTCGTCCATCATATCCATAATGCGAAGGGTCTCTTTATGGGTCATCTTTCCGAATTCCGTTTTCCCTTCCCGGATGGCGGAAACCGCATCCCGCAGCTCATACTCAAAGCCGTTATGCTCCACGGGGCTCAAAATCCTCTCCCTCTCCGTTCCGTCGGGGGCAAGAATGCGGATATCGCCGTAATCCCACATATTGTCCGTAAAGGCTTTGCCGTCGGTGCCGATGACGGTGCATTCCGTGGGGCATTTGGCAAGACAGGAGATATAGAGCGAAGCGATCTCCCCGCTTTTCATCTTCATCAGGATGGCGTCCTGCCTGTCTACCCCAAGCTCGCTGAGATCAAGAAAGCTTTCCACCTTCTCCACATCCCCGCCCAGAGCAAGGGAGGCAAAGGCAAGGGCATACACCCCCACATCCAGAAGCGCGCCCCCTGCAAGATGAGGATTCCATATCCGCTCGATGTGCCACATGTTTTCCCCGAAGGTCACCTGCACGGAGCAGACCTTGCCGATCTTTCCGCTCTCCTTCAGTCCCCGCAGCACGTCTGCACCGGGAACGAATCTTGACCACATGGCCTCGCCGCAGAAAAGTCCTCTTTCCTCCGCAAGGGCAAAAAGCTCTCTTGCCTGCTTTCCGTTTTCCGTGAAAGCCTTTTCCGCAAGAACATGCTTTCCCGCAAGGAGAGCCGCCTTTCCCCATGCGTAATGGTGGGAATGGGGCAGCGCCACATAGACGAGATCCACATCGGGGTCGTTAAGCATGGCCTCATAGGAGCCGTAGGCCCTTTTCACGCCGTTTTCCGCGGCAAAAGCCTCCGCCTTTTCCTGTGACCGGGAGGCAATGGCATAGGCTTCCGTCTCTTCCAACAGGTTTGCCGTTTTTGCCATACGCACGGCAATATTTCCCGCGCCGAGAATACCGACTTTGATCTTCTCCACAGGCTGCGCCTCCTTTCGGCTCTGTTCAAGGCGAGTATAGCACCCTGCTTCCAAAAATGGAAGTGGGAATTTTGCTTTTTTCGGATTGTTTTTTCCGGCAGAAAGCCGCCCGTTTTCAATCGGACGGCTTTTTCCCATTATCCTCTCCCGATGATGCGGGATACCTCACGGATGCGGTGCTCCACCGCATCCGGCGGCACCTGATCGGCAACGCCAAGGATCATCTTCGGATCCTTCAGGCTGAGAAGCTTTTCGATATGCGCCTCAAACTGCCCATCGGTAAACGCAGGGGTGAACATGGCTCCGGGAAGTCCGCCCCAGATCACAAGCTCCTCCCCCGCAAGGGCGCGCAGCTTTTCAAGGGGCACATCTCCCACCGGATAAGGCGTCACCGCCTCGGCAAAATCAAAGCCCGCTTTGCTCAGTTTTCCAAGACAGGGCTTCAGCGTGCCGTCAATGTGGATGCCCACCTTCTTCCCGGCACGGTGCAGGATATCGGTGATCTTCCGGTAATAGGGCAGATTGTACTCGTCAAAGAAATTTCCCGTAACTTCACTGGACAGATTTTCCGGAAACTCGATGACCTCCGCCCCGGAGCCTGCCAAAACCTCAAACACGGGAAGCTGCGCTTCCTCCATGGCATGGATGCAGTCTTCAAAAAGCTCCGGGTCATCGGCATAGAGTCCAACGGTGTTTTCCACCCCGCTCCATCTTGCCAGAAGCTTCTGCACGGGAGAAACGGGAATAGGCGCCATTTCCACCATGAAACCGTCCTCTCCCACAAGCGCGTCCCGCTTCCGGTACGGCTCGTAATCCGGGAGATAGCGCATGGATTCAAAAATATGGGTCATGATCTTCAGGTCTTCCTCGTCCTCCACAAAATGCTTCGTATATGCCCAGGAGAAGTTGGAGGGCAGATACTTCTGCACGCTGGTAAGATCCCCGTATTTCGTGTGATACACGGAATAAATGCCCGTATCGTCGGTGCGCTCTTCATAGGAAACTCCGTTTGTGTATTCCGTTTTATAGGTAAAGGGCGCATAGAAGCACATGCCCGCTTTGTAATGGCGGTAGAAGGCGATCTCCCCCTCCGGTCCTTCAAACGCCCGGGGCAGAGTGCCTCTCTGCCTTCGGGAAAAATAATAATAGGAAAGGTCCGCAAACCAGGGGATATGCTCCGTGTTTTCTCCATTCAGCCGCCGCAGCAGATCTGCACGCATGGACATAAGGGCACCTCCGATCTCATTGTGTTGATTTCATCCTATCATCGGCAGGAATCTCTGTCAAGCATTTATTGCAAGCGTTTGCATGATTGACGCCCACTGCACTTTGGGGTATACTGAATATATTAAGACAGCGAAAGAGGCTCATGATGTATACAGATCTGTTTGGAAAAAACCGACTGAAGGTAAACCTCCACACCCATACCTCCGTTTCCGACGGCAAGCTCTCCCCGGAGGCTGCCGCCGCCCACTATAAAGCCGCAGGCTATGACTGCATCGCCATCACCGATCACTGGGCATGGCGGAAAAGCGGGGAGCTTGCAGGTCTCCGGATCCTTTCCGGCGCGGAGTTCAACATCGGTGCGGACTGCGCTGCAGGGGTATACCACATTGTTGCTCTCGGCTGCGAATATGAGCCGTTTCTCACCGGAGATGCGGACGCGCAGGAGATCATTGATGAGATCCGCCGCTGCAAGGGTATGCCCGTACTTGCGCATCCCCACTGGTCGCTGAACACCGTGAGCCAGCTTTCCGCCCTTACCGGTGTGGAAGCCACAGAGATCTGGAACAGCATTTCGGCTGTCGGCCAGTCCAACCGTCCCTGCTCCGATCATTTCGTGGATTCCGCCGCCTGCGCAGGCTTCCATCTGCCGCTCCTTGCCGCGGACGACACCCACCATTTTGACGGCGGGGATGATCTCATCGGCTGGATCATGCTGGAAGCTTCGGAAAACGCATCCGACAGGGAGCTTCTGGAGGCCATCCGTGCCAAAAGGTTCTATGCCACTCAGGGGCCAGAGATCCATATTTTCCGCGACGGGGACTATGCCGTTGCCCGCTGCTCCCCGGCAAGCCGCATTGCCTTTCTGTCCAATGCCGCATGGGTGCCGGGACACGGTCACAGCGGAGATGGGCTTACCGAGGCCGTCTGCCGTCTTCAGCCCTACGAGACCTTTATCCGCGCCGAGATCACCGATGCAAGCGGCAAAAAGGCATGGAGCAATATTCTGACGCTGTAAGCTCTCACACCCGCGGCATCGCGTCATGCACCAAAGGCACACCGAGTTTACAAAAAGTCTCTTTTGTCATGTGACAAAAGAGACTTTTTTGTGTGCAAAGGCAGGCAAGAACAGCAAAAAGCGTGGTGTTATCGCCTATATTCGTTCGTCTTTCACTCAACCTTATATTGCATACACGGTCTGCCGCCGGTTCCGTAATTCATTTCCCCGACCACTTTACCCGATTCGGCAAGATAATTCATATATCTGCGCACGGTTACGCCCGTAAGATTTACCTTTTCGGCAATTTCGTCGCCGGTAAACCAACGGTTCGTATTGGCTTTCAGATACTCCATAATCAGTTCTATCGTTTTTTCCTGGATCCCTTTCGGATAAAGCTCATCGCTTTTCTTTCGAGTGTTCTCGATAATATGGTCAATGCTTTTCTGGTTCAATGTATCGATATTCCTGAGCGCATGATTCTGTGCGATATATTTTTCAAGCGCCATTTGAAAGCGGTCAAAGGTAAAAGGCTTCACAAGATAATCCACAATGCCGAGGTGCAGCGCCTTTTCCAGAGACTCACGCTCATTTGCAGCCGTAACCATTATGGCATCCACGGTGATCTGCTGATTACGGATTTGTCTGAGCGTTTCAAAGCCGTCCATTTTTGGCATAAACACATCCAAAATCAAAAGATCCACCTCGTTGTTTTCAAGAAAATCAAGAGCACTCAAACCGTCACTGCACTTACCAACAATTTCAAAGTTCTTGTTTCTCTTTATATATTGTTCGTTTATCATTGCGACCATAGGATCATCTTCAACAATCAAAACCTTATACATTTTTGTTCTCCTTCGTAAAACTCACCGAGAAGGAGGTTCCCACACCTTCCTGGGACTCCACCGTGATTTTTCCGTCAAAGTTTTCCACCATGGATTTTACCTGACAGAGTCCTGTGCCTCTGCCTTCGCCCTTGGTGGAAAATCCGTTATCAAAGAGAAACTCCATATTTTCCGATTTTATGCCGCTTCCCGTATCATCGACGGTGATCAGTACAGCTCCGGGCTTTGAGTAGATGCCAAACATCAGCTCTTTATGTGCCTTGTAGTCGGTGCTTTCGTTCATTGCATCAAAGGCATTGTCAAGCAGATTGCCGATAACGGTGATCAGCATTTCAGCGGGAAGATGCATATCTGCAGGAGAATAATAACAGCCTTCACGCAGGACGAAATTGACGTTGAGTTCGGAGGCTCTTGCAATTTTTCCGATAAGAAGCGCCGCAACCGCAGGTTCGCCGACAGCGTTCATCACCTTGCTGATATTTTCACGCTGAACCATCGTGATATTTTGGATGTAGGAGCTTGCATCATCATACATTCCCATCTGAATAAGCCCGAGAATCACGTGAAGTTTATTGGTAAAATCGTGATTGTTGGCGCGCATGGAATCAACCAGATACCGTGTTCCCGAAAGTTCTTCCATCAGTTTCGTGTATTCGGCACGGTTGTGAAGAACAGCGATCGCTCCCACAGTTCCGCCATCCTCCCTGATCGGTACACGGTCAAGAATAATGTCTGCCTTTGTCAGATTGATATTCCTTTCCTTGCCGCCGCTTTTTATGCTGCGGGAAAGAATCTCATCACCAATAACATCCACACTTTGCCCAACGAGGTTATTCATCGGATGATCGAAAAGCATACGGATTGCAGATTCATTGGCGAATTGAATCACTCCGTTTGTATCAAAGGCAAGAATGCCTTCCGCCAGGGTTTCAAGGATGTTGTCACGCATTTTATACATTGCCGTAAACACATCCGGCTCATAACCCATGAGGCTCTTTTTCACTTTTCCCGAAAGTTTACCCGCAACAATAAGCTCAATCAGAACAGCCACAACTGTAATCACGAGAAATATCAGGAGCATCTGTGCGGTTTCGGTCTTGATGTTCTTCATCAGCATGATCGCCATGACAACGCCGACATATTCTCCGCTTTCGTTATACACCGCAGCATACGCCCGGCGCTGACTGCCCGAAGGGCCGCTTTCGTTTACCGCATAGTACCCGTCGGTATGGCTTTTGAAGTCAGGCATATTCCCGTCGTATTCTGTTCCGATCAAAGCGTGGTTAGAATGATATATACGAACTGCGTCTTTGTTCACCACAGAGATCACATCAATATCATCAAGGGTATCTCTTAATGTATCAAGATATTCCGAGAATATCTCCCGGTCTTCCATTCCCGCGGAGCCTCTGCCTGTCAGCATTGGGGACTGCGCTATCGCTTCCGCAACGTTCTGGAGATTTTGGTCACGCTTATGTGTTTCAAAATGGATGTTGATCAGCGTTCCTGCCACGCCTAAAATCAGTGCCAATGAGAGGATCAATACAAGCTGAGTCCGAAAGAACAGCTTTTGAATCCCCATCAGCGATATTCTCTTTCCGGAGCTTTTTTGTGCGTTCATCTTTCTGCCTTCCCTTACAGATTTCTTCCGCATCAGATATTCTACCATAAACAAACGTACCGTTCAATTTCTCTACCTTTCAAAAAGACTTTTGAAAGTAAAAAAAGCAAGCAAAAATGTGCGTTTATGTTCTTATTTTTCAGAAAATTGTCTTTTGCGAATTTGGGTGTTAATCTGTTTGCGAAATCAAAAAACGCAAAGGAGACTGAGAATGGGATCTGTTTTGGAAACGGTTATGCTTGTGTGTTTCGGCTTTTCATGGCCGCTGAATGTCATTAAAGCATACAAAGCGAAAACCGCAAAAGGAACGAGTCTGCCGTTTATTTTGCTCATCATCACAGGCTACATCGCAGGGATTTCCGCAAAGCTTATTACGGGACAGATCAATTACGTATTGATCGCTTACATTTTGAATTTGTCAATTGTGTCTGTGAACGTCATCGTATATTTCCGCAACGTTTCGCTTGACAAGAAGCATTTGCGCAAATTGGAGGAATAACCATGAGAGAGACAGAAATTCGAAACTACACAAAACTCAATGAACTTGCCGAGCGTGGCGGTATTTTGATCTTCGGCTGCGGTATGGATAAAAATATCCCCACTTGCGAACTGCGTCAGGCTTTTGCCGTAGAGTCAAAGGTCTATAACCGCAGTTTTGAACGGCTTTCCGTGAAAGACGCTTTGCGTGTATACAAAGAAACCGCAGATACGCTTTCTCCCGAAACGGTTCTGCTGCATATCGGTGAAACGGATATGGATTTTTTTGCAGAAAACTCTGCCGAGTTTGACCGCAAATATCGTGAGCTCATTGCATACATCAGGTCGCAAAACAAAAACTGCCGCATTGCGATTGTCTCGTTAAGAAATTATGACCGCAACACGCAGATTGAGGAAATCAACAAGCACCTGAAATACATTGCCGAATCGGAGCAATGCGAATACGGGGATATCGCAGCAAAGAAAGTGTGGAACCCCAAAGCAGCAATGGAAACAGCATCCTTCATTTACTCCATCGGATTTGTTCACCCCCTCAAAAACAAGCGTTCTGTATATGACCTTGTCAATATCCTGTTTTGCTACAGTGCATAGGGCCGAAAGTCGGAAATCGCGAAAACCATGACAGGCAACGGTATACGTTCGATATCGAGCTGCTCCCCGAAAACAAAAAACTCACGCAAAAAGAGTGCGTTAAAAAAAGCAAACGTGCCGGGAAATCTTGATTTCCCGGCACGGTTTCTTTTTTAACTCAATATTTTTTGCGTGATTTTTTTGTTTTCGGGGAGCA
>JAFQKD010000178.1 GCA_017397075.1 Oscillospiraceae bacterium | reverse complement strand
TTTCTCCGAAATGGTAGCCGCAGTCAAAGCCCACTTCCCCGCTCTTTTCTGCACGGCAGCTTGCGGTGATCCCCAGCCTCTCCGCCTCACCAAGGAAAAACTCGCTTCTTGTGCGGCTGAATCTGCCCCCGAGAAACACAATGCGCCGATGTCCAAGTCCCGTAAGATGCTCCATAATGGCGCGGACGCCGGTTTCCTCATCCACACGGACATTGTCATATTCTCCCACGGGGGCACTCATGCCGATCTGTACGATGGGAACTTCCCTTGTACGGATGCAGCTTTCCAATGCACCGCGGAGATCTCTGCTTTCCGTAATGCAGAGGATCCCGGATATCCCCCGTTCCGGCAGCATTTTCAGCAGCATTTCCTCCCGGCTTTTATCAAAATCACTGAACACCGTGAAGCATTCGCACCCTCCTGCGTTCAGGTGCCTTGTCAGCGAGGTAACGATGCGGGAATAAAAGCCGCCGCCAACACCCGGACAAAGAATGGCAACCGATCTTGCCGGAGAATGCTTCCGCGGACGGGGCACATACCCCTGCCGTCTTGCCTCCGCACGGATGGCTGCCACCGTATCGGGACTCAGTCCCTCGCCATCCCTGAGCGCGCGGGAGACAGCCGACGCGCTCAGGTTCATGGCAGCAGCAATGTCATAGATGGTCGCCATCAGATCATTTTGGTCTTGAGGACGCCGATGCCCTCGATCTCCACTTCTACCCGGTCGCCCGGACGGAGCCACTGCTTTTCATCCTGAGCATAGCCAAGCATAACTCCCGCAGGCGTTCCCGTAAAGATCACATCGCCGGGTTCCAGCGTCATCTGCTGCGAGATGTAGCTTACGATCTTCGGTACGGAGAAGATCATAAGGCTGGTGCGTGCATCCTGCCGCACTTCTCCGTTCACACGGCTGGAGATGCGCAGATCTGAAGGATCCAGCTCATCTGCGGTGACCACACGGGGACCGACAGGACCAAAGCCGTCCATGGTCTTCCCCACAAGCCACTGACCGCCCCGATGCAGCTGGGTGGTGCGGTTTGAGAGGTCGTTTCCGCAGGTATAGCCGAAGATGGCAGCCTCGGCTTCCTCTTCGTCCGCAAGCTTAATGCGCTTGCCCATAACGATGACAAGCTCCGCTTCGTAGTCGTATTCTCCGTATGCGGGATCCAGCCACACCTGTTCCTCATGGGCACCCAGCGCATTGGGAAACTTGGAAAAGAGCACCGGATATTCCGGTTCTTTTTCCCCGCATTCGCCGATGTGGCTGCGGTAATTGAGTCCCACGCAGAGGATCTTATCCATCCCTGATACCGCCGGGGCATACTGCACCCTGCCGTCGAACACAGGGAGATCATTCAGCTCCTGCTTCAGCGCTTCCATGGCCGACTTGCCGCCGTGGATGAGCTCCAGAGCTGTCTTTGAAGATTCCGGCAGCACAAGTCCTCTGTCCGTTTCCACTGCAAGGCGGATCTTTCCGTCCTTCCAAAGCTGCATCAATTTCATGGTATCGATCCTTTCTGCTATAGTCTGCCTCTGCGGCGAAATGCCTGAGGCGTAAGTCCCATCCGCTCTCGAAACACTCTGCATAAATGCGGCGAGCCGCAAAAGCCGCAGCTTTCCGCGATCTCATCCACCGTCATCTCCGTATCCGTCAGCATATCCGCCGCTTTCTGCAGCCGAAGATGGATAAGGTATCGGTGCAGGGGCATCCCCGTCATCCGCCGCAGGAGCCTTCCGATGCTGCCGGGATGATAGCCGAACCGCTCGCCGAGACTTTCCGGCGTCAGCGGGTCAAGACAGTGCTCCCGCACATACCGCAAAAGTCCGCTGCCATGCTTTTCCTCAGCCGATACCATACGGAAAAGCCGCAGCAAAACGATCTTGAGCAGCGCATCGGCATAAGCATATGTGATTTCGTCTCCGCTGAGAAGTTCCAGTTCGAGAAGTTCCTCCAGCACAGGCAGCAGCCCGGAAGCATCCCCGATGAATATCGGTTCATTCTTCCGCGGGTCATCGGCAAAGTTCACGTTTTCCGCCTCCGCTCCCTTTGCGTATTCCTCCGGAAGCACCACCGGCATGAGAAACGCGCGCCGTCCCTGTTTGTTTTGTGTAAAGTCAAAATTCAGGATGATGAGCCGCATAGGTTCCCCTCCCCGGGGCCTTATGCGGTAGGCATGCTTCGGCTGGGTAAGAAGCACGCTGCCCGGCGCCATGTCATACATCTTTCCGCAGACTTCCATGCTTCCCGGCGTCAGGGAATAAAAGAGTCTGCAGTCCAGCGCGTGGCAAAGGCTTTCCACCGCCACAGCTCTGCGCACTCTGTGGCAGAAGCGGAGGTACGGTTCGATCTGTTCCGTTTTCAGGGTGACTTCCATGAACTGTCCTCCTGTCATCATTCACAATGTTCGTTTTATGCAGGAAGCTGTTTCGTTTGTGCCTTGTTTTCAGCATACAGGAAGCTTATCCTAAAAGCAAGAGAAAATTTATCGCTGGGAGGCACAATATGTCTGCATACAACCTGAAACTTGGCGAACACCTGAAAAAGGAGCTAAAGGCTCTGGGAGCCGATCTTGTGGGTTATGCCAACAAAGAGCGCTTTGCCACCACCCCCGAAATGCTCCGCCCCGAGGCACAGCTTCCGGAATGCCGCAGCGTTGTCTGCATTGCCGCACATCATGCCGATGCGTCCGTGGATTTCTTCGGCGAGCCGAATCCCAACTATTCCGGCGCTTTCCAGATCGGGATGATCCCGAAGCTTGACGATCTTGCCTGCGAGGCTGCCCGCATGCTCCGCAGGGCAGGCTACGAAGCCGTGGTGATCCCCTGCACCTCCTTCTGGCGGCACAGAACATATAAAAATGTACCCTATGAGCATGCGGCACCCTTCAGCCATATGAGCGCTTTTGTGGCGGCAGGTCTCGGTGAATACGGCTGGCACGGCATGGTCATGTCCCCCGAGTACGGCCCCCGTGTGCGCATCGTCTCCGTCATTACCGATGCCCCTCTTCTGCCCGATCCCCTTTACAGCGGCAAGCCGCTTTGCGACCGCTGCGGCAACTGCATCCGCTCCTGCCCGGGTAAAAACTACGAGAAGGCGAAGCTGAACGATCCCAACTTCATTGACTTTACCATCGAGGGCAAGCGCTTCCGTTACCCCAACATTAACCGCTGGCGCTGCTTCTACGGTGAGCAGGCTCATCTGGACATGAACGATCTCGGCAGCATCGATAAGCTGGGAGAACAGGATATTCTGGATGTCATCGGCAAAGGCGCAAAGCGCATCTTCGGTCAGGGATACTGCTGCTCCTCCTTGAAATACTGCATGACGCCCATGCTCCGCGCTCCCGGTTACGGCGGCGCAAAGGGTCCTTCCAGAAAGAAGGAAAAGGCTTCTTTTGATGCGGAAACCGCCATGAATGCCATCCGCAGGTTCGCTTCCGACGGCTTTGCCGAACATATTTCCGTCCGTCCCATGGATGCTTTCCGCGGTCTTGAAGGCAATTTCTGGGATGGCTTCCGCACAGAAGATTTCTACAGCAAGTTCGAAACCGTCATCACCCTCGTTCGGGAGATCAGCGACTTCAGCGGGATCCCTCAGCTCAAAAAGCGCAATGCGAGAGAGCTGAAGCAGGCTGTTCTCCGCCGTCTGGAGGAAGCGCAGTCCGACATTGCCTGCTGGATGGATACCATGGGTGAGGACGGCGCACAGATGTGGGATGTTTCCGGCTTCGGCGAGCGGGGCATTGCGCTTGCGGGCCTTACCGCCAGGGATGGCTGTGAGCTCGTTGGCATAAGCGTATGCGTCACTGCAAAGCTTCCCGACTGCGACATCGACCTTGATCTCCCCGTGCACATTGAGGATGGTGCTGTTATTTCCGGTCTTGAGCGGGTAGACGTTCTGGGTGTGGGAAGTCTTGCCGATGCGGAAGGCGCAGACGCGGAAACCTTGCGTGAAATGAGCGGCGGCATGAACACCCTCCTTGCCGTGGGCTGCGCCATGGATCGCAGAACGCTGTTTCTCGCCTGCCGTCAGCCTGCGGAGGACGGCTCTTCATACGTGGGCGACCAGATCCAGATGATGTACCGCTCCAACCAGACCGCCCAGAACATCGCAAGCGCTCTGCGGCACATGGGTTACCGTGCCGTTGCGGCGGAGGATCTCACCCTCGACAGCTACCCCACCGCAAGCAGGCTGAACGATTTCATGCCCGGACTTCGCGTTCATGCGCCCTTTATGGCAGCTGCAGGTCTCGGTTCTGTGGGAAGAGGCGGGTTCAATCTCCATCCCAAGTACGGCCCCAGACTCCGCTGCACCTACATCCTCACCGATGCGCCGCTCAAGAAAACGGAAAAGCTTTCCGCCTTCTGCATCGAAGGCTGCACTGCCTGCGCCAACGCCTGCGGCGTCTGCGCCATGAAGGCGGATCCCACCGCGAAGATCATGGAACGCAACGAAGAGCGCTGCGCATGGGTACGCACCTATGCCCTCAGCGGTGAAGACGGCGCTGCAACCATCGGCTGGAAGCTGCCGGATATGCCCGTACCGGAGCATCCCACCAGAGAGCAGATGGAAGCCTTGCTGCAGGAAAAGGATCCCGTACAGGTCAAGGCTTATCTCATGCCCAATTACACCGATGTTGTCGTGGAAAAATGCCTGCAGGCCTGCCCCCTGTGTTATCGGGACTAAGCTTATATACAATAAAGATGCCGGCATTATTTGCCGGCATCTTTATTGCTTTTCCGCTCTGTACTCCCTCGGTGATTTTCCCGTGCGCTTGCGAAAGATGCGGGAAAAGTAATTTGCGTCGAAATATCCGCTGAGAAGGGCGATCTCCCCGATGCTTCGGGGCGGATCTGTCCGCTGCTCCAGAAGCCGTTCGGCATAATCCAGCCGCATGGATTCCAGATACGCAGAGGGTGTCAAGCCGATTTCCGCCGTAAAGACCCGTCTTGCATAGTCCTCACAGTATCCGCTGCAGCGCAAAGCATCCCCCGGCGTAAATTCCGGGTCTGTATAATGCATGAGGATCTCATTGCGGACATGGTCGGCAATGGTACCCGCCTCTGTAGCAGGCTCCGTGCTTCGAAGTATCCGGCAGATCACCTGCAGGATGCTGTCCGTCATTTCCTGCCCGCCGGGAAGGCGGCGGCTCCAGATGCTGTATGCTGCGGAAAAGAGCTTTTCCAGCGTACAGTTTGCATCATCCCGAAAGCTTTTGCAGCTGTCTGTCTGCAAAATGCGGTTTCCCTCAAGGCGGATAAACATATCCTGGAACCCTTCAGGACCTGCCTCCCTGCCATGGAAGACCCCCGGCTCCACAACAAACACGCTACCCCGCGAAAAGGGAATGCGCTGCCCGTCAGCAAGATCATATCCGCTGCCCTGCAAGGTCAGAATGATCTCCAAAAGGTCATGCCGATGCTCGCCTGCGTTTTTCATATGCACCGGGGAAATGCCGATATCTCTGCACTGCATACCCTCACCTCCGTTTCAACATAGCACAGAATATCGTTTTTGTCCAGATATCTGTCGGAATCGTCATATCGATTTTTACTCTTCTGCGGTATGATGCAGACAAAGGAGGCGGGAATATGGCACGAGCTCCCATCGGCGTCGGCATCATCGGCTGCGGCGCCATTGCTCAGCGGCGTCATGCACCGGAATACGATGCAGATCCCCGCTGCAGGCTGATTGGCTGCACAGATTTTCTTCCCGAACGCAGGAAAGAACTTGCAGATGCACACCATTGCAAAACTTTTTCCACCTTGAACGAATTGCTCGCCGACCCCGCCATTGAAGCTGTCAGCATCTGCACCATGAACAGCATGCACACGGATACCGCCATTGCCGCTTTGGAGGCCGGAAAACACGTTCTCATCGAAAAGCCCATGGCCATGACCGCAAATGAGGCGCAGGCCATGTTGAATGCCGCACAAAAGGTCGGAAAACTCCTGATTCCTGCCCACAACCAGAGGCTCTTCCCGGGCCACAGGAAGGCAAGGGATGTCCTGCAAAGCGGTATGCTTGGGGATGTGCTTTCCTTTGAATCTGTTTTCAGCCACAGCGGGCCGGAAAACTGGTGTCTTGACCGGAAAGGTGCATGGTTTTTCGATCCGGGGAAAGCCGGTCTCGGGGTCATCTCCGATCTTGCCGTGCATAAAGCGGATGCGGTAAACTGGCTTTTGGGTATGCCTTTTTCCCATGTTGCCTGCCACTCATCCGGAATCTGCCGCAAGCTCCCCGGGCTTCATGAGCACGCGGAGATCCTTTGCCGCACGGACAGCGGTATCACCGGTGTGATCCGCGCAAGCTGGTGCAACTTCGGCGCAGAGGAGAACAAAACAGATATTTTCTGCCGAAAAGGTGTTCTGCGCATAAATCCCTGTCCCGGCTGCGACCTTCGCATCGAAACTTCCGATTCTCTGCAGGAGCTTGATCTTGGCGGGATCTCCACAAACGAAAAGCAGATCTCCAGCGGTGTGATCTCCGCATTTCTGGATGCCGTTCTGGATGGCACAGTCCCCTTTGCTTGCGGAAGAGACGGCCTTTTCTCCGCTATGTTTACCGATGCATGCGCCCGCTCACTGAAAAGCGGCGCGTTTGAAGCACTGATAAGTTGAAAGGAGCGCAAATCATGAATACAGAATTCCCACGCACCACCGTTGAAGGTATTTCCCTCTCCCGTATGATCATGGGCACCAACTGGCTTCTTGGCTGGAGCCACACCTCCGAAGCCGCCGACAAGGTCATCACCGGCCGTTACTCCTGCCGGGAGAGCTTTGCCCCCGTGCTGGATGCTTACATGAGCTACGGCATCGACACCATCATGGGTCCCCTCAGCGGCGCAGCCCAGAAGCCCCTCGTGGAGGCTATCCGCGACGCCGAGCAGCGCTGGGGCAGAAAGATCCACATTGTGGACACCCCGGGCATGAACGTGGAGCCCACTGCGGAAGGCCGCGCCGCAGCGCTTGCCACCGTCAAAGCCAGTGCCGCCATCGGCAGCGAATTCTGTCTCATCCACCACGGCAGCGCCGAACAGCTGGTCTGCAAGCGCACCCACACCCTGGAACGTATCGACGATTATACCGACATGATCCGTCAGAACGGCATGGTTCCCGGTCTTTCCGCCCATATGCCGGAACTCATCGTCTACTCCGACGAGCAGGGATATGACATCCAGACCTACATCCAGATTTTAAACTGCATGGGTTTCCTTATGCAGGTAGAAGTAGAATCCGTGGCCAAGGTCATCCAGAACGCCAAGAAGCCGGTCATGACCATCAAGTCCATGGCAGCCGGTCGCTGCACACCTTTCGTGGGTCTCACCTTCAACTGGAACGTGATCCGCGACTGCGACATGCTGACCCTTGGCGCCTTCACTCCTGACGAGGTACATGAGGATGTGGAGATCAGCCTTGCCGCCATTGAACACCGTTTCCCCAATCTCTCCAAGCGCTCAAGCCCCATGGCCAATCAGGCCGCCTTTGGTCAGCAAAAATAAGCCTGAAACGCCCCGGTCAATCCGGGGCGTTTTCTCTTGACCGGTCACAATCCTCCTGTTATACTTGCAGCAGATATGCGAAAGCAGGTGTTAAAAATGTCTACACCCTATGAACTTCTTCTTGCCGCAGGTGAGCCTTATGCCGCCGGATATGCGGAATGTCCCGACAGAAGTGTATTTTTCCGCCTTGCCCGGGCTCAGCGCCGGTACTGGGAAAACTGTCCTCTGCCGGAATATGACGGCGGTCCTCTCTATCCCTGCGGCAGGATCTCAAGTCAGTTTGATCCTGCGGGAAAGCGCACCCTTGCCCTGATCCCCAGCTTTTCCTTCACCTTCGACTGCGGCAGAGACACCCTGCGGGAAAAATGTCCCGAAGGCGCCGAGGCTGTGCTTGCCACTCTGCCCCATGTTCCCTGTGAGCTTGGAGAACACGGTGTTGGCGGTGCGGGATACACCCATTCCTTTGCAAATTATCCGCGGCTTCTCAGAGAGGGGCTTTCCGGTTATGAAAAGCGCATCCTCGCTTTGGAGGAGGGCGATTTCCGCGACGGACTTCTGGAGCTTCTGGAGGGCATCCGTGCTGTCTGCGACAGAAGCCGTCAGCTTCTGAAAGCTGCCAATGCCCCGGAAAAGCTGCAGAAAGCCTTTGAAAAACTCCCCTTCTCTCCCCCCGTAACCTTCTATGAAGCCCTTCTGGACTGGAATCTCATCTGGTACCTCGATCGCTGCGACGATCCGGGAAGACTGGGCGAGGGACTTCTGCCCTATTTTGACGGCGAGGATCACACCGCAGAGCTGCGGAAATTCTTTGAAAACGTGGATGCGAACGACGGCTGGTCCATCGCCATGGGTCCTGTGCCCAATGCAGTGGATCTGCAGATCCTCAAGGCCTGCCACGGTCTGCGCCGTCCCAGCATCGAGTTTTTTGCGAATGCCGACACCCCCGCAGAAGCATGGGAAGCCGCTGCCGAAGCCATTGCCTCAGGCGGCGGTCAGCCCGCCCTTTACAATTACGATCTCTATCACGATTCCCTTCTGCGCATCTTCCCCAACATTCCCGAGGAGGATCTGCGCACCATGAACGGCGGCGGCTGCACGGAAATGATGCTTCCCGGTATTTCCCACGTTGGTTCTCTGGATGCCGGCATCAACACCGCACTTGTATTTGCCGACTATCTGCGCGAAAACCTCTGCTCAGCCGACAGCTTTGAGACTTTCTATACCGGTCTTATATCCGCCGTAAAGAAGACCACCCACGAGACACTGGACAAGGTGGCAGCGTATTACGCCAAAAGAGCCGCAGAGCTTCCCCACCCTGTGCGGACGCTCTTCACCGATGACTGCATCGAAAACCGCCTTGACTTCAACAACGGCGGTGCACGGTATAACTGGAGCGTTGTGAACTTTGCGGGAATGGTGAATGTTGCCGAATCTCTCCTTGCCATCCGTAAGCTGGTGTTTGAAGACAAAGCCTATACCCCCGCAGATTTCTTGAAGCTTCTGGATGCGGAAGACGAAGCCCTTTACCGTGCCTGCCGAGCCTGCCCCCATTACGGAACCGGAGATGCCGCCGCAGATTCCCTTGCGGGAAGGTTTATGTCAGATGT
>JAFQKD010000177.1 GCA_017397075.1 Oscillospiraceae bacterium | reverse complement strand
TGCAGCACGCAGGGTGAAAACCCTGCGTGCTGTGTTGGTGGGGCGGCTAAACATGTGTTTTATGCAAATATGATGCTGCTCGTTCCACTCGCAAGGATGCGATGTTTGCCTGAAAATGTGGCAAAGCCACGCATCATCAGGCGAAGCCGTCATCATAAGCGCAGCGGCATCATTTGCCGCAGGCAAACCTCATTGAAAAACGACAGATTCCTACTGGAATCTGTCGTTTTTCTGGTCCGAGTGACAGGATTCGAACCTGCGGCATCATGCTCCCAAAGCATGCGCGCTACCAACTGCGCTACACCCGGCTATACCGCAAATCGCGGCTGCAGGAAAGATTATACCGCATTTGCGCTTCACTTTCAAGATGAAATATGGTAGAATGTGCCGGGTGATAAACATGAGAATGCGGAAAAAACCAAATCTGATCCCCAGAATGGAAAAATGCGCCCATGTGCTGGAGGAGACTCCCGAAAGCAAAAAGGGCAGCTGGCTTGCGGAATACCCCGGGCACAAGGTGCTTTGGGCGGAGCTTGGCTGCGGCAAGGGACGCTTTACGCTGGAAACGGCGCAGCAGAATCCGGAGGCGCTCATCTGCGCGGTGGAGCGGGTGCCGGACGCCATGGTCATCGGCATGGAGCGGGTCTGCGAGGCGGAGGTCACAAATGTGCGCTTTCTGCGGGTGGATGCCGTTCGGCTGGAGGAATTCTTCGGGGAAGGGGAGCTTCAGCGGATCTACATCAACTTCTGCGATCCCTGGCTGCCCAAGCGCCATCACAAGCGGAGACTGACTGCCCCGAGTTTTCTTGCCCTGTATAAGAAGCTTTTGGCTTCCGGCGGGGAGATCCACTTCAAGACCGACAATGTGGATCTTTACGAGTGGTCGCTGGAGCAGTTCACTGCCTGCGGCTGGGAGCTTCGCGAGGTGACGAGAGATCTCCACGAAAACGGCCCCGTGGGCGTTATGACCGACTACGAGGCAAAGTTCTATTCACAGGGCGTGAAGATCAACCGCTGTGTTGCGGTAAGACCGGAATAAAAAGGAAGGACTCTTTTCCAAAAGAGTCCTTCCTTTTGCTTTGGTTATCGGGGGAAAACAAGCTCGCTTTCGCCTTCGGTGAGCGGAATATCCCGGTCATTCCAGCGGAAAACGGCTTCGGTATCTCCGGGGACGGTAACATGGAAAACGGTGCGTTCCGCCTCGTTCACATTGCTTACCGCGACAGTACCGCGGGGCGTCTTCACGCTGCCGGACATTCTGCCGAAGCGGGAGACCGCCTGCGGTGCGATGGTCAGGGCGCGGTAGCCTGCGCTGTCCACGTTCTGGCGGATGCCCAGCAGATACTCAAAGAGGTAGGCCGCCGGGGCGCCAAACATGGGATGGTTGTGGGAACGGCTGCGGTTGCTGTCCCAATATTCATGGAAGGTGGTTGCACCGGAGTTTTGCCAGTGGGCAAAGCCCTGAGGACCGTCATTGGTGAGAAGATCCACCGCAAGCTCCCCGTCGCCCCGCTCAAAGAGCACGCGCATGAGAATGTCGGTGGCGAAAATGCCGGTGTCGAAGCAGCCGACTTTCCGGTAATACTCCCTGAGATTTTGGTAGGTGTCGTCGCTGCCCAGACCGATATCCACGGCAAAGGCATTTGCGCCCTGCACGTTCATGATGAAATTGCCGTCAAAGCTGTTGAAATAGGCGGCTTTGATGGCGCGGCTGCGCTGGGCTGCTTTTTCCTCGTAGGCGGGGATATCCTCCTCTTTCCCGAGAATGCGGGCGATGCGGCACATGGTGTTCAGGGATTTTACCATGAAATAGGTGTTCACCATGGGGGCGGGAAGCATGACCTGCTGGTCCCAGAAGGTAACGTCCTTGTCGGGATAAAGGATGTTCGGGCCGCACCAGTCGCCCAGACACCACTGTCCCTGCTTGTCACTGGTCACAAGGCCGAATTCGGAATGGGCTTCCAGATACTCGATGTAGCGGCGCATATTGCCGTAGTACGTTTCCAGAACGGTTTTGTCCCCGAAATGGCGGTAAAGCTGCCAGGGGACCTCCACAATGGCGCTTCCCCATCCGCCGGGACCGCCGCCTGCGCAAAAATAGGGTGCGGTGTACTGAATGTGCCCGGTGAGAGTATCCTGCCCGTCGGCAATGTCCTGCAGCCACTTTTTGTAGAAGGCCTCGGCATCAAGGGCGGTCAGAGCTGCGTGACAGGTCAGCTGACCGTC
>JAFQKD010000014.1 GCA_017397075.1 Oscillospiraceae bacterium | reverse complement strand
GCAAGCGCGGAAAGCAGCGCTTTCTGCTCCCCGGGATCGATAGCGGTAAAGCTGCCGCCATAAAAGGCGACCTCTATGGTAAGCCCCGGTGTCTCTTCCCCAGCTTTCCGCACCGCAGCATCCACATCCGAAGCCGTTACAGGCTTTGCCGCTCCGGAAATCCGGTGCTGGTTGCAGAACACACAGGCATGGGGGCAGCCGAGATGGGGCACGAATACCGGCAGGATCCGTTTTTTCGGTCTCATGCTTCCAGTGCTTCCAGCGCCTCACGGGCAGCCGCCTGCTCTGCCACCTTCTTGCTCCGACCGATGCCCACACCTGCGCATACGCCGTTAATGCGGACCTCGGAGGTGAATTCCTTGCTGTGATCGGGACCGCTTTCCCCGACAAGGACATATTCCACCGTCTGTCCCTTTTTTCGCTGCAGACGCTCCTGCAGACGGGTCTTGTAATCGGTAACGGACACATCAATGGTGCCCTTCATTTTTTCCAGAATGAACTTCCCCACGATCTCTTCCGCAGGCTTTCTGCCGCCGTCAAGATACACTGCGGCAAGGATGGCTTCAAAGGCATCGGCAAGAATGCTCCTGCGCTGTCTGCCGCCTCCCTGCTCCTCACCCTTTCCAAGGCGGAGCGCATCTCCAACACCAAGCTGAATGCTGCTTTCCGCAAGGGAATTTTCACACACAAGCTCTGCACGAGTTCGGGTCATCTTCCCTTCCGGCACCTCGGGAAAATTTCTGAACAGCCATTCCGCCACGATCTGTCCCAGAACGGCATCCCCCAGAAACTCCAGACGCTCGTTGCAGGCGATATCCAGCTTTTTGTTCTCGTTTGCATAGGAGCTGTGAGTCAGTGCCGTTTCCAGAAGCTTCGTCTCCCGAAAGGTGTAACCCAGAGCCTGTTCCAACTGTGTCATACTACCTCCATACTGCGATGGCCGCCGCAGATGAAGGGCACATTGCGCCCATATCCGCCGCGGCCATAAACCATTGCTTTATTCTTCCATTGCCTGCAGATAGGCTGCGATCTCGCCCACCGTTGCCATCTGCGCCAACGCATCCGCATCCGCATCCCGAATGCCGAATTCCTCTTCCAGAATGAACCGCAGTTCCAGAAGGTCTGCGGAATCCGCATACAGATCCTCATACAGATCCGTTTCCGGGGTGATCTCCTCCGCATCTGTGGAAAACACATCCGCCAGAATTTCCCGAAGTAAGTTCAGTGCCATATGCATCACCTCTGCATTTCTGTGCCGTCTGCCGAGAGCTCTCTGGCAATATCGGCTGCGATCCCGCTTTTTACCAGCTGCACAGCCTGCATCACCGCATTTTTCACAGCTCTTGCGTCCGATGCACCATGAGCCTTTACCACAGGCTTCTGTATACCAAGAAGCACGGCTCCGCCGATCTCCGCAGCATCAAACCGCTGCTCCAGGAACCGAAGCTCCTCCATGGCAAGCTTTGCAGCGATCTTTGTGCGGCCGCGGGTCTCCAAAAGCTCCCGCAGCTGGGTAAGCATCAGAATGCCTATCCCCTCAAGTCCCTTCAGCAGCACATTTCCGCTGAAGCCGTCAGCCACCAGCACATCGCAGCTGCCGAGAATGGCCTCCCGGGATTCCACATTGCCCACAAAATTCAGTTTTCCGGCATTCGCCGCCTCGGTAAGAAGCGCATACGCCTCTCGCTGAAGGTCAGTCCCCTTCGCAGGCTCAACGCCGATATTGAGAAGCCCCACTCTCGGCTCACGGATATGCAGACTGCGGCGCATATACGCAGTGCCCATAACGGCAAACTGCAGCAGCATTTCCGCTGTCGGATCTGCATTGGCACCGGAATCGATGAGCAGCACACTGCCGTGACTTGCCGGCAGCATAGTGGCAAGCGCCGCTCTGCGGACACAGGGCTGCCGCTTTACCATAAGCGTAGCTCCCGCAAGAAGGGCACCGGTGTTCCCTGCGCCCACCATAGCCTCTGCAGCACCGTCCTTCAAAATACGGAAAGCCGCCGCCATGGAAGAGTTTTCCTTTTCCCGCAGCACCGAAGAAGGATCATCTTCCATGGTCACCACGTCCTGCGCATTGGCGATCTCCACATTTTTCGGCAATGTGTCCATGCCAAGCTCCGCCATACATCCAAGGATCTCTTCGCCGCGGCCTGTCAGGATCAGCTCCAGCCCATCCTCCTTTGCCGCTTCCAGCGCACCGCGGACGATCTCCATGGGGGCGTTATCCCCGCCCATGGCGTCAATCACGATTTTCATACGATTCCCTTTCCTGCCTCGTCATACCAACGAAGCGCTCTTGCAGAAAGCTCCAGCTTCTTGTTCTGCTTTCCCTTCACCCGATATCCCAACGGAGAGAGAATGCCGAAATTGATATTCATCGGCTGAAATTCCACAACCGACTCGTCACTGATGTACAACGCAAGAGCACCCACCGCCGTCTCCTTGGGGAAATCCGCAGGAGAAAGCCCAAGAAGCTCCCGGGCAGTTTCCAGTCCCGCAAGAAGTCCGGAAGCTGTGGATTCGATGTATCCCTCAACGCCGGTCATCTGCCCGGCAAAACGGATACGCGGCTCTTTTTTCAGCCGGTAATACCGGTCAAGAAGCCGGGGTGAATCCAGATAGGTATTCCGGTGCATCACACCGTAACGCACAAATTCCGCATTCTCCAGCCCCGGGATCATCCCGAACACACGCTTCTGTTCCGGGAAACGCAGATGCGTCTGGAAGCCCACAAGGTTATACAGCGTTCCTTCCGCATTGTCACGGCGAAGCTGCACCACTGCGTAAGCCTCTTTTCCCGTGCGGGGATCTTTAAGCCCCACTGGCTTCAGAGGCCCGTAGCGCATGGTATCCTCACCGCGGCGGGCCATGACCTCCACCGGCATACAGCCCTCAAAGACACAGCCGTCATCAAATCCGTGGACAGCCGCTTCCTCCGCAGTGCAGAGGGCTTCACGGAAAGCAAGATACTCTTCCCTGCTCATCGGGCAGTTTACATAATCTGCATCACCCTTATCGTAACGGGAGCCGAGATAGGCTTTTGCCATATCGATGCTCTCAAAGGTCACGATGGGTGCTGCCGCATCATAGAAAGAAAGTCCTTCCCCGCCTGTTTTTCTGCGGATGGCTTCGGCAAGGGCATCGGACGTAAGAGGACCGGATGCCACAATGACCGTACCCTCGGGGATCTCCGTCACTTCCGCGTTCTCCACCCGAATTTTCGGATGGCTGCGGATGCGTGCGGTCACCGCTGCGGAAAAGGCGTGTCTGTCTACTGCCACAGCACCGCCTGCGGGCACAAGGTTTTCATCGGCGCAGGTCATGATGAGGCTTCCCAGACGCCGCATTTCTTCTTTCAAAAGCCCAGGTCCCGTGGAAAGCTCCCCGGAACGCAGGGAGTTGGAGCAGACAAGCTCGCCGAAATCATCGGAGGAATGGGCAGGCGTCCGTTTCAGCGGCTTCATCTCCACAAGGCGCACATCGACTCCCCGCTGTGCAAGCTGCCATGCAGCCTCACAGCCGGCAAGTCCTGCGCCGATCACCGTTACTTCCATTATACCTTACCGCCTTCTTTTGCGGACTTTTTGGCAGCAGACTTCTTTGCGGCAGGCTTTTTGGCAGCGGGTTTCTTGGCTGCAGTTTTGGATGCGGTCTTCTTTGCCGCGGTTTTCTTTGCGGCAGACTTCTTCGCCGTCTTTCCGGCAGGCACCTCTTCCGCGGTTTTAGGCTCTGCAGGGAGGTTCTCTGCGGGAGCATTTGCGTTTTCCGCAGGATTCTGCCCTGCTGCGGCAGGCTTTCTGCGGTATCCCCGCTTATCCTCCGGCACAAAGGCAGGACACACTGCATTTACGCAGAAGGGTCTGCGGAAGCCTCGTCCTGCGGTTTTGAACATACTCTTGCCGCACTCGGGGCAAAGATCCGCCACAGGCACATCCCAGGTCATGAAGCCGCATTCCATTCCCCGCTCGCAGCCGTAATAGGTGTGGCCGTTGCGGCTGGTGCGCTTCAGGATACGGCTGCCGCACTTGGGGCATTTGCCGGGCATTTCGATGACAATGGGCTTAGTGAAGCTGCATTCCGGGAATCCCGGGCAGGCAAGGAAGCGTCCGAATTTGCCGGAGCGCACCACAAGGTTCTTTCCGCAGGTGGGACAGATCTCACCCGTCACCTCATCGGGCACCTTGATCCGCTCGCCCTCCATGGCCTTTTCCGCATCGGTAAGGGATGCATCAAAAGGTCCGTAGAACTCGGACAGCACATCCTTCCAGAATTTCTGCCCCTTTTCCACGCTGTCAAGGGTCTCCTCCATGCGGGCAGTAAAGGTCAGGTCCACAATATCGGAGAAACGATCCTTCATGAGCTTTGTGACCACTTCCCCCAGAGGGGTGGGACGAAGGAATTTGCCTTCCTTCACCACATATTCACGATCCAGAATGGTGGACACTGTAGGCGCGTAGGTACTGGGACGGCCAACGCCTGACTCCTCCATGTGCTTAATGAGGGTAGCTTCGGTGTAGCGGGAAGGCGGCTGGGTGAATTTCTGTTCCTTGCTCACGTCCCGAAGCATCAGCTCACGTCCCTCCCGGATGTCCGGCAGGGGCGCACGGGATTCTTCCTTCTCCTCATCCTTGCCCTCTTCGTACACAGCGGTATAACCGGCAAATTTCAGCACGGAACGATTGGTGCGGAAGGAATGGCCGGCAGATTCCGTTTCCACTGCCACCGCGTCATACACGGCGGGGGTCATCTGGCAGGCGATAAACCGGCTCCAGATCAGACGGTACAGACGGTACTGATCCCCGGTAAGGCTGCTCTTCAGCCGTTCGGGGGTAAACATCACATTTGCGGGGCGGATAGCTTCGTGGGCATCCTGAGCGCTGCCCTTGGTCTTGAATCGGCGGGGCTCCCCGGGATGGTAGGAAGGTCCGTAATGATCGGTAATGAACGCCTTTGCGGAAGCCAGCGCCTCCTCGGAAAGACGGAGAGAGTCGGTACGCATGTAGGTAATGAGACCCACGGTGCCTTCACCCTCCACATCCACACCTTCGTAAAGCTGCTGGGCGATGCTCATGGTGCGGCGGGGGGTCATGCCGATCTTTCGGGATGCCTCCTGCTGCAGGGTGGAGGTGGTAAAGGGAGGAGGAGGAGACTTGGGTCGGTCGGTACGCTTCACGCTCTTCACCACAAAAGGCTCTTTGCGGATGTCGGTTACCACCTGCTCAGTCTCTTCTTCAGTATGCAGCTCCCGCTTTTTTCCGCCTGTTCCGTGATATCTGGCGGTAAATGCACCGTCTTCTGCGGCAAGCACCACATCCAGAAGCCAGTACTCCTCAGGCTGGAAAGCACGGATCTCCTCTTCACGGTCAGTGACCATACGGGTCGCCACAGACTGTACGCGTCCCGCGGAAAGTCCCTTGCGGATCTTCCGCCACA
Organism: Oscillospiraceae bacterium; assembly: GCA_017397075.1. Classification (GTDB taxonomy): domain Bacteria; phylum Bacillota; class Clostridia; order Oscillospirales; family Oscillospiraceae; genus RGIG1893. Next base: position 6,229 of record JAFQKD010000014.1, on the reverse strand, counting down.
GAAGGGGACTGAGCTTATAGCCCACGATACGGTCAAGGATACGCCGTGTCTGCTGGGCATCCACAAGATCCTGATCAATTGCCCGTGGCTGACGGATGCTGTCCTGCACCACCTGCTTTGTGATCTCGTTGAAGGTCACGCGGTAGGTATTCTCATCCTTCAGCTCCAGAAGCTCCTTCAAATGCCAGGAGATGGCTTCACCTTCACGGTCAGGGTCGGTGGCGAGATACACTTTCCCGCTGGACTTTGCCGCCTTTTTGAGCTCGGCGATGGTATCCTCCCTGCCCTTTACGGGACGGTAATCCGGCACAAAGCCGTTTTCCAGATCCACGCCCATGGTGCTTTTGGGAAGATCACGCAGATGTCCCATAGACGCCGTTACACGGTACTGATCTCCCAGATATTTTCCGATGGTCTTCGCCTTTGCCGGTGACTCCACGATCACAAGGTCTTTTTTTGCTGCCACAATGATTCCTCACTTCAATTCGTCTGAACGGTATTCTCAGTATCCGCTCAGCCTATGTTTCGCGTATATCGTTTGCCTTCACCACGGGTGACGGCGCCGCTGATTTCCAGCATGGTCAGCGCCGCAAGCGTTGCCGCAGCGCCAAGTCCGCTTTGGGCGATGATCTCATCCACAGGCATATCCTCCCGGGTGATGGCACGGATCACCGCAGCTTCCTCTTCACTCAGTTCCGCAAGAGAAAGCGCCGCTTTCTCCTGCATCTCTGGGGCAAATTCGGTTTCTTCTTGGAAAGAAGTATAATCTTCTGTTTCCCGGTTGTCAATCTCAGGCAGAATATCTTCCGCCGATGCCTCCCGCAAACAGATCCTTTCCGGGAAGCGCGCCTGATATTCCTCAAGGATATCGTTTCCGCAGGTTGCGGGGATGGCTCCCTCCCGCAGAAGCTGATTTGAACCTGCACAGGCTTCAAGATCAATGGGTCCCGGAACGGCAAACACATCCCTTCCCTGCTCCAGTGCATCGGCTGCAGTGATCCTCGCGCCGCTTTTGAGCGGTGCTTCCGCCACCACAACGCCAAGAGCAAGGCCGCTCATGATGCGGTTTCTCGCCGGAAAATGACCGCGGAAGGGCTCCGTCCCCGGAGGATATTCACTGATGACCGCGCCGTTTTCCGCCACTGCCTCATAAAGCCTTCCGTTTTCCGGCGGATAGATCACATCTGCGCCTCCGCCTGCAACACCGATGACTTTGCCGCCTGCACAAAGGGCACCCCATGCGGCTGTGCTGTCGATGCCTCTTGCAAGTCCGGTGACCACAACAGCACCGCCGGAGGCAAGCTCTCTTCCGATACGGTTTGCAGCACGGAGACCGTAGTCGCTGCATTTCCTTGTCCCCACAACGGTAATGACCGCCTCGTCATCTACCGCAGGGAGAGTTCCCTTCACATAAAGCACCAAAGGCGGGTCGGGAATATTCTTCAGCCGCAGAGGGTATTCCGCATCATCCAGCGTCAAAATCCGCTGTCCGAGAACACGGCATTTTTCCATGATCTGCCGTCCGCCCACAAGACTGCGTTCCCCCAGAAGCTCGATAAGCCTTTCCGAAACGCCGTTTGCTTTCAGTTCTGCCCTGTCGGCGAAAAAGAGCCGTTCGGGGGAACCGAAGATCTGCAGCAGTCTTCCCGCTGTCCGCGGGGACAGTCCCTGTCTTGTGGTAAGCCACAGCCAGTAATTCAGTGATGCCACATGGCATCCGCCTTTCTCACAGTTTTTCTCTGCCCATCTCCCACAGAATGACTGCAGCAGCTGCCGCAGCATTCAGGGATTCGCATGCGGGCATCATGGGGATCTGTATTCTCCCTGTGCAGCGGGAAAGCAGCTCATCCGTAAGTCCTCTCCCCTCACTGCCGATGGCAACCACCGCGCCGTTCAGATCCGTCTTCCGGATATCTGTACAGCCTTCCCCCAGCGCAGCGCCGAGAATGCGAAGTCCCCGGGCTTTTTCCCGCTCCAGCGTTTCCAGCGTAATACGTGCGGTCTTCTGGCGGAACACCGCGCCCATGGAAGCGCGGACAGCCTTGGGATTAAAAAGATCGGTGCAGTCCCCCAAAAGGGCAACCAGGGGAATGCCGAAGGCATTTGCCGAGCGCAGCACCGTCCCCACATTTCCGGGGTCCTGCACGTTTTCCAGAACCACATAGCCTCCATCACCGGGCAGCTCTGCTTCCTCGGGCATCCGGCAGGTGAACAGCACCCCCGTGGAGGACTTGAAGGGTGATGCGGAATCCAGCACATCTCCCGGAACAAGGTACTCCTCGGCGCCTTCCGGACAAAGTCCCTCTGCCTCTCCCGGCACACGGTAAAGTCTCAGGATCTCTGCATGGTGCAGCAGTGCTTCCTTTAAAAGCTTTTCGCCGCAGCCAAGGTATTCCTTCCGCTCATGGCGGTAATCCTTATCCGTCCCCAGACGGCGCAGATGCATGATATGCGGATTTTTTCTGCTGGTGATGTCGTATTCCATATCCCGCTCCGTAGCAGTGCAGCGCCGCTTTCCATGGCAACGCGGCAATTTCATCCCGTTTTTTGGGACTTGCTTTGCTTTTCTGTCAGATTCGCTGCGGAAAGATTCCAATATCCAGCCGCAACCCATGGTTACACGGCATTGTAACATACATATTTAAAAATTACTATAGTTTTTTTCGGAACTTCCAAAAAATACCCCATTTTCTTCCGGAAAGCCGAGATCATTCCGTTTGCCGAAAAAAATCCGTTGCAAATCATGAAACCTGTGTTATACTCTTTTCAACATAATCTGTAGAGGTGCACCATGACGAGCAGAGAACGCGTATACCGCGCCATGCATTTTCAGGCACCTGACAAGGTGCCGGTGCGTTATTACTACTGCCCCGTTGGCTATTATGAGCACGGGGATAAGCTCAACAGTCTCTATGCTTCCCTCCCCGGTGATTTTGAACCTTACCGCAAAATGCCTGTCCCCGTTATCCCGGCAAGTGATTTCGACGCTGATGGGAACTTTCATTCCTTTATGACAGACGACTGGAAGGTAACATGGGAATACCGCATATTCGGCATCACAGGGATCCCCTTTAAGCACCCCGTCACCTGCCCCGAGGATGCGGAAGCGTATCTCCCCCCTGCGCCTCCCCCTGCATACGGCGCGGAATTTGATGCCTATGCCGCCTCTATCCGGGAGAAAAAGGCTGCAGGCTTCCATACCATGGAGAACTGCGGCAACCTCTTTGAAAAGCTTCTCGCTCTGTATGGGGACGAAAACACCCTCTGCGATATGGAAACAAACGAGCGGGAGATCAACATCCTCGCAGACCGCATCGTGGAATACGATGCCGCCCTGCTGGAAAGGGCGCTGAAGGCCGGCGCCGACAGTCTCATCTTCGGTGACGATTACGGCACCGAACGGGCACTTCTTATGAGCCCTGCCACGTGGCGCAGGTTTATGAAGCCCCGGCTCAAGAAGCTCTTCCGGCCTGCCGTCGACAAGGGGATCGACATCCATTTCCACTCCTGCGGACAGATCCGGGATATCCTCCCCGATCTGAAGGATATCGGCGTCACCTCCATCTGGCCCCAGATCCCGGCTTACAACATGGAGGATCTTGCCCGTTACTGCAGGGAGCTTGGTCTTGCCGTGGAGGTACATACCGACAGGGCAAATACCATGACCTACGGCACGCCTAAGGATGTGCGGGAGCTTGTAAAACGGGAATACGACACCTTCCGCATGGCGGACGGCGGCGCCTGGTTCTACATTGAAGCGGACAACGGCTTCCCCTTCGAGAATCTGGAAGCCCTTGTGGAAACGATTCGGGAAATCCGATAAGGAGATACTATGGCTGTATATTACATTGACCCCGTAAACGGGAACGACGGCGCAGAAGGCCTTTGCCCCGACTGCGCAAAAAAGGACTACGAAAAGCTCTCCATCCTCCCGGGAGATACGGTGCTCTTTAAGCGGGGCAGCGTCTATCGGGATAAGCTCCGCTCCGTCGGCGGAACAGAGGAGGCGCCTGTGACTTACGGTGCTTACGGAGAGGGCGAATCGCCTGTCTTCTGCGGCTCTGTGGACGTAAGCTCCCCCGCAGACTGGGAAGAAGCCGCCCCCAACATCTGGCGGTGTCTGAAAGCTGTCCCCGGGGAGGTTGGCAATTTCGTCTTTAACGAGGACGAATGCACCGCCGCTTTCCACTGGGAAAAGAACGAGCTTTCTCAGCAGGGCGACTTCTGGGACGCACGGTTCTACGGCGACCACTGGCGCGAGGCCCAGATCCCCGCGCAGGAGATCCTGCTCTGGTCGGAAAAGAACCCCGGCGAATACTACAGCCACATTGAATGCGTCCCCTACGGCCAGAGAAATCTGGGCGATCTGGTGAGCAATCTTGTGCTGGAGGATCTCTGCGCAAAGAACAGCGGCGTTCACGGTTTTACGGGCTCCGGCAGAAACATCACCATCCGCCGCTGCCAGTTCAAGAACATCGGCGGCTGCGCATGGAGCGCAAAGCTGCACATCCGTTTTGGGAACGCGGTGGAGCTTTGGACCTACGGCGACGATATTCTGGTGGAGGACTGCTTCTTCAAAAACGTATATGATTCCTGCGTAACCCAGCAGGGTCCCGGAAAGGACACCATCCCCGCGAAGAACTTCATCTGCCGCCGTAATGTGTTTGACACCTACGGCATGGCAGCCTTTGAGTACCGGGACAAGCTTCCTGCCTATGCAGAGTTTACCGACAACGTCTGCAAAAATGCAGGCTGCGGCTTTGCCATGCTGGGCATTGAGCTTCCCCGCCAGTCGGAGATCTGGCCTCAGCCCATGGGACACCACATTTTCCTCTGGCGCATTGACGGCGCCGAAGCAACAGATGAGCTTCGCATCTGCGGAAACGATTTCGGTCCCGCTCCCGTGGGTGCCGCCATCTACTCCATCATCGCCCCGGAAGCAGAGGCGCAGATGGTGCTGGAAAACAACGCCTATACCCCCAACGATGTGATGATCAACCACTTCGCGGGAAAAAGCTGGAACGATTTTGATGCCTACCGCAAAGCCACCGGCAAGGATCTCACCAGCGTACTGAAGGAGGCATAACATGATCTTATCCGACGGTACGATTCGGGAGATGCTGGCAGCAGGCACGCTGAAAATTGACCCCGTAACCGATGAACAGATCCAGCCTGCAAGTGTGGATGTCCGTCTCGGGAACACCTTCAGCGTGGTGGAGGACTCTCCCACCGGCATCATCTCTCTGGAAAACGAGATCCGCTACAAGACCATCACCGCGGATACCTATCTACTGCTCCCCGGTCAGTTTGTCCTTGCCACCACCATGGAGTATTTCGCCCTGCCGGACGATCTTACCGCCTTTGTGGAGGGACGGAGCTCTCTCGGGCGCATGGGTCTTTTCATCCAGAACGCAGGTTGGGTAGACCCCGGCTTTGAAGGCGAGATCACCCTTGAGCTCTATAACGCAAACCGCTTTGCCATTGAGCTGAAGGCAGGACGCCGTGTGGGACAGCTGGTTTTCGCCAAGATGGACAAAAACGCGGAAAGACCTTACCGGGGCAAATATCAGGGACAGACAGGCGCCACAGGCTCCCGTGTGTATCTTGATCCGGAAGCAAATACATAAGCATCACGCAAAACGCTGCATGGAATTCTCCATGCAGCGTTTTTTATTCCAGTGTACCAAGCACCTTGTAGAGCAGCGTATACAGCTGCATTGCTTCCTTGGAATCCAGCTTCACACAGCCTGCAACGCTCCCGGGGACAGAAACCGCCGCATCACGCAAAGCAAGTCCCTTCTCCGTGATCTCCGTCTGCAGCACCCGTTCATCCGCCGCATCACGATAACGGCGCACAAAGCCCTTGCTTTCCAGACTTTTGAGGATCAGTGTCAGCGTCCCCGAATCCAGAAAGAGCCGTTTTCCAAGCTCCTTGGCGCTGATTTTCCCCTCCTCCCAGAAAACCATCATGGCGATGTACTGGGTATAGGTCAGATCCAATGCGTCAAGATAAGGACGGTAGCGCTTTATGATCTCACGGGAGGCTGCATACAGGGGAAAGCACAGCTGATTTTTCAGCTTCAGCGCGTCATAACCGTTTTCCGCCATAGGATTCACCTGCTCAAAACTTAATGGTCTTTGGTGCTTCGGTGAACGAGCAGATCTGTGCCTCGGCATTCTTCAGGTAATACACCTCGGTATTGCCGTCACCGGGCTGATACATGGCCTT
>JAFQKD010000176.1 GCA_017397075.1 Oscillospiraceae bacterium | reverse complement strand
TCCGGAAGCCATTGTTTCGTCCGCAAGATGGAGCAGAGCGCCGCCGGTGAGGACAGGCAGAGTCTTATGGAGCGAATCGCAGCAGGCGGCTGCACCGAGAGCCATCGGGTGGCGGTTTTCCTCCAGAAACGGGAAATGGGCACCGTGGGCATTGTCCACCAGAAGTGGGACATGATGGTGCTTGCAGATCTCCGCAATGGCTCCCACATCGGACATCACGCCGAAATAATCCGGGGAGGTGATGTATACGGCACGCAGCTCCGGGTCAGCGGAAAGAGCGTTTTCCACATCGGCAGGTGAAATGGTGGAACCAACGCCGCCTGGATTGGGCTTGGGAAGGATCCATGTGGGACGCAGATCCAGCAGACCCATGGCATTGACCGCGGCAACATGGATATTGCGTCCAGCAAGGATTTTGGATCCGGCAGGCGCACAGAGGGCAAGCATCGTCTGGATGCAGAGGGTGGATCCGCCGGCGGAAAGAAGTGTTCGATGGCTGCCGTAAAGGGCTTCGTATTCACGTTCGCAGTCCCGGATGCATTCTTCCGCATCGTAAAGGCTGTCGGTGCCAAGAACTTCGGTCAGATCATAGGGCAGGACGGAACCGAGAAGGTCAAAGTCCGCGCCCTTGTGTCCGGGCATGTGGAAACGGGTCATATCTTTCTGAATATAGGCATCCAGCGCCTTCTGGATCGGGGTTTCCATCAGTTTTCATCCCTTTCGAGCAGTGCAAGATTGCGTTCCATGACGGAGCGGCTGCGGTAATTAAAGGCTTTCTGTTTGCGCAGAAGCGGAAGATTTTCGTAAGTGATCGTGGCGGTGGCGTTTTTGTAGAATGCCGGAAGATCGCTGGGAGAAGCGTTTTTGTTCATCGGGCAGACGTCGTTGCAAATGTCACAGCCCCAGACAAGCCCGCCGGAGATCAGCTGCTGCTGTTCCCAATCGGTCAGCTCGCCCTTTTTCTGGGTGATGGCACTGCGGCACAGCTCCTCGCGGACAAATCCATCGCAAAGCGCACCGGATGGACAGGAAGTAAGGCATTTTCCGCAGTTGAGGCATTCGCCCATCGGCTCACGGTCGGGAGAAATTTCCAGCGTCGTCACAAGCTCACCGATAAAGACGTAGGAACCGAACTTCGGGTGGATCAGCAGACCGTTCTTTCCGCGATAGCCAAGTCCCGCCAGATAGGCACCGTGAACCTCCCGGATGGGAGAGCTGTCAACAAAGGGCTCAAAGTGATGCTCCGGGAAATGCTCCGTTAAAGCGGCGGCACAGCGTTTGAGAAGGTCCACGGCGATCATATGATAGTCATCGGGGATGGCATAGCGGGAGATATTGCGGTCGGGATATTCCCCAATCCAATAGGGGAAAAGTGCAAAGATGACGGTTTTGGCATTCTCCGGGATCCGGGAAGCAGACCGCACCGGAAGCAGCGGCAAGACCGCATCATACGCACAGAACCCACACTGCGAAATCCCCTGGGAAGCAAAAATCTCACGAATCACAGAATGCAAAACAATCACCACCTAAAAACGTAAAAAGGTTTGGAGGTCTCGGAACCAAATCTTTCTGGTTTTGCGAAGCAAAAACGCCGGGACGCAACCGGCGTAGGAAAGTTTGCCACATAAGCGAAGCGTTGTGGTTTTTCTCAAAAGGTTCTGAGGCGCGCCGCAGCGCGAACGCTGTCAAAGAACAGCACAGAAGAAGCTAAGGTTGAACTTTTCGAGGCAGGGGCCATGGATATGCAGGACAGGCATCAGCCATCGGCAAGGCTCGGAACGGAGAACCCGTCCCCTACAGGATAACTTCATTTTCTGATATTATAGCATGAAACCATCACATTTCCCATAAAAATAAGAAAAAGGCTGCCCCGAAGAGCAGCCCT
>JAFQKD010000175.1 GCA_017397075.1 Oscillospiraceae bacterium | reverse complement strand
GTACGGCCGTAAACGATCTGCAGGAACAGCTCGCGCATAGCGGTGTTGATGGCATCGCACACCAGGTCGGTGTTCAGAGCCTCAAGCAGGGTCTTGCCGATGAGGATCTCGGAAGCCATAGCTGCGGAGTGGGTCATGCCGGAGCAGCCCAGAGTCTCCACCAGAGCCTCCTCAATAATGCCTTCCTTTACGTTCAGGGTCAGCTTGCAGGCGCCCTGCTGGGGTGCGCACCAGCCGATACCGTGGGTAAAGCCGGAAATATCGCTGATCTGCTTTGCCTGAACCCACTTACCCTCCTCGGGGATGGGGGCAGGACCGTGATATGCTCCCTTGGCAACAGGGCACATCCGTTCGACTTCTGTCGTATAAATCATGGTTCTCTCGTCCTTTCTCGCACATCGGAAAAATGTGCGTACATTCTCTTATATAATAATAAAGAAATCGGGGAATTTGTCAAGATGCAGAGATGCCAAAATCTTTTTCCGTACCGGGAAAATTATGGGAAAACTGAATAACGACCCTTAAAAAAAGGAATGTTTTTATTTTGTTCACGCAATTTATTGCCAAAGAGGGTATGATATTTTTAGAAAACCACCGGTTTGAGGTGATACGGAAATGGAACCCTATCAGGACGAAACAAGACCCTACCAGCCCATACAGGAGCAGAGCACCCCTGTGCCTCCTGCGCAGGAGCAGTACAGTGCTCCCCAGCCGGAGCCCTGGCGGGAGCCTGTGTATACAGAGCCTGTTTATTATGCCAACGCCTACAGTCCCACGCGCAGGGGAAGCGGCTATGGGGAGGCCTATGCCCGCCATCAGGAAAGACCGAAAGCATCCCGCCCCATGACAAGAGCAGGGGCGGCGTGGCTTGTTGTGGCGTGCTGCCTTTTGTGCAGTGCCCTTGGCGGCACCGCAGGCTGGATGGCGGCACAGAAAGCCGCTGAAGAGAATACGCCCACGCAGGTCTACCTTGGGGGCAATTCCGCAGACCAGGCGGCTGCCGTTTCCGCAGCACCCACCGCAAATCCCGGAGGGCTGCAGCCTTCCGATATCTATAACATGGCGCTGCGTCAGGTGGTGGGCATCAGCACGGAGATCTCCGCAAACGTCTTCGGGCAGAATACCTCCTCTGCCGTTTCCGGAACCGGCTTTCTTATTTCCTCCGACGGATATATTCTGACCAATTACCATGTCATCGAATATGCCGCGCTTCACGGCGGGGAAATGACCGTCATGTTCTATGACGGCAGTACCCATGCCGCTTCTGTGGTGGGATATGAGGATGATAACGATATCGCTGTCATCAAGATCGATGCCGCGGAGCTTGAGCCTGTGACCTTCTGCAGCAGCATGACTGTGGGGGAAAACGTCTATGTGGTGGGAAATCCTCTGGGTGAGCTGACCTATACCATGACAAGAGGCTGTCTCAGCGCGCTGGACCGGGTCATCACCACGGACAGCTACAGTGCAGTGAATATGTTTCAGATCGATGCTGCGGTGAATTCCGGCAATTCCGGCGGCCCTGTGTACAATGCGGCAGGGCAGGTCATCGGCATCGTCAGTGCAAAATATGCTTCTGCCGGGGTGGAGGGGATCGGCTTTGCCATTCCCATTGAGGATGCGGTATCCATTGCCACCCAGCTGATCGAAAACGGCTATGTGGCGGGAAAAGCCTATCTGGGCGTTTCTGTGGAGGATGTGACGGAGGCTGTAGCGGCTTACTTCAATATGCCTGTGGGCGCATATGTGAACTCCGTGACCGCAGGCAGCGCTGCGGAAAACGCGGGAATGCGCACCGGAGATATCATCACCGCTATGGATGATGCTGCGGTGACCTCCGTTGCCGACCTGAAAGCGGCGCTGAAGACCTATCATGCCGGGGATGCGGCAGCGGTGACGGTGTACCGTTCCGGGGAATTTATGACGCTGGAGGTCATCCTTGACGAGGATGTGCCCAAGACCTGAAGCTGAGCCGGTGTTTTCCGAAAACAGAGAAAGGAGAGATACTATGCTGACTTTTGAAGCACTGAAAAACAACGAAGAGATCAATATCTATATTCGGCTGGCAGATGCATCTCTTGCGGCGCTGGGATATACGGAGCATTCCTTTGCCCATGTGACACGTGTTGCGGAGACCGCCGCCTATATTCTGGAAACCATGGGATACCCCCGGCATGATATCGAGCTTGCAAAGATCGCCGGGTATCTGCACGATATCGGAAATCTTGTAAACCGGGTGGATCATTCCCAGAGCGGTGCTGTCATGGCCTTTCGCATTCTGCGGGAGCTGGATATGCCGCCGGAGGATGTGGCGGCGGTGGTCACCGCCATCGGAAACCATGACGAGGGCACGGGCGTTCCCGTGAACCCCGTTGCGGCGGCGCTGATCCTGGGGGATAAGACGGACGTTCGCCGCAGCCGTGTGCGGAACCACGATCTTACCGCCTTTGATGTTCATGACCGGGTAAACTATTCGGTGGAAAAGTCCGTGCTGAAGATCAACGGGGAAAAGACCATCCTGAAGCTGAAGCTGCAGATCGACCCTGCCATCAGCCCCGTGATGGACTATTTTGAGATATTCCTTGTGCGCATGACCATGTGCCGCAAGGCGGCGGAGGCGCTGGGACTGCAGTTCAAGCTCATCATCAACGAGCAGCCGATCATTTAACGCCGAATCGGGCAGGAAAAATTCCTGCCCGATTTTTTGTAAACAGGGATTGTTTGCCAAATCCTGTCAAATCAAGGCTTGCGGCTTCTGTTTGCGCGCGGTATAATATTCAGTAAAGATACTGTGAATACCGGAGGTGCGTCCATGGATATCTTCTCTGTTTTCGCTTTGCTCGGAGGACTTGCGCTGTTTCTGTACGGAATGAACGTCATGTCCTCGGGTCTGGAAAAGCTTGCCGGCGGTAAGCTGGAGCATGCGCTGCGGAAGCTTACGGCAAACCGCATCGTCGCCCTGCTGCTTGGCGCGGGGATCACCATTGCCATCCAGTCCTCTTCCGCCCTTACGGTCATGCTGGTGGGTCTTGTAAACTCCGGTATTCTGAAATTCCAGCAGACCATCGGCGTGCTTATGGGCTCCAATATCGGCACTACGCTGACGGCGTGGATCCTGTCTCTGGCAGGCATCGAGAGCGAATCCTTCCTCCTGAACCTGCTCAAGCCCAAAAACTTCTCTCCCATTGCCGCCCTCATCGGCGTGCTGCTCATTATGGTGAGCAAGCAGCCCAAGAAAAAGAGCATCGGCAGCATCCTTGTTGGCTTTGCCGTTCTCATGTACGGCATGAGCTTCATGTCCGATTCCATGGCGCCCCTTGCCGATTCTCCCGAATTTGCAGGCATCCTCACCGCCTTCTCCAACCCCATCCTTGCAGTTCTGGTAGGTGCGGTGTTTACCGGCATTATCCAGTCCTCCGCGGCTTCCGTTGGTGTGCTGCAGGCCCTGTCCATGACGGGGAGCATTACCTATAACATGGCTCTCCCCATCATCATGGGTCAGAACATCGGCACCTGCGTCACGGCAGTGATTTCCTCCATCGGCGTTAACCGCAATGCCCGTAAGGTCGCCATCGTGCACCTTGCCTTCAATATTTTCGGCACGGTGCTGTGCCTTGTGCCTTATCTGATCCTTGATGCCGTTGTGGGCTTCAGCTTTGCCGAACAGCCCATCGATCCCTTCATGATCGCCGTGGTTCACAGCATTTTCAACATTGTCACCACCCTTGTGCTTCTGCCCTTTGCAAAGCAGCTGGAAAAGATCGCAAACCGCCTCATTCCCGAAAAGGAGGAAGAGAAGGATGTGCTCTTCGACGAGCGTCTGCTGACTATGCCGGCCTTTGCTGTGGCGAAGGCGGAGGACGCGGCAAAGCAGATGGCTGTGCTTGCCCAGTCGGCGGTGGTGAAGGCCGTGGCGCTGCTTGACGGGTACGACGAAAAAGCCGCCGCCGAGGTGGAGGAAATGGAGACCCGGCTTGACGGTTACGAGGATCAGATCGGCTCCTATCTTGTGAAGATCTCCAAGCTGGAGCTCAATAACGAGGAATCCGGCAAGGTCACCATGCTGCTGCATACCATCGGCGATCTGGAGCGTATCGGCGACCATGCGGAGAACCTGATGTTCGTGGCAAAAGAGATCTACGAGAAGAAGATCTCCTTCTCCAATGAGGCATGGGACGAGATAAAGCAGCTGAATGCCGCCATCTTCGAGATCCTCTCCATCACCATCCGAACCTTCCAGAGCGGCGACCTGCAGCTTGCCGCCAAGGTTGAGCCTCTGGAGCAGGTCATCGACGGGCTTGGCGCCGCCATCCGCGGCAGACACATTAACCGTCTGCGCAGCGGCAACTGCACCATCGAGCTTGGCTTTATTCTCACCGATATGCTGGTGAACTGCGAGCGCATCAGCGACCACTGCTCCAACATTGCCGTGGCCGTCATCGAGAACAACCGTGATACCTTCGATACCCATGCTTACCTCCACGAGGTCAAGTACGGCGAGTCCGAACAGTTTAACGCGGACTTTGAAAAGTACTCCGAACAGTACGCACTCAAGTAAAAACAAACACAAATGTGCCGGGATCTTTCGATCCCGGCACATTTTGCATCAGTTGTGGAACTTTTTCTGCCCGACAGGTCTGCCGCCTGTCCAGCGGCGCAGCTTCTGGAAGCAGGCATTGCAAAGCCTTCCGCTCTGGTGCAGCGGAAGGGCAGCGCCGCACCGACCGCAGAAGCGGATGTTGTTTTTCAGATTGTGGAGCAGGATGCGGTTGATCTCCTCGGCCACCTGCTGCCGTTTTTCGCTGAGATCCTCCTGATCTACGGGGCAGCCGAAGTTTTTCGCAAAGGAGAAATAGAGATCCAGCTTTCTGCAGTACTCCTCCAGCTCCGGAAGGGTGTACTGCCCGTTTTTTTCCTCCAGCTCCGGGCGGGTGATCTCTTCCCCGTCGTACCAGCTGCGGAGAAATTTGCGGAACAGCTCGTCCAGAACCGGGTCGGTCTCGTCAAAGGGGATATTGCCTGCGCGAAGCTCCTGCGCTTTTGTCAGGCGGAAGCCGTGTTCCCGCAAACGGGAGATCACGGTGATGTACCGGCTCACATCCAGCTTTCTGTAGGGCTCCACCGTGGGCATACGGTTCCAGACCTTAAGGACCTCCAAAAGGTCAAAATCCACCGTCAGCACAAGGTCGGAAAAGCCAACCACCGCAAATTCCAGCGGCGGCACCACCGTTTCCAGCGCCGCATGGATCATGGGCAGATTTTCCATTGCGCCCACATAGCCCTTGTCATACATGCCGTAGCGTCCCGCCCGGCCTGCGATCTGCTGGATCTCCTCCGGCTTCAGGGGGCGGCGCTCAATGCCGTCGAATTTCTCCGTTTCCATGAAGATGATGCGGCGGATGGGAAGATTCAGCCCCATGCCGATGGCATCCGTTGCCACCACATACTGCATCTGCCCGGAAAGAAAGCCCTCCACCTGTTTGCGCCGTGTGGCATAGGGCAGCGCGCCGTAAATGATGGCAGGCTTTTTGCCCCGCTGCCGCAGATCCTCTGCCGTGCTGAGGACCCCCACCTTGGAGAAGGTGATAAGAGCATCCCCCGGCTGGATGGAATCGTAATCCACCGTGCGGGTCATACAAAGCAGGGGCGTTTTCCGCTGATGCTCCTGCACCTCAAAGGTATCGCCGCAGCTTTTGATGATGCGGATGAGAAGCTCCTTTGCCTGGGGCGCTGCGCAAAGATGGATCTCCGGGGCCTGCACACCGAGGATCGCCCGTGTCCATGCGTAACCCCGCTGCAGATCTTCGATCATCTGGCACTCGTCAATGACCGCAACATCGTATTTCGCCTTCAGATCCAGCATTTCCGCTGTGGCGGCAACATGGGTATCCCCCTCCTGGGTGTCCTCCTCTTCCCCGGTGGTGAGGCTGCAGGGCACACCTGCGTCAAGCAGGATCTCCTGCGCCTCAAGGGCGAGAAGCCGCAGGGGAGCAAGATAGACGCCCGTTGCAGCGGTTTTCAGCCGCTGGAATCCGGCATAGGTCTTTCCCGTGTTTGTGCCGCCGATATGGATGGTGAAATGCCGCTTCATGGCACGTGCTTCGGGATATTCGTCCCGGGGATTCAGCGCCATGAGCATGCCCAGACTTGTGCGGATGGCCTGGGGCACATAACAGACGGAATACACGTAATTCAGCGGATGGCTCAAAAGCTCCTGAACGGGAAACTGCTCCATATTCAGCAGCCCGTCCACATCGGCTTCCGGGGCGGTTTCCGCAAGATCATCCAGAATGCGCGCCGACATGGCAAGGAGCACTCCTGCGTACCGCTCAAAAAGCCGCTTTGCCTGACTTGCCTCTTCGTTTCGGCTGAGCCACGGGAAGGTCATGGCAAAGCGCCGCAGCACGCTGCAGACCTTTTCCCCAAGCCCCGCCTTTTCCAGATACAAAAACTGATCCAGATAGCCGGTGATCTTGCCCGGACGCAGATTTTCCGACCAGCCTGCGGAGACCGCCTTTTTCATGAGCGCCTCGTGATACCGGAGGGCAAGCTTTCCTGCCCGTGTCTCCGGCATGGGGGTCTTTGCCCATGCGCGGGAAAACAGGGTGATCACCGCCGTCTGCCCGGCGGAGCCGGGATCCTTTGCCGCAAGCGACCGCCGCAGCTCGAGACCGGTTTTGAAGGCGGGGGTATCCTCTGCCGCAAGCACCTCTTCCGAGGGCCACATACGGACCTTCCGCCCGTGAAGGTGCCGCCAGCGGGGAGGCGGAAGCAGCTCCCGCATAAGGGGATCTGTCCAGCCCCGGCTTTTCAGCGTGCCGGCGGTCCAGAATTTGTCGTGTCTGCCCGATGCCATGATGCGTCTCCTTTGGTGTGTTATCTATAGTGTAACACGAATCGGCGTATAAATCCATGCCCCTGCGGAAAACTGCAGAAGAGGTGATATGTATGGAACCGCTGACCTTTGAAATGGCGCTGGGGATGAACCAAAAGGCAAAGGAAGCCTTCGAAGCCCTGTCCGAGGAAGAAAAACACCGCTTTCTTGAGGAAGGGCGAAAGCTGCAAAGCCGTGAGGCGCAGTTTGATTATGTGAGCCGCCTTGCCGGCTGGACAGATCCCCATCCGCCCTATCAGCTGTGATGCCGAGGGCTTCTTTGCCCAATATTAGCTTGACCTGCCTTTTGTTGTGTGTTATCCTTTAATTGTAAAATGGGAAAATTTGGGAAAATAAACTGCAAAAAGACGAAAGGCAGGAAAAAGAAAAAATGGATATTTTTGACGTACTGACAATGATCGGCGGACTGTGTCTCTTCCTTTTCGGTATGAATCTGATGGGACAGGCACTGGAACGCCGTGCAGGCGGCAGCCTGCAGAGCCTTCTGGGAAAGCTCACCACCAATAAATTTGTGGGTCTGTTTACCGGTCTTGCGGTCACTGCGGTGATCCAGAGCTCCTCCGCCACCACGGTCATGGTGGTGGGTTTTGCAAACTCCGGTCTCATGACCCTGAAGCAGGCGATCAACGTCATCATGGGCGCCAACATCGGTACTACCGTGACCGCGTGGATCCTCTCCCTTGCGGGGATCAGTGGGGAAAATCTGATCGTACAGCTTCTCAAGCCCATGTCCTTCACTCCCATCCTTGCCCTCATCGGCACGGTGATGTATATGTTCGCCAAGAGCGACAAGAAGAAGGACACCGGCACAATTCTCCTTGGCTTTGCGGTACTCATGTTCGGCATGGATATCATGACCGGCGCCGTATCCGGACTTAAGGATGTGCCCCAGTTCCAGCAGCTTTTCATCGCCTTCCAGAACCCCATTCTGGGTGTTATTGCCGGCGCTGTGCTCACGGCCATTATCCAGTCCAGCTCCGCATCCGTGGGTATTCTGCAGGCTCTTGCCGTTACCGGTCAGGTGACCTACGGCGCCGCCATTCCCATCATCATGGGTCAGAACATCGGTACCTGTATCACCGCTGTTCTCTCCTCCTTCGGCACAAACCGAAATGCAAAGCGCGCAGCCCTTGTGCATCTATCCTTTAACGTCATCGGCACTTTGGTGTGGCTCATCGTGTTCAGCATTGTGAAATACACCGTAAACCCCGTGCTCTTCGGGGAATCTGCCTCCCTTGCGGGCATCGCAGTGGCGCACTCCGTTTTCAACATTGCCTGTACCGCCATTCTGCTGCCCATGTCCTCGCTGCTGGAAAAGCTTGCCTACAAGCTTGTTCCCGAGACGAAAAAGGCGGAGACCGTGGTGGAGCTGGACGAGCGTCTCCTTACCACTCCGGCTGTGGCTCTGGAGCAGTGCCGCGTGCTTGTGCATGAGATGGCGGAAAGCTCTGTGAAGGCCATGTCAGACAGCCTTGCCTGTCTTCTCGATTACAATGAGGAGCTGGCGGAAGCCATCCATGAGGCAGAGGACAAGGGCGACCATTACGAGGACATTATCGGCACCTATCTTGTAAAGCTCAGCGGCGAGCAGATCGGTGATTCCGAAAGCGTGGAGACGGCGAAATTCCTGAAGGTCATCGGCGATCTGGAGCGGCTCAGCGACCATGCGGTGGGCATTCTCAAGTCCGCGGAAGAGCTGAAGGAAAAGGGTCTTGCCTTTACCGATGCCGGTGCTGCGGAGATCCGGAATCTTTCCGCTGCCGTAAACGAGATCCTGCAGCTTTCCCTGCAGTCCCTCGTAAAGAGCGACCTGCATTCCGCCGTCAACGTAGAGCCTCTGGAGCAGGTCATCGACCGACTCACCGAGACCATGCGCACAAATCACATCAAGCGTCTGCAGCAGGGTCTCTGCGGTATCGAGACCGGCTTCATCTGGACCGATATCCTTACCAACATCTCCCGTACCTCCGACCACTGCTCCAACATTGCGGGCTGTGTTCTGGATGCGGAGGAGCGGAACCTGAACCTTCACGAATCCCTGCGCGCCATGAAGACGGACAGCCCCTACTACAAGACCCAGTATTCCGCCTTTGCGGCAAAATATCTGCCGGAAACCGCAGAATGAATCACATATTCGAGAGGGATGTACAGCTGCGCATCCCTCTCTTTCTGCAAAAAGGGTTGCAATCGGCAGGGGAAGGGTGTATTCTATTTATACATAGTAATATGGAAAATGTTTTTTGCCGGCAGGGAAGAGGATCCCTCTTCTCTCCGACGGCTATTTTTCGGAAAGAAAGAAGGATATCACCATGCAGATCACTGTCACCAAGAACCCCAATCCCGGAACCATGCCTCCCGTGGATAAGCTGGGCTTCGGCGCCCACTTTACCGACCATATGTTTGTCATGGACTGGCAGATTGACAAGGGCTGGTACGATGCCCGCATCGTTCCTTTCGGACCCATCAGCCTGTCTCCTGCCTCCAACGTGTTCCACTACGCTTCCGAGATCTTTGAGGGACTGAAGGCTTACCGTACCGAGGACGGCACCGTGCAGCTTTTCCGCCCCTGGGATAACATCCGCCGTCTGAATCAGTCCGCTGAGCGTATGGGTATGCCCCTTGTGGATGAGGCATTCCTGCTGGAAGCCATCAAGAAGCTTGTTGCGCTGGATCAGCACTGGGTGCCCTCCGCTCCCGGAACCAGCCTCTACATCCGCCCCAACATGTTCGGCACCGACCCCAAGCTGGGTGTTCACGGTCTGCATGAGGCGAAGCTCATCGTCATCCTTTCTCCCGTGGGCAGCTACTATGCCGAGGGCATGAACCCCGTGAAGATCATGCTGGAGACCGAGGATGTCCGCGCTGTCCGCGGCGGTACCGGCTTCACCAAGTGCGGCGGCAACTACGCTGCTTCCCTCCGTGCGGGCAACCGTGCAGCCGAGATGGGTTACAGTCAGGTTCTGTGGCTTGACGGCGTTGAGCGGAAGTACATCGAAGAGGTTGGCGCCATGAACGTTATGTTCAAGATCGCCGGCAAGGTCGTGACCCCCGCCCTCACCGGCTCCATCCTTCCCGGCATCACCCGCCGTTCCTGCATCGAGCTGATGCAGAGCTGGGGCATGCCTGTGGAAGAGCGTCTTCTCAGCATCGATGAGCTGCTGGGAGCCATTGAAAACGGTACTCTGGAAGAAGCATGGGGCACCGGTACCGCAGCCGTTATCTCCCCCATCGGTCTGCTCAACTACAAGGGCAGCGAATACGTGGTGAACGGCGGCGAGATCGGACCTATGGCACAGAAGCTGTATGACGAGCTTACCGGCATCCAGTGGGGCCGCAATGCCGATCCCTTCGGCTGGACCTGCAAGCTTCCCAAGGAATAAAACCTCGATTTCGGAGGGCAGAAGATGGATTTCTTTGAACTGACAGCGATCCTTGACTCCATGCCCAGCTTTGATATTCCCGCAGCGGATTGTGCAGTCACGCTGGAGGGGAGGCTTGTGTACCGCCACACTGTGGGTTTTGCGGATGTGGATGCGAAGCTGCCCCTGACGGAGGATAACACCTATCGGCTGTATTCCGCCTCCAAGGTATCCACCTGTCTTGGCGCTTTGCTGCTTGTGGAGCGGGGACTTCTCTGCCTGGACGACCCTGTGGCAAAGTATCTGCCTGAATTCGGCGATCTTACCGTGCGGGAAGAGGACGGCACAGTCCGTCCGGCAAAAACGGTCATGACCGTGCGCCATCTTTTCTCCATGACAGGCGGTCTGGATTACGATCTGGAGAGTGAGCAGATCCTTGCGGCGAAAAAGGCCACAAACGGACTTGCACCTACCCGCGAGGTCATGAAGTATCTGGCAAAGAAGCCGCTGTCCTTCGATCCCGGCACAAGGTATCAGTACAGCCTGTGCCACGATGTGCTGGGTGCTGTGATCGAAGTGGTCTCCGGCATGCGCTTCGGCGAATTTCTGGAGCAGAACATCTTTGCGCCTCTGGGCATGAAGGACACCACCTTCCATCCCACCGAAGCGCAGCTTCAGCGGATGGCATGGCAGTATTACAATTACGATCACCGTGTAAACCGTTACGATGACCGCAGCAAGGAAAACCGCTTCATCTTCGGGCCGGAGTATGAAAGCGGCGGCGCGGGACTTGTTTCCACCGTGAACGACTATATCAAGCTCGGCACCATGATGTGCCTTGGCGGCATTTCTCCGGAAGGCGTCCGGATCTGCAAACCGGAAACGCTGGAGCTGATGCGCACTGACCAGATGGACGAAAACACCTTCCCCGGCGTGTTTGATAAGCTCACCTGGCAGGGCTACAGCTACGGTCTCGGTGTGAGGACCCGTGTGCGGGAAATGGGCAAATGTCTTGCTCCCGTGGGTGAGTTTGGCTGGGACGGTGCCATGGGCGCGTATCTGGTCATCGACCCCGTAAATCACCTGAGCCTTTTCTATGCCCAGCATGAAAGCGGGCATCCGTGGCACCATGAAGCCATTCGTGATGCCGCATACCGCAGCCTGAAGCGGTGAGACAGAACAACACAGCGCCGGGAGACCCCCGGCGCTGTTTTCATGAAAGGGTTGATTCCATGTATTCCATTATTTCCCGTCAGCAGCTGAATCCCACCGTGGTCAGCATGGAGATCCATGCGCCTCTTGTGGCACGGAAAGCACAGCCGGGTCAGTTTATCATCCTGCGCGTTCACGAGGAAGGGGAGCGCATTCCCCTGACTGTTGCCGGGACAGACCCGGAACAGGGCACCGTGCGGATCATTTTCCAGATCGTTGGCGCCACCACAAAGCTTCTCGGCGAAAAGAAAGCCGGGGAGTCCATTTCCGATTTCGTGGGGCCCCTTGGGAGAGCCACGGAAACGGAGGGGCTGAAAAAGGTCTGCATCGTGGGCGGCGGCGTAGGCTGCGCCATTGCCATGCCCGTGGCGCAGAAGCTTGCATCCCAGGGCTGCGAGGTTACCTCCATCATCGGCTTCAGAAACAGGGATCTTGTGATCCTGGAGGAGGAATTCAAGGCCTGCTCCGCAAAAACCATCCTTATGACCGATGACGGAAGCTGCGGCAGACAGGGAAATGTCACCGTGCCCCTGAAGGAGCTGTTGGAGCAGGGAGAGCGGTTTGACCGCATTTTTGCCATCGGGCCTTTGGTGATGATGAAATTTACCGTGGCTGCGGCGAAGCCCTTCGGTACGCCGGTTACCGTTTCCATGAATCCCGTGATGATCGACGGCACAGGCATGTGCGGCGGCTGCCGCATGACCCTGAACCGAAACGGGGAAAAGGTGGTGCAGTTTGCCTGTGTGGACGGTCCCGAATTTGACGGCTACGAGGTGGACTTTGATGAGGCCATGAGCCGCGGACGGATGTACGCGGATTTCGAGCGCCATGCGTATGAGGAGACCTGCAATCTCCTGAACAAGGAGGTACAGTAATATGGCAAAAGCAAATATGCGGCCCGACAAGAACCCCATGCCAAGTCAGGATCCCAAGGTTCGTGCCCGCAATTTTGACGAGGTGGCTCTTGGCTATACCGAGGAAATGGCGCTGGATGAGGCTATGCGGTGCCTGAACTGCAAAAATATGCCCTGTGTGGCAGGCTGCCCCGTGAATGTGCATATTCCAGAGTTTATTCAGAAGATCCGCGAATGCGATTTTGAAGGCGCCTATCAGGTGATCTACCGCACAAGCAGTCTGCCTGCGGTCTGCGGCAGGGTCTGTCCGCAGGAAACGCAGTGCGAGGCAAAGTGCGTCCGCGGCATCAAGGGCGAGCCTGTGGGCATCGGGCGGCTGGAGCGGTTTGTGGCTGACTGGCACAACGCCCACAGCGACAGCGCTGTTTCCGTTCCCGAATCCAACGGACACCGGGTTGCGGTGGTGGGTTCCGGTCCTGCGGGGCTTACCTGCGCGGGAGATTTGGCAAGACTCGGCTACAAGGTCACGGTTTTTGAAGCCTTTCATACAGCCGGCGGCGTTATTGTTTACGGCATTCCCGAATTCCGTCTGCCCAAGGCCATTGTCCGCAGGGAAGTGGAAAATCTTAAGGCCATGGGCGTGGAAGTGGAGACCAATGTGGTCATCGGCAAGACCCTTACCGTGGATGAGCTTTTTGCGGAAGGCTTCGAGGCGGTGTTTATCGGCACCGGCGCGGGACTTCCCAATTTCATGAATATCCCCGGCGAGAGTCTCAAGGGTGTGTACTCCGCAAATGAGTTCCTCACCCGGTCGAATCTGATGAAAGCGTACCGGGAAAACAGCGAAACGCCCATCATGAGAGGCGGCTGCGTGGCGGTGGTAGGCGGCGGAAATGTTGCCATGGATGCAGCCCGTACTGCCCTTCGTCTCGGTGCGGAGAAGGTGTATATCGTCTACCGCCGCTCCATGGAAGAGCTGCCTGCCCGTCGGGAGGAAGTGGAGCATGCGGAAGAGGAAGGCATCGAATTTCATCTTCTGTGCAATCCCGTGGAGATCCTCGGTTACGAAAACCCGGAAAACTCCAGAGATCCCAAAAACGGTTTTGTCACCGGTATCCGCTGTATCCGCATGGAACTGGGGGAGCCGGATGAGCGGGGGCGCCGCCGTCCCGTGCCTGTTGAGGGCAGCGAATTTACGCTGAATGTGGATACGGTGATCATGGCCATCGGCACCTCTCCCAATCCTCTCATCAAGTCCACCACCGAAGGACTTGAGGTGAACCGAAAAGGCGGTATCGTTGTGGAGGAAGCTACCGGCGCAACCAGCCGCAGAGGCGTTTTTGCCGGAGGCGATGCCGTTACCGGTGCGGCAACGGTGATCTCCGCCATGGGCGCGGGAAAAACGGCCGCCGCAGCCATTCATGACTATATCCAAAATCCGTAAAAAGAAACACAGCAGGATTTTTCCTGCTGTGTTTTATTCTTCAGGGATGGGAGCGCTTTCCTCCGGCGCTTGTGCAGCTTCCGGTGCGGGGGTGGAAACCGCTTCAGATGGAGCCGACGTGGGTGCCGGCGTGGGTGCCGGAGTGGCCATTGCCGCTGCCGGGGCAAAATCGCCGTAGGCGAGAGGGCCATTACAGGCAGGATACAGCGTCTGATCCCACCAGCAGCGGTCGCTCATCCATGTATCACCGATGAGATAGGCGTTTTCCGCGCCGACCTGCGTGAACACAGAGGCGTCAACATGATAATAGTCCCCGTCCAGACAGATGATATTCCAGCCATGATCCATACTGTCCCGACGGCCCTGAACCACAACGCATTCCACACCGAGCTTATCGCACAGAAGCTTTGTCGCCATGGCGAACCCAAGCCCCGAGGCTTTCCCGTCAATGAGGGCGCCGAAAGCCGTATCGGAGAGGTGGAAATCCGTGCCGCCGGTTTGCTCCCGTTCCAGATCATATTCCACCGTGGCAGCCAGCGTTTCGCACAGTCGCAGCACGGCCTCACCCTTCTGCAGACCTTCCACAGAGGCGGCAAGCTCATCTGCGGCATTGAGGATCTTTTCCTGCATGTCGGTCACCCGCGCCACCGTATAGGGATAGCGGAAGGTAAGGTCCAGGATCCGTTCGTCACCGCCGGGAGGGTACTCCTCAACGGAAACCGAGGGGAGTACGGAGCAGAGAGACGGATCTTCGTAGTACAGCTCCCCGATCCGCCGGGAAATGTATTCCGGGGTGACCTCCGGAAAATTGACGGAGATCGTCTCGCGGGAGGAATTGACGCCCATATAATAGCGAAGCTCGCTGTCCAGTGTGCGAAGACTTGTGACAGAGGTGATGTTTGCAAGTTCCAGCAGCGTTCTTTTGTATGTGATGTTGATCTCCGCATCATAATAGGAGATGATGCGGTTTACCGTGCCGGTGAGGTAGTATACCGCGTAAGAACCCAGCGGGGTGTTGTTTGTGATCTCCATACAGGCATCGTTTACGGCAGTGACCACATCCCCCTCATAGGTGGTGATGCGGATCACGCCGAATTCCTCCCCGGTGCGGATCATGGTCATGAGCGCATCGAGGATCTCTTCGTAGGTCTCGGCATGGATCACCGGAAACGGGTTTTCCTCATCGGAAAGGGCAGTATCGGGCTGCCGGACGGAGGTATACTCTCCCTCCAGCATGGAAGCGCAGCCGGACAGGGTCAGAAATGCCAGAAGACAGCAGAGAAGAGCTTTGACCTTCTTCATGAGAGAACCTCCTTCCGTAGAGATCAGAAGAGACCCAGCTGTTCTTCGCCGGTGTCTTCCTCCTTGAGAAGCGCGCCTGCGGCGGGAATTGCCCGCACGCGGTAACGGGAGATGTTCTTGATGGGGGTGTCGGCAAGAAGCCCTGCCCGAACCACAGTGCGCTGCTTTTTCAGGCTGAGAACGCCCACGCCCTGGGTGTTTCTGGTGGTCTTGGGTGCCAGCAGGGAGGAATGGAACACCAGCGTTCTGGTGTCGGAGGATTCCACCGCAAGCTCCGCATCCTCTTCCAGAGGCAAAACCGCAATGAGAGGGCTCTTATCGGAATAGGCGCCGGAGAGCTTTCTGCGGTTGGTTTTGGTCTCGTAGGCGTTCATGGCTACACGGGCAGCCTTGCCGTTTTCAAAGAAGAACACAACGCTTCCGGTATATTTTCCGGGCAGCACCATGGAGACGATGGATTCGCCCTCGTCCATCCCAAGGGCAGCGGGGAGGTATACACCCAGAACGGAGGCCTTGCTGTCCGGATGGTCGGCAGCGCGGGTCTTGTAGACCTGCTGCTTATCGGTAAAGACGAGGATTTCGGCGCGGTTTGTGGCTTCCGCAGTGAAGACCATGCGGTCGCCTTCCTTCAGCTTCTGCTCACCGCTCATGCGCAGAGACTGGGGGGTGATCTTCTTGAAGTAGCCGTCCCGGGTCATGAAGAGGGTCACGGGATAATCCTCTTCGCCCTCATCCTCTTCGATCTCCTCGATCTCGTCGGCATAGACGATCTCCGTCTTTCGGGGAGCACCGAATTTCTTGATGACGGTCTTCAGCTCGGAGACGATGATGCCCTTCAAACGCCGCTTGCTCTTCAGGGTGTCCTCCAGATCCTGAATCTGCTTTTCCAGATCTTCGGTCTCCTGAATGCGCTTGAGGATATACTCACGGTTGATGTTCCGCAGCTTGATCTCCGCCACGTACTCTGCCTGCACCTCGTCGATGCCGAAGCCGATCATCAGGTTGGGGACGACCTCCGCCTCCTCTTCGGTGTTGCGGATGATCTCGATGGCCTTGTCGATATCCAGCAGGATCTTTCCCAGACCCTTCAGCAGATGCAGCTTTTCCTTCTGCCGCTGCAGCTCCGCATAGATCCGCCGGCGGACGCATTCCAGGCGCCATGCGGTCCACTCGTCCAGAATCTCCCGCACGCCCATGACCTTGGGGGTGCCGGCAATGAGGATGTTGAAATTGCAGGGGAAGGAATCCATGAGGGGGGTCATTTTGAAGAGCCGTGCCATGAGCTTTTCCGGGTCAACGCCCCGCTTCAGGTCAATGGCAAGCTTCAGACCGCTCAGATCCGTTTCGTCCCGCATGTCGTTGATCTCGCGGACCTTGCCGGTCTTGATGAGCTCCGCCACCTTGTCAAGAACCGCTTCCGCGGTGGTGGTATAGGGCAGCTCATATATCTCAATGAGGTTTTCCGCCTTGATATACCGCCACTTTGCCCGCAGACGGATGCTTCCGCGGCCGGTTTTGTAGACCTGCTCAATGTCGTTCAGGTCATAGAGCAGCTCGCCGCCGGTGGGGAAATCGGGGGCAAGGAGGGTCTGCATGATGTCATGCTCCGGATCCTCCAGAAGGGCGATAGCGGTCTGGCATACCTCGGTGAGGTTGAAGCCGCAGATGTTGGAGGCCATACCGACGGCAATGCCGGTATTGGCGGAAACGAGAACATTGGGGAAGGTGGTAGGCAGCAGTGTCGGCTCCTGCATGGTGCCGTCATAGTTATCCACGAAGTCCACCGTATCCCGGTCGATCTCCTTGAAAAGCTCTGCGCAGATGGGGGCAAGCTTTGCCTCCGTGTAACGGGGGGCGGCCCATGCCATATCCCGGGAATAGACCTTACCGAAGTTGCCCTTGCCGTCCACAAAGGGGGTGAGCAGAGCCTCGTATCCCTTGGAAAGGCGCACCATGGTATCGTAAATGGCGGCATCGCCATGGGGGTTCAGCCGCATGGTGGTGCCCACAATGTTTGCGGATTTGGTTCTGTTGCCGTTCAGAAGCCCCATTTTATACATGGTGTACAGAAGCTTTCTGTGGCTGGGCTTGAAGCCGTCGATCTCCGGGATGGCCCGGGAGACGATGACGCTTACGGCATAGGGCATGAAGTTTTCTTCCAGCGTATCCACGATAAGCTGTTCCTGCACCTGTGCCTTCAGACCCAGCACCGAAGAGGGGATCTTCCGCTCCGGGGCGTTGTTTTCTTTCTTTTTGGCCATGTGATCGTTCCTTTATCCGAAGTCAGGACAGGTCAACCAGATCCAGATATCTGGCGCCGTGTTCTGCGATATGTTCCTTGCGTCCGGCAAGATTGTCGCCCAAAAGCAGGTCGAAGACCTCTGCGGTGCGGGCAGCATCGGAGGGCATGACCTTGATGAGACGGCGGGTCTCCGGGTTCATGGTGGTGAGCCACATCATGTCCGCGTCGTTTTCACCGAGACCCTTGGAGCGGTTGATGGTGGGCTTTGCCCCGTCAAGACCTGTCAGGATCTCCGCTTTTTCCTTTTCCGTGTAGGCAAACCAGGTCTTGTTTTTGCAGTGGATCTCGTAGAGGGGGGATTCGGCAATGTAGACGAAGCCTTCTTCAATGAGGGCAGGCATCAGCCTGTAGATCATGGTGAGGATCATGGTGCGGATGTGATAGCCGTCAACGTCCGCATCGGTGCAGATGATGACCTTGTTCCAG
Organism: Oscillospiraceae bacterium; assembly: GCA_017397075.1. Taxonomy (GTDB): domain Bacteria; phylum Bacillota; class Clostridia; order Oscillospirales; family Oscillospiraceae; genus RGIG1893. Next base: position 502 of record JAFQKD010000175.1, on the reverse strand, counting down.
CGAAGGTTGCCGAGGTCGAAATCTCCAAGCTCCTTGATGGGCTTTTTGCTGTGGCTCTGCACGCCGCAGCCGAGGACCTTGATGAGGTCGGTGATGATCTCGCTTTTAAAGATCCGGGCGTAATCCGCCTTCAGGCAGTTGAGGATCTTGCCGCGGACGGGCATGATGCCCTGAAATTCCGCGTCCCGTCCCTGCTTACAGGAGCCCAATGCGGAGTCGCCCTCCACGATGTAAAGCTCCCGGCGGGAGATGTCCTTGGTACGGCAGTCTACGAATTTCTGCACGCGGTTGGAAATGTCAACGCCGCCGGAAAGCTTCTTCTTCAGGTTCAGCCGGGAATGCTCGGCAGTTTCACGGCTGCGCTTGTTCACCAGAACCTGTTCGGCAATGCGGTCGGCTTCGGCGCTGTGCTCGATGAAGTAGATCTCCAGCTGGCTGCGGAGAAACTCCGTCATGGCCTCCTGCACAAACTTGTTGGTGATGGCCTTTTTGGTCTGGTTTT
>JAFQKD010000174.1 GCA_017397075.1 Oscillospiraceae bacterium | reverse complement strand
GTCAGCTCCTTTGTCAGCTCCCTTCCGGCGGCATACAGAAAAAATGCGCCGGCATCCCGAAGATATTTTTCGATGGTATGGCAGCTTTTCTCCTCCCGAAGCAGATGGTTGTGAAATGCAGTCAGGTGTTTTTTGGTCAAAATCAATCCCATAGATTTCCCTCCGTTTCAGATTGCAGATGCTTATATTGTATAGTCTTGCCGATTCCGTGAAAAGTGATAAAGAAAACCGCCGGATATCCGGGGCGGAAAAATCCGGCTTATCCGCGATGGAGACTCTTTCTTTTTTTCCCTGCGGGGGGTATAATGTGTTCAAACACGGCTGAGACCGTAAAAGAAAGGGATCAGGTGATTGCCATGATCAAGAAGCCTCACAGTATTGTTGCCGTGACGGTGACCCCCTTCAGGGAGGGCGTCCGTCCGGATCTGGAAGAGATCGCGCGCCAGACAGAGGAGCTTGCAAATTCCCGTGCAGAGGTCATTTTCCCCAACGCATCCACCGGTGAATTCCCCCGGATGGATAAGGCGGACAAGCTTGCCGTTATGGAGACCGTGGCAAGGCAGAACAAGGGCAGGAAGGCCATCTTTGCCGGTGCTGCCGATGCTGCGGAAGAGACCGTGTACGAATTTGTGGAAGCTGCAAAGAAGCTGGAGTGCGACGGCTGCGTCATCTGCCCGCCCTACTATTACGGGCTGGGGCAGGAGGATGTGCTGCGGTTCTATGAAAATGTCTGCGCCCGTGCAGAGGGGATGCCGATTTACGCCTACCATGTGCCGTTTTTCACCACCGGGATCGAAATTCCCACTTTCCGCAAGCTCATGGAGCTGCCCGGACTTTTCGGCATGAAGGATTCCTCCGCAAATCTCAAGCGCATCAGCCACCTTTGCGATATCGCCCGCCGTGAGAGACCGGATTTCGAGGTCTACACCGGCACGGACGATTGTCTGCTGCCCGCCCTTGTGGCAGGCTGCTACGGCAACATGACTGCCCTTGCCGCCAGCATGACAGATGAGATCGCCGATATTTACGATGCTTTCCGGGCGGGCGATCTTGCCTCCGCCATGAAGACCCAGCGGGCGATCCTCCCCATCATCCGTCAGGCGGACAGCCTGCCCTTCCCCCTTGGGTACAAGGTGCTGGCAAAGGCCACGGGGCTGAAAACCGAAGAGTTTGCCGATGACCGCTGCGAAAGCGTTTACGCAGCCATGGAAGCTATGCTGAAGGAGCTGAGAGCATGAAAGCTGTTGTCTGGAAGGGCATAAACCATGTGGAATACACCGATGTGCCGGAACCCTCCGTAAAACCCGGCTGGGTGAAGGTCAAGGTACAGTCCGTGGGTCTCTGCGCAACGGAGGCTCACATGATCGCCGGCAAATTCTATGGCGGCGAGCCGCCCCACATCCTCGGTCACGAGGTCTGCGGAGACATCGTGGAGCTTGGCGAAGGCTGCCGGGAGGAGCTGCTTGGAAAGCGGGGGGTGGTGGAGACCTATGTGGGCTGCGGTACCTGTCTCTATTGCCGCACGGGAAGAAAGCATCTTTGCTCCGCCGGGGAGATCGGCTATCCGCCCTATAACGGCGGTCACGCCCAGTACATGATCGCCCCTCAGGGCTGCGTCCATGAGATCCCCGCCCAGGTGTCCTATGACGAGGGCGGTATTCTGGAGGCGGTTGCCTGTCCCTACGGCGCGGTGATCTCTGCCGGGCTCAAAATGGGGCAGACGGTTCTGATTCAGGGTGCGGGCGTTGCGGGACTTTCCTTCATTCAGGCGGCAAAGGCAGCCGGTGCGGGAAAGGTCATGTGCGTTGTGCGCCGTGACGAGAAGGCGCGGCAGGCGGAGCATTTCGGCGCGGACGTCATCATCGACCTCAGGCAGGAGGATCTGAAGACCCGCGTTCTGGAGGAGACAAACGGCTACGGCGCAGACCTATCCATTGAGGCGGCAGGTGCTCCCTCCACCGTGGCGGCAGCCATTGAATGCTGCGCCCCCGGCGGTCATGTGCTGCTTTACGGCATCCCCGATGCCGCTGCAAAGATCGACCTGCCGGTAACGGATCTCATCCTGCGGCAGATTACCGTCTGCGGCTATACCGGCAACGAATTCGGCTGGGATCCCCTCATTGCCATGGTGGCGGACGGACGGATGAACGTGAAGGATATGGTCACCTATTCCAT
>JAFQKD010000173.1 GCA_017397075.1 Oscillospiraceae bacterium | reverse complement strand
TCTCGGCATCGGCACAAGCGTGTTTGAAAATGAGCTTGGCGGACGTATCTGTGTTATGGGCTATGCCCCCTTCCTCATGGCAAACGATGTGAACCGCTTTGTTCATCTGCAGGGGGTCGCTGCATGGCTTCTCGGCGAAAAGCAGACGGCAAAGCTCGTCACCCCGGGAAAGACACTGCTCTTCGTTCGGGAAAACGGGAAGTCCGTCGGTCTCTGCGTGATGCAGATGACCTTGGACAAGGGAGAAGGCATGGAGGCTGCCGTCAAGGGCGAAAAGAAGATCTTCCTTTTGAAGGGCAGTGAAAAGCTCGAGCTGCCTGCGGAAGCAAGGGATGGCTGGACGGTCTTCACCCTGCCGGTTCTTGAGCCTTACGCTCCCGTGTTCCTTCTCGCGGAATAATCGGAAAAACGGCGCATTTTTGCGGAATGTGTGGTATAATGAGCCTCTAAAGCTTCGGCAAAGGAGGCTCATTCCGGAATGGAACAGAAAACAACTGTGACCCCGTGGAAATTTGAACTGGACGAGATCGTGGATCATGTGGAGACCTGCAGCAGGGAGAAGCTCTCGCTGGCGATGCATGAGTATTTCCACGGTCCCTCTCCCCGATACAGTGAAGCGAGGGCAGCGGAAGGGAAACTCTACCTTGCCGAGCTTGTGGCCTGTGTGCTCACCGGTGCCAGAAGCCGGGGGCTTATGGCCATCGGGGTGGAGGAATTCCGCACTGAGGCCTACGGTATCCTGCTGCGCACCGATGACACGGAAACGCTGGAGCGGGAGCTTACCGCCCTCTTCCTGCGGATCGTGGATCGGGTGGAACCGATCCACAGCAAAAAGATCTCCCTCATTGTGGTTAAAGCGCTGAATGCAGCGGAAAGACAGTACAGCGACCCGAAGTTTGATCTGCAGGTTGTAGCGGAAACCCTCGGCGTGACGGCGGGCTATCTTGGACGGCGGATCTGCCGGGAGACGGGGACGCGTTATTCCGAATATCTGACCCGGATACGGATGTCTGTGGCTGTGCGAATCCTGCGGCGGGAAACTGTGCGTACGGCGGAGCTTGCCCGTATGGTGGGATATGAAGATCCCCATTATTTTTCCAGACTATTCCGCGCCCATACGGGGATGACGCCACGGGAGATGCGGGAAGGCTTTTTGAACAGGCTGAAAAACGGAGAAACGGATGTATCTGAGCAGGATACTTGAACTGCGAAAGGATAAGCAGAATGAAGATTGCACAGAGACTGCATTACAGAACCTGGCGGGAAGACCGTCTTTTTGAAGAAACACTGGCTTTTCTCACCGCCCATAAGGATGCAGTGGATGAGATCACCCTGTTTTCCAGCAATACAACGGACGGAACGAGCGGAGACGATGCGGATACCCTGAGACGGCAGCGGGAGGATCTTCCCATTCTGCGCAGGCGGATCGAAGCATTCCGCCATGCGGGTTTTACGAGCGTGGGCATCAATGTGCTTTTCACTCTGGGGCACATCGATGAGAGCGAGGAGCCGAAAAATCCCCTGCCGTTCCAGAAAATCGTGGGGTACCGGGGGGATATGTCCAATATCTGCAACTGCCCAAGCGATGAGGATTTCCTGCAGTTTACCGAGGAAAAGTATGCCCTGTATGCTTCCGTAAAGCCGGATTTTCTCTGGGTGGATGATGACATCAAGGTGTTTTGGAACGGGGTGAAATTCGGCTGCTTCTGCCCAAAATGCCTCAGCGGGTTCAATGCGGCAAACGGGTTTTCCTACACACGGGAAAGTCTCGTGGCGGAGATGGAAAAGCCGGAAAACAATGACCTTCGCGGTCTTTGGGTGCGGGATATTTCCGGGAGGATCACCAAACTTCTCAGACGCATCGGGGATGCGGTGCGGAGCGTTGACCCATCCATCCGTCTCGGGTTCATGACCCAAAGACAGAGCTGGAGCACCTATAACGGTATGGATTTTCCGGCATGGTTTACCGCCCTTGGAGCGGAAATGGGGCGGCCCGGAGAGGGGTGTTATTTTGATGCCCTGCCTGAGGACCTGATGACAAAGACCTTTTCCACAGCGCAGCAGGCATATGAATACCCGGACACCGTAACGGATATCCAGTATGAGCTGGAAAATTTCCCCATCCATACATGGCAGAAGTCCATGACAACTGCGGCGGCGGAGCTTTCTCTTGCGGCTGCGGCAGGTATGAACGGGGTGCTGCTCAACAATGCGAATGAGTTTATCGGCCTTCGGGGGCAGGATCGGCTGTATGACAGGATCGCCCGTGAGCGGATCTGCTGGAAGGACTATCTGGAAGCGGGCAGCGGCCTGAAATGCGGCGGGTTTTATCCTGCCTTTTCTCTGAAATATGACCAGCGGCGCACCATGGAGCCGGGGGAGAGCTTTTTCACTACCCTTGAGCAGGCGGAAAAGCATGATGTGACCCGCACTTATGCCCTTTCCCGGATGGGGCTCCCCATCACCATGCAGAAAACCGGAGCATGGGGCGTCATTCTCACGGGAAACCTCTCTCAGGGGTACACGGATGAGGAGCTTCTGGAAATGTTCCGGGGGCCTGTCATCGTGGCGGGAAATGCTGTGGAAGCTTTGGAGCGCCGGGGATTTGAAAAGTATCTGGGTGTGCGTTCTGCGGGCAGCGGCAGCATCGGTCTTTTTGAGGAGATCGAACCGGGCGATCCTGTGAACCGTGAACTTTTGGATATCCCTCTGCGGAACGTGCATCCCGCCTTCTTTGGGGACGGGGGACATTGGTTCACAGCGGCATCAGAGGGTGTCCGTACGGTAAGCTTCATGAAGGAGCAGGGGGGCAGCACCCTTGGTATTGCCACCTCACTTTATGAAAATGAGCTTGGGGGACGCGTCTGTGTTCTGGGGTATGCGCCGTTTCATATGCAGAACGACCTTTCCCGTTTCCTGCAGCTTTCTGCCATTCAGACATGGCTTCTCGGAGATCGGGAGACGGTAAAGCTTCTCACTCCCGGGAGAACTGCCCTTTTCGTTCGGGAAGGGGAAAAGTGTGCGGAAGCTGCGGTGCTGAACCTGACTATGGATGTGCAGGAATCCGTGGAGGTCTCCGTACGGGGCAATGTGCAGGGGTGGCTCTGTACGCCTGAGGGGAAAAAGCCGCTCTGCGGAAAAATGCTTGAGGGAAGCACCCTCTTTGACCTTGGACCTGCGGCGCCTTATGAAGTGCGGTTTCTCATCACGAAAACCAAATAAGCCCAAAACGGCTTCGATGTAAGATCGGAGCCGTTTTTCTCTTGCGGAGCGGAGCATATCATGATATGCTGAAGAAAAATACGCGAAAGGGAGATCGAAAATGATCAGTGTGCTTTCCATCGCAAACAGCTTCGGGCAGGATGCCCAGCGGTATCTGCACGGCATCGCCAAGGCGGACGGCACGGAGCTCACCTGCGTGAATCTCTATATCGGCGGCTGCTCTCTCTGGCGGCATTTCAAGAATATGAAGGCGGACGCTGCGGAATACAGTCTGGAATTCAACGGCGAGAGCACGGGTTTCTTTACGGATATCAAAACCGCCCTTCTCAGCCGCAGATGGGACTATGTGACCCTGCAGCAGGCAAGCCATGAATCCCCGGAATTTAAAAATTATGAGCCGTATCTTCCCTGTCTGGCAGACTGTGTGCGGGAATATGCCCCGGAGGCAAAGCTTGCCATTCACCAGACATGGGCGTATGCGCAGGGTTCTCAGCGGCTGCATGAGGAGCTTGGCTATGCCGATCAGCACGATATGTTCCGGGACATCGAGGCGGCATACGCACAGGCGGCAGGCATGGTGCAGGCGGATCTTGTGATCCCCGCAGGCAGAGCCATGATGAACCTTGCCGAGGCAGGACTTCCCGCGCATCGTGACGGTTTCCATGCAAGTCTCGGCGCAGGACGGTATGCCATTGCCCTTACGTGGTACCATGCGCTGACGGGCAGAGACATTGCCGAAAACAGCTTCAAAGATTTCGATGTGCCGGTAACCGGGGAAGAGATCGCCATTGCCAGGAAGGCTGCCGTAGAGGCGTTTTCCGACAGATGAGTCAATGCTCCGTAGAGGGAAACTCAACGAAATACTGCTTGTAAATTGACGGTGTTTGCGATATCATGAAAATAGTTCGGTATACCTGCCGGAAAGAATAACGAAAATAAAGCGAGGTATGTTTCATGAGTGGAGTACAGCTTGATTTTATACCGAAGTTTGAACAGTCCGAGCGTATCAAGGTGCTTGAGGCGCGAAATCAGGAGCTTGGCACCAACGGAATGCGTCAGTACGGCACATACGGTGACCACCGCTGCTGGCTGAACATTGGCCCCTTCCCCAAGATGGAAGAGCTTCCCTCTGTGAAAAACGGTTACAAGATGACCGCCGAACAGTGGGGTGAGGATTACGAGTTCATGCTGGATAATATGGAACCCCATATTTATCCCTGCGAGACCGTTGTGGGCGAGATCTACTGGGAAATGATCTGCCTGCGTACCTGCGGACCTTCCGGCTGGACAATGGCCCCCAATGCCGATGAGATCCGGGCAAAGATCGAAAAGGCAAATGAACTGGGCGGCGGCACCAGTGCTTACGGTCACACCTGCCCCGACCCCGAAATCCTGCTGAAAAAGGGCTTCGGAAAGCTTTTGGAAGAGATCCGGGCAAACATTAAGAAATACACCGATCTCTGTAATGAGCGCAGAGCACGGTATCTCCGCGGTCTTGAGCATGTGTGCCTTGGCTGCATCCATTACATTGAGCGGTACGCCGACCTTGCCGAAAAGCTGGCCGCAGAAGCGACGGATGCCGATGAGAAGGCACGCTTTGAGAAGATTGCTGCCTGCTGCCGCAATGTCTCTGTGAACGCCCCCAAGGATTTCTATGAGGCAGTTCAGCTTCTGCAGTTTGCCATTCTCTTTGACCGTGCTACCGGTCACGGTAACGGCTACGGCCGCATGGATCTGTACATGTACCCCTTCTATAAGGCCGGCATTGAGGACGGCACCCTGACCCGTGAATCTGCCCGGGAATACATCGCCGAGATGTACATGAAGCTGCGCGGTCAGTTCTTCTCCTTCGGCGGCCGTCTGGAAGACGGAAGCGATGCCACAAACGAGATGAGCTGGGTGGCTCTTGAGGCATATGACCTTGTGGGCGACTACAATAACCTTGGCGTTATGTGGCACAGCGATATGGATCCCGATTACTATGATTACGCCTGCGACGTGCTTGCCCGTCACGGTGAGTGCATCCCCGTGCTCATCAACTGGGACATCATGCATGATTCTATCCTCCGCAGCGGTGTTCCCCAGAGCGACGCATGGAAAGTTGTCTACTCCGGCTGCCAGTGGTACTGCCTGCCCGGTCTTGAGTGGTGCGGTCACGATACAAGCTCCATTAACGTGGTGCGTCCCATGCTCCGTGCGCTGAAGCGGGCTGCGGCAGACGATGTGGCGGATTTCGAGACCATGTATGATTACTATGAGCAGGAGCTCCATGTTACCATGCAGGCCTTCCAGGAGGCAGAGGCGGCCATTGACCGTGTCCGCGGCGAGGCTCAGCCGGAGATGTTCACCTCCCTCATTTCTCACGGTCCCATTGAGCGGGGCATCGATATGACCGGCCCCCGCGGTGTTGACTACCAGAACACCTCTCTCAACATCTGCGGTATCCCCAATGTGGGAGACTCTTTCCTGGCCATCAAGAAGCTTGTCTTCGACCAGAAAAAGTACAGCCTGCAGGAAGTGGTTGCTGCCTGCGAAAATGACTGGGCGGATAACGAGATCATGCGCCAGCGTTTCCTGAACCAGCCCAAGTACGGCAACGGCCTGTCCGAGCCTGACGATATGTATGTCCGTGTGGCCACCTCCATGCAGGAAGTGGCAGAGGGATATGTGAACCAGCGGGGCGGTCAGCCCATGCGTCCCTCCCTGTACGCCTTCATGACCCATCTGGAGGGCAAGGATACCTTCCCTGCCACGCCCGACGGACGGCATAACGGTGAAGTCCTCGCCCATGGCATCAACCCCCAGGCAGGCGCCAGCAAGCGCGGACTTATCCCCATGGCAAACTCCGCATCCTCTGCGGATATGCGCCGCTTCCAGGGCGGTTCCATTCAGGTGGATATCCAGCCCAAGTTCTTTGACGGCAAGGAAAACCGCTATGCTTACATCCGTGACTTCTCCGCAGGCTTCTTCAAAAACGGCGGTATGCAGCTGAACATCCATATCATGGATCTCAAGAAGCTGGAGGATGCCATGGATCATCCCGAAAAGCCTGAGTACCGCAATCTGGTGGTTCGCGTTACCGGTTACTGCGCACGGTTCATCACCATGTCCCGGGCTTATCAGGAGGACTTTATCTCCCGCGTGAACTATTCTTCCATGAGCTGAGGAAAATATGGATAAGAAACTTTTGACCATAGATGTTTCCCACGGCACGACACATGACGGCCCCGGCATGCGCACCACTGTGTTTGTGAAGGGATGCTCCCTTCGCTGTCTGTGGTGCCAGAATCCGGAGAGCATCTGCCCCACAAAGGAGGTTTGGTGGGATAAGACCCTGAGCATCGGCTGCATGAGCTGCGCGGAAGATTGCCCCACGGGGTCGCTTCAGTGCCGTGAAGAGGGCATCCACATTGACCGTACCGTTTGCAAGGCCTGCGGTGCCTGCGCGGAAGCCTGTCCTTCCACTGCCATGAGCTGGCAGGGACAGGAGTACGAGCTTGAACCTCTTCTCAAAGAGGTGCTGCGGAACAAGAGCTATTACGATCAGTTTGGCGGCGGCGTTACCTGCTCCGGCGGCGAGCCTCTTCTGCAGAGCGAATTTGTGGCGGAATTTTTCCGCCGTCTGCAGGAAGAAGGGGTCACCACGGCGCTGGATACCTGTGGCTGCGCTCCCCGGAAGAATCTGGAGGCGGTGCTGCCCTATACAAATTATGTGCTTTACGACATGAAGATCTTTGATCCTGAAAAGCACAGGCTCTTCACCGGGCAGACCAATGAGCGGATTCTGGAGAACCTGAAGTTTGCCGCAGAATACATCCGCAAAGCAGATCACCCCATGGAAATCTGGATCCGCACCCCGCTGATCCCCGGGGCCACCGCTCTGGAGGAGAACATCCGCGCCATCGGCGGTTTTATCCGGGAGAATATTCTGGATGTCACCACCCGCTGGGAAATGTGCGCCTTTAACGGCGTGTGCGTATCCAAGTACGATAAGCTTGAACGTCAGTGGGAGTATGACGGCAGAGGTGCCATGACGCAGGCGGAGATCGCTCCGCTGAAGGCAGCGGCTCTCAGTCAGGTGCCGGAAGAAAAGCTTCTTGTTTCCGGCATGATCCGGGAAAACTAATTCGGAAAAGCGGTTCTTTCGCGAATGCGAAAGAGCCGCTTTTTTCAAAAACGGAAAGAAGATTCTGATTGCTTGCAATTTTTGCGGGAATATGGTATTCTTAACAAAAGTACAGGAGAAGGTGGTTTGTTTGCCCGTGAGAATTCAGAAAGCTTCCGAAGATTATCTGGAGACCATGCTCATGCTCAAAGAGGAGCGGGGGTATATCCGTTCTGTGGATGTTGCGGAGCGCATGGGCGTGACAAAACCCAGCGTCAGCTATGCCACAAAGCGTCTTCGGGAAAGCGGACATATCACCATGGAGCCTGACGGGCATATCATTTTGACGGAGAGCGGATTTGAAGTTGCCCAGAGGATGTACACCCGCCACAAGATGCTGACGGATTTTCTTGTCCATCTTGGTGTGGATCCTGCGACTGCCCGTGAGGATGCCTGCAAGATCGAGCATGACATCAGCGAAGCCAGCTTTACCGCCATTTGTGCCCATGCCCACAGAGCACTGAACTGAACAGGAAAAAGATGCCCGGATGCGTTGCATCCGGGCATCTTTTTGTCAGATTTTGGCGGCGTATTTTTCAATCAGGTCGAAAACATATTCGTCATTGACTTCGGGCAGGGGAATTGCTTCGGTGCTGTGAATCCAGGCGGATTCCCAATCACCAAGTTCTTTGTAGAAATCGCTGGCGTGCCAGACAATACGGTTTTCAAAGACCCGCAGGGAATCCTCATAAGCCGGGTAGTCAGTGCCCTTCTTCGCCTCTTCCTCCAGCATGGCAAAGAACTTCTGCCAGCGTACCTTGTGGTAATCTCCGATGAGACCGGACCACTCTTTCCATGCGTAGTCAAAGAGCAGACTGTCCTCTTCGTTGCCCCAGATGGTGATCTGCATTCTGGCGTTGTAC